>NZ_CACVCE010000034.1:0-212748 GCF_902729445.1 Magnetospirillum sp. LM-5 | reverse complement strand
TGTTAGACCCTTACGGTGCGGCGAAGTCGGTGCGGTCGAGGCCGCAAATGTGATCCAGCAGCCAGAAGGTCAGGTATTCCGACGCCAGCGCGCCGGGATTGGCCTTGCTGGCGGCTGCCATCTCGGTCAGGCGGTCCAGCATGCTTTGATGATGGCGGCGGTGCTCGGTGACCGAGCCGCCCCGGCGGAGCAGTTCCTGCTCTTCGTCAGTGAAATGGCGCCGCGTGTGTTCGACGAAGTCGTCCAGCATGGCCCCGGCCTGGTCTCGGGACTCGGCATCGTGGGCGCAGGCGATCACCTTGGACAGATCGGCCATGAGCGCCCGATGCTGGTCGTCGATCCAATCGACGCCGATGGCGTAGACCGGCTTCCATTCCAATAGCGGCGACGCCACGTCCTCGGCGCGATGGTCGCGCAGGAATTCCCAATATTGGGTGTCCTCGACGATCTCGTGCTCGAACAGCACCTGCTCCATGCGATCGACCGCCTCGTGACGCAGTGCGGGCGAGTGATCGACGGCGAAGTGTTCGATCATGGCGTCGATGTCGGTCAGGATCTGGCGGTGACGCGCGCGATGGGCCGGGGCGGCGGCAAAGCCGGCACCGCCGACGATGACCTCCTCGACATCGAAGTGCAGGGTCAACATCCGGCGGAACTCCTGCAATGTCGGCAGGAAATCCGGGTGGACATCTTCCTCGCGCGCCAGCAGGGCGGCGCGTCGGATGATCGAGGCCAGCCGGGCATGGTCGGCGTCGATGAACCGGTTCCCGGTCTTGGGAATGCTCTGATGGGGCAGGGGGGGGCTCCTCAGGTCTGGCGGATCGACGGTGAACCAGACCTAAGTATAGCCCGCCATGGATTTTGAATCCAGGATTAGCCGCCCGCCGCCACGCCGGCCTCGGCGAAGGTGGCCATGCCGACATGGCAGGCCAGGGCGGCGCGCACGGTGCCGACCGCCAGGGCCGCGCCCGACGCCTCGCCCAGGCGCATGCCCAGGTCCAGCAGCGGCGCCTTGCCCAGCTTTTCCAGGATGCGCCGATGGCCGGGCTCGGCCGAGGCATGGGCGACCAGGCAATGGTCCAGCGCCCCGGGGGTGTGGGCTTCCAGCGGCGCCACCGCCGCGGTGCAGACATAGCCGTCCAGCAGGACCGGCACCCGCTTCAGGCGGGCGGCCAGCACCGCCCCGGCCATGGCCGCCAGTTCGCGTCCGCCCAGGCAGCGCAGGATGGAAAGCGGCGTTTGGTGCCGATGGCGTTCGATGCCGGCGGCGACCACCTCGGTCTTGCGGGTCAGGCCGGCCCCTTCGATTCCGGTGCCGCGCCCGGTCCAGAAGCTGGCCTCGCCGCCATACAGGGCGCCGGGAATGGCCGCCGCCGGGGTGGTGTTGCCGATGCCCATCTCGCCGATGCACAACAGGTCGGTGTCGTCGGGCACCGAATCCATGCCGGCATTGAAGGCGCGCGCGAACTCGGCCTCGTCCATCGCCGGGCCTTGGGTGAAGTCGGCGGTGGGGCGGTCAAGCTCCAGGGCGACGACGTCCAGCTCGATGCCGAAGGTCTTGCACAATTGATTGATGGCGGCGCCGCCATGGCGGAAATTGGCCACCATCTGCACCGTCACTTCCGGCGGAAAGGCCGAGACCCCCAGCGCGGCGATTCCGTGGTTGCCGGCGAACACCCGGGCGCGGACCCGGTCCAGGCGCGGCGGGTGGCGCCCCTGCCAGGTCGCCAGCCAGCCCGATATCTCTTCCAATCGGCCCAGCGAGCCGGCCGGCTTGGTCAGTTGGGGCTCGCGCGCGCTCCAGGCCGAAGCCGCGTCGGCATCGGGGCCGGGCAGTGAACTCAACAGGGTCGCGACATCGTCAACACTAGAAATGGAGGTATTCAAGAAAACTCTCCCCAACATATTGCGGTGGCGCGGTGATCTGCTCTATAAACCATCCATCCTTCACCGTCACTATGTCCGATGACCGAACCGCCCAATTCTTTCGCCCGCACGCTGGGCGCCGACCTTCATTTGGCCGCCTCGTTCCTGACCCGGCTGCCGCTGCCCGATTGCACGATCGTCGCGGCCGGCGGTCTGGCGCGGTCGATGCGGGTGTTTCCCGTCATCGGCGCCGTGATCGGCGCCCTGGGCGGACTGGTGCTGCTGTTGGCCGATTCCTGGCTGCCGGCCTTGCCGGCGGCGCTGCTGGCCGTGCTGGCGCTGGTGCTGCTGACCGGGGCGCTGCACGAAGACGGACTGGCCGATGCCGCCGACGGGCTGGGGGCCAGGGGCGATCGCGACCGCCGGCTTGAGGTCATGCGCGATTCCCGTTCGGGCGCCTTCGGGGTGCTGGCCTTGATCTTTTCGGTGGGGTTGCGCGCCACCGCCCTGGCCGAGGCGCCCGACGCGCTGGCCGGCCTGGGGGCCTTGGTGGCGGCCGGCGCGCTGTCGCGGGCGTTGGTCCCGGCGGTGATGCAGGTGCTGGGGCCGGCTCGCGCCGACGGGCTGGGGGCCGGGGCCGGCTGTCCCGATATTACCGTCGCCGCCAGCGCGGGCGTGGTGGGGCTGATCTTCGCCTTCATCGGGCTGGGCGGCGGCGCCGTGGCCGCGGTGGCGGCCGCCGGTGTGGCGGTGGCGGCTGGCGTCACGCTGGCCAGGCGCGCTTTCGGCGGCTATACCGGCGACATCCTGGGCGCCCATCAGCAATTGGCCGAAATCGCCATTTTGCTGGCGGCGGCCGGACTTTGGGCGGGGGCGGAACCATGAGCAACGCCACCACCCGCTGGTGGCTGGTCCGCCATGCCCCGGTGCCCTGTCCGCATGGGCGCATCCACGGTCAGCTGGACGTCGCCTGCGACACTTCGGACGACGAGGATTTCCGGCAATTGGCCGCCCGGGTGCCGCCGCAGGCGACCTTGGTGGAAAGCGGCCTGATGCGCTGCCGCCAGACCACCGGCGCCTTGGAGGCGGCCGGCCTGGTGGTGCCGCCGCCGCTGGTCGAGCCTGATTTGATGGAACAGAATTTCGGCCGTTGGCAGGGGCGCAGCTGGATGGAGCTGGAAGCCGCCAAGGATGCCGACCTCGACGCCTTCTGGGCCGAGCCGGCCTTCGCGGTGCCGCCGGGCGGCGAAAGCTTCGCCGCCCTGTGCGACCGCGTCGGCGCCGCCCTGGCCCGGCTGTCGGGGCCGCTGGCCGGTCGCGACGTGCTGGCGGTGGTGCATGCCGGCACCGTGCGTGCAGCCCTGGCCGCCGCCCTGTCGCTGCCGCCCGACATCGCGCTGCGCTTCGCCGTTCAGCCGCTGTCGCTGACCCGTCTGGACCTGACGCCCGAGGGCTGGCGGGTCGAATGCGTCAACGTCACGGCAACGTAAGCGGTTCCACCCGCCAGCTGCCGATGCCGGGCGCCAGCGCTTCGGCCAGCCACGGCAGCAGCTCGGCCATCGCAATATCCAATTGCCACGGCGGGTTGACTACCACCAGACCGCAGCCGTTCAAGGTCTGCGGGTTGTCGCCCGGCTTGATCATCAGTTCGGCGGCGAAGGCGCTTTTCAGCCCCATCATCGAAAGATCGGCATGGAAGCGGGCGACCGGCTCGCGGTCCTTGATGGGGTACCACAGGGCATAGATGCCGGTGGACCAGCGCTTCAGCCCCTGGGCCAGGCCACGGCGCATGCGCTCGAATTCACCCGGCTTCTCGAACGGCGGGTCGACCAGCACCAGGCCGCGCCGCTCGGGCGGGGGCACCAGGGCCTTGATGCCGTCATAGCCGTCGCGGTGATGAACGCCTGCGCGCGCATCGGCGGCGAAGCGTCGGCGCAGATCGGCCGCATCCTCGGGGTGCAGCTCGCACAGGGTCAACCGGTCCTGCGGGCGCGACAGCGTGGCCACCACAGCGGGCGAACCGGGATAGAACCGCAACGCCCCGTCGGGATTGAGGGTGCGGACCACCCGCAGCAGCGGCGCCGCGCTGGGGGGTGGGTTCGGGGCCGCCATCACCCGGGCGATGCCGGCCTGCCATTCGCCGGTCTTCTCCGCCTGGACCGAGGTCAGGTCGTAAAGGCCCAGGCCGGCATGGGTGTCGAGATAGGCGAAGGCCGCCTCCTTGCGGGTCAGATGTTCGATCATCAACCCCAGGGTGGCGTGCTTGTGGACGTCGGCGAAGTTTCCGGCGTGGTAGGCATGGCGATAATTCATGGCCGTTGTCATGACCGATTGCGGTCTTGCTGGCAAGAGCCGCCTGTCGATGCGGATCGTTTGATCAATACGCACAGTGTCATTTTAGAAATTATGTAAAGTGCAGATGTTACACTTGGCCTCGCTATATGTGCCGGCGGTTTATAAAGCACAGGTTGAACCTTGTTTCCCGGGGATGAATGTGAGCTCAAATTAATCTTGGTTTAATTCTTTACGGTCATTAGATTGGCTGTCGTGGTAAGACCACGGCTAGGCCCAGCGCAAGCCGTTCCGTTTGGGGGGGACATGGCAAACGTGCATCTGACCGGCGTCGAGAAGACCTTCAGACCCGACGAAATCATCGTCAGCAAGACCGACACCACCGGCCGCATCATCTATGCGAACGAAGTATTCCTGCGCATGGCCGGCTTCACCGAGGCCGAGATCCTGGGTAAGCCGCACAGCATCATCCGCCATCCCGAGATGCCGCGGTGCGTCTTCAAGCTGCTGTGGGACACCATCAATACCGGGGCCGAGATTTTTGCCTATGTGGTCAACCGGTCCAAGAACGGCGATCATTATTGGGTTCTGGCCCACGTAACGCCGACCTTCGATGCCGCCGGCAAGATCGTCAGTTTCCATTCCAACCGCCGCACCCCGCGCCCCGAGGCGGTGGCCAAGGCTGCGGCGCTTTACGCCGAATTGCGCGCCATTGAAACCGGCCATTCCGACCGCAAGGCCGGTCTGGAGGCGTCGTTTTCGGCGATGCTATCCAAGCTCGAAGGACTGGGAGTGCCTTACGATGAATTCGTCTTCGCTCTCTAAGGCCTGGCAGGCGGCCGCCTTGGCCGCCCTGGCCGGCATGATGGTGGTCATCCTGGAACTGTCGCATGGCGACCAGCTGTCCGCGGCCTTGGGCGCCATCACCGCCCTGGCGGCCGGTTTCGCGCTGATGTCGGTCCTGAAGGCAAGGCAATCGATTCATCGCACAGCCCTGTTGCTGGAACAGGCCGCCGCCGGCCGGCTGGACGTGCGCGTCATCGGCATCCGCGAGGCTGGCGTGCTGGGCGAACTGGACCATGCCGTCAACCGCCTGCTGGACCTGACCGAGGCCTTCACCAAGGAGGCCGACGCCGCCATGGCCAAGACCGCCCAGGGCCGCTATTTCCGGCACATTCTGCTGGAAGGCCTGGTGGGCGAGTTCGCCGACCATGCCCGTCTGATCAACGCGGCGCTGACCAGCATGGAAGACAAGTCGAAGGACTTCGCCACCGAGGCCAACGCCGTCGGCTCTTCGATCAAGACCATGAGCCAGGCCGTGGCCGCCACCGCCACCGAGCTGGAGGCGACCGCCCAGCAGATGAGCCACATCGCCAGCCAGACCAGCAGCCAGTCGGCGACGGTGGCGCGTGCCGCCGAGGACGCCTCGTCCAGTGTCGAATCGGTGGCCTCGGCCGCCGAGCAGGTGTCGTCGGGCATCCGCGAGGTCGCCGCCCGCATCCAGACCTCGGCCGACATGGCCCAGGAAACCGTGCTGGTCGCCGGCCAGGCCGACGTGGCCATTCAGGGCCTGCTGGACGCCACCCGCAAGATCGGCGATGTCGTCAACCTGATCACCCAGATCGCCAGCCAGACCAACCTTCTGGCCCTGAACGCCACGATTGAAGCGGCGCGAGCGGGCGAGGCGGGCAAGGGCTTCGCGGTTGTCGCCAACGAGGTCAAGCACCTGGCCAACCAGACCGCCCGGGCCACCGACGAGATCTCGGCGCAGATCAACGGCATGCGCGAGGCCACCGCGGCGGCGGTCGATGCGGTGCGGGGCATCGCCGGGCGCATCCGCGACATCAACGACAATTCCACCGGCATCGCCACCGCCACCGAACAGCAATCAGCGGCCATCGCCGAGATCAGCCGGGCCATCCGCACCGTGGCGGCCGGCGTCCAGACCGTCGCGGTGACCATTTCCGAAGTGTCGGAAGTCGCCGGTACCGCTACCGAGGCGGCCGATCAGGTGCTGATGGCGGCGGGCGAAATGGCCGGGCGGACGGTGTCGATGAACGATGACATCGACGGCTTCATCCACCGCGTCTGCGCCGGCATCAAAACCGCCTAACGGGGAATTATTCCACCAGTTCTGTTTCCAGGCGGTCGCGCAGGGCGGCCGCCTCTTGCTGCTTGCGCCACATGGCGGCGTAGGCGCCGTCGGCCGCCAGCAGGTCGGGGTGGCGGCCCCGTTCGACGATGCGGCCCTTGTCCAGCACGATGATTTCGTCGGAATCGACCACCGTCGACAGCCGGTGGGCGATGACCAGGGTGGTGCGGTCCTTCGACACCTCGCGCAAGGATGCCTGGATTTCCTTTTCGGTGTGGGTGTCGAGGGCGCTGGTCGCCTCGTCGAACAGCAAGATCGCCGGGCGCTTCAGGATGGTCCGCGCGATGGCGACGCGCTGTTTCTCGCCGCCCGACAATTTCAGGCCGCGCTCGCCGACCCGGGTGTCATAGCCGGCCGGCAGGGTGACGACGAAATCATGGATGCGGGCCAGGCGGGCGGCGGCCTCGATTTCGTCCTGGGTCGCGCCCGGTTTGCCATAGGCGATGTTGTAGCGGATGGTGTCGTTGAACAGCACGGTGTCTTGCGGAACGATGCCGATGGCGGCGCGCAACGAGGATTGCGTCACCTGGCGGATGTCCTGGCCGTCGATGGTGATCCGGCCCCCCGTCACGTCGTAGAAGCGGAACAGCAGGCGGGAAATGGTGCTTTTGCCGGCCCCCGACGGGCCGACGATGGCCACGGTGCGCCCGGCCGGCACGGTGAAATCGACCTTGTCCAGGATGCCCCGGTCCGGGTCGTAGCCGAACGACACCGCCTGGAAACGGACCTCGCCACCATTCACCGAAAGGTCCAAGGCGCCGTCTTCGTCCCTGATTTCGGCGTTTTGTTCCAGCAGGCGGAACATCGCCTCCATGTCGGTCAGCGATTGCTTGATCTCGCGATAGACGAAGCCCAGGAAGTTCAGGGGCAGGTAAAGTTGGACCAGATAGGCATTGACCAGCACGAAGTCGCCCATGGTCATGCTGCCGTCGGCCACCCCCTGGGCCGCCATGATCATCACCACGGTCAGGCCCAGCGCGATGATGGCGCCTTGGCCCATGTTCAGCAGGGCCAGGGTGACCTTGCTTTTGACCGCCGCCGCCTCGTAGCGGGACAGGGCGCGGTCGTAGCGTTCGGCTTCGTGCGATTCGTTGCAGAAATATTTGACCGTCTCGAAGTTCAACAGCGAATCGATGGCCTTGGTGCTGGCCTCGGAATCGGTCTCGTTCATGGCGCGGCGGAACTTGGTGCGCCATTCGGTGACGGTCAGGGTGTAGGTGATGTAAAGGGCGATGGTGCCGAAGGTGACCAGCGCGAAGCGGGCGTCGTACATCTGCCACAGCACGATGGTCACCAGGCCGATTTCCAAAAGCGTCGGCAGGATGTTGAACAGCATGAAGTTCAGCAGGAACTCGATGCCCTTGGTCCCGCGCTCGATGGCGCGCGACACGCCGCCGGTCTGGCGGTCGAGATGGAAGCGCAGCGCCAGCCTGTGCAGGTGGCGGAACACCTTCAGGCCGACCGCGCGGATCGCCGCCTGGCCGACGCGGGCAAAGGCGATGTCGCGCGCTTCGCCGAACAGGCCGGCCAGGGTGCGCGCCGCGCCGTAAGCCACCAACAGCCCCAGCGGCACGGCGATCACCGGCTGGCCGAGTGCGTCGATGGCTTGCTTGTAGATCAAAGGCACGCCGACGGTGATCAGCTTGGCGAGCGCCAGGAAGATCACGGCGACCACCACCCGCACCCGCAGCATCGGCTGCTCGGCCGGCCACAGATAGGGGGCCAGCGTGCGCAGGGTCTGCCAGTCGTTGCGGGACCCGGTCTGCGGGTTGCGCCAGTAATTCGAGGGGTCGCGTCGTCTCATCGTCTCCTAACATGAGGGGCGATCGGCCGGGGCGCAACCGCTCGATCTGTGCTTAAGTCGGGAAAGATTGCTCTTGTGTGCATGGCTGCTTATGCTGCGGCGCATGCGTCATCCACCGACCCTGCATTCGGGCGACATCGATTGGAAATCCGTGCGGCTGCTGCTGTTCAGCGCCGACGATGCCTTTCGATTCCTGGTGCGCCAGACCTTTCGCAAGCTCAATGTCCGCGACGTCTTGTCCACCAGCGTCGCCGCCGACGCCCAGACCTTCATGGGCCAGTCGCCCGACATCGCCCTGATCGACCTGGAAACCGACCCCGAGGCCGGCTTCGCCTGCCTTGAGCGGGTGCGCGGCGCCGACGCGGAAATTCCGGTGCTGGTGGTGGCACGGTCCGACGACAAGGCGGTGATGCACCCGGCGCTGAAGGCCGGCATCGAAGGCGCGGTGCCGAAGCGGGTTTCGGGCCATGAACTGGCGCACCGGGTGTCGCAGACCCTGAAGATTCCGACGCGCCTGCCGGCTCCGGCCGAGATCAAGCCACGCGCCCCCATCGTGCTGGAGAAAGTGCCGCCGACCCCGGTCAAGGTCGAGGCCGGGGCACCGACGAATGCCACCACCGCCGCGGTTCCGGCCGACGGCGACGCCTTGAAGCGCGAACTGGCGGCGCTGACGGCACGGCTGGGGCAAAGCCCGGTGGTTTCCGGCAAGGCCCCTGGTGGAACGGTGAGCGGCGGCCATGGTGGCACGATCGGCGGCGGGTCCTCTGCTCCGGTACGGCCCGGTGGCGGAACCTATGGCGGCGCCGACCTGCCGGCGGCCAAGGGTGCGGGCGGCGGTGGTCTGCTGGTCGATGACCTGCCGGCCGTGTCGGCCAAGCCGGGCGGCAAGCTGGATTTCGACGATTTCGCCGTGGTCGCCCCCAAGGTGTCGGGCGGCAAGCTGATCGAGGATGACGGCCCGGCGCCGGCCAAGCGCGACCAGACCATCGAATTGCGCCAGGATGCCCGCGATCAGGCGGCCAAGAAGCGGGCCGAGGACGCCAAGGCCAAGTGGAAGGAATTGCTTGAGGAAGCGGGTCACGAAACCCGCACCGGCAAGGATGTCGCCGCCTTGAACGTCGATGCCATCGTCGCCGAGCACGGGCTGTGGCTGACCTCGAAGGGGGCCGAGGGCAAGCGCGCCACCTTCCAGGGCATGGATCTGGCCGGGGCCGACCTGTCGGGGGCAATTCTGGCCAATGCCACCTTCCGCGAGGTCGATCTGTCCGACGCCCATCTGGTGGAAAGCCGTCTGGACGGCGCCGATTTCCGTTATGCGGTGATGGGCGCGGCCAATCTGGCCCGGGCCGAGCTGGGCGTCGCCCAACTGCGCCATGCCGATCTGCGCTTGGCCAACCTGGAAGGCGCCAATCTGCGCGGCGCCGACCTGTCCGGGGCGCGGCTGGCGGGATCGAAGCTGGAAGGTGCCGATTTCGGCGGCGTCACCCTGATCAGCGCCGACCTGTGCGAGGCCGACCTGTCCAAGGTCGAGAACCTGAAGCAGTCGCAGGTCGAGAAGGCTTTGTGCGACATGAAGACCAAGCTGCCGCCGGGTATCTTCCGCCCCCGCAAGGATGAAGATTAGCTTCTGTCGGCGATCAGCCGGGGGAAGGTCAGGACGAAGCGCGTGCCGCCCCCCGATTCGCTTTCCATGGCGACGGTGCCCTGCATCGGGCCGGTGACCAGATTATAGAGAATGTGCAAGCCCAGGCCGGTGCCGCCCTGGCCGCGCCGGGTGGTGAAGAACGGGTCGAACACCCGGTTGCGATATTCTTCCGGGATGCCCTTGCCGTCGTCGGAATAGACCAGGCGGATCTGATCGGGCGCCGGTTGCTCCACCGCGATGCGCAGCGTGCCGGACTGACCAGGATCATAGCCGTGGGTGGCGGAATTCAGGACCAGGTTGGTCAGGACCTGACTGAGCGCGCCGGGATAGCCGTCCATCTCGATCCCGGCGGGGCAGTCGATCACCACCTTGTGGCCGTTCTGGCGCAATTTCGGGCTCAGGCTCGACAGGGTCTCGGCGATATAGCCGGCCAGTTCGAAATTACGCCGTTCCGAGCTGGTGCGGTCGACCGCCACCTGCTTGAAGCTGCCGATCAACGCCGCCGCCCGCTCGCAATTGGCCTGAATCAGGCGGGCGGTGTCGGTGGCGGTGGCCAGATAGGCCTGGAAATCATCGACTCCAACGTCGTCGGCCTCGAACAGGGCGGTCAAACGTTTGGTGGAATCCGCGAGGTGCGAGGCGCAGGACAGCGCGATGCCGACCGGCGTGTTGATCTCGTGGGCGACGCCGCCGACCAAGGCGCCCAGCGACGCCAGCTTTTCGGCCTGGACCAGGGTTTCCTGGGTTTCCTTCAACTGGGCCAGCGCCTCTTCCGCCTCGGCGCGGCGCTTGGCCAGTTCCTGGTTCAGGTTGGCCAACTGGTTCTGCAGGCGGTCGCTGACCTTGACCAGGCGGCGTTGTTCGCGCACCGAACGGGAATAGGCCTCGGTCAGTGCCTCGACGCCCTGGCGGGTGTCGGGGTCGGCGTTGGTCAGGCGCCGCTGCAGCCGGGCGGCGGCGGCCAGCACCCGCTCTTCGGCATCGAAAAGATTGAAGCCACCGCCGGACTCGGAATCGCCGCTGTTCATCAAGCGGCCGGGGACGAGGTCACCAGGTTGAAGGTGACGTTTTCCAGGTCTTCCGAGAAGTCCTCGCCGAATTCCTTCATGGTCTCGTCGTCGGCGGCGTAGTGCCAGTTGACCACGACCTTGGTGCCGCGACCTGCCGCGTTTTCCATCATCTGGAACATGTTCATCAACGCCTTGGCGCTGGAACTGTTGAAGTAGATCAGGTCGAAATCGAAGCGCAGTTCACGGATGTCGGCGCTGGAAAAGAACCGGTCGAGGGCGGCGAAGATCGGGCCGAACACCGTCGAGGCGTCCTCGGGATAGGATTCGCCCTTCAGCGAGAACACCCCTGCCTCGAAGTCGAAATCGACATCCGGCGAGCGATCGGTCGCCGCAATCTTGAGATGATCCATGGTTTTCCTCAGATGGACACTTTGAGGCAAAAGAATTGCTGCTTGTCGCCGACCGGATCGAAATCGAACTGGATCGGCTCGCTGGCACGCCGGGCGATCTCGATCAGTCCGATGGTGGCGCCCCGGCTGCTTTCCTCCGGCGGCTCCCGCAGTTGTTCCTTGTAATAGGCCTTGATGGCGTCCTTATCCATGCCGGCCAGTTGCTCGAGGCGGGCCTTCAGCTTCGGGACATCCTCGTTCAACATGGTGTTGGCGCAGACGATGAAGAACTTGTCGCCGTCGGTGCCGATGGTGACCATGCCCGACGACAACTCGATGGCCTTGCCAAGGTTGCCCTGCACCTTCTCGGCGGAATAGCGGATGATGTTCTGCGCCTGCTCGATGAACACCGAGAACACCTTCTTGACGGTGGTCAGGTCGGTGTCCTCCAGCGCCATCTTGTGGCGCAGCGCGTCGCCCAGGGAATAAAGAATCCCCTCGGACAGATAGCCCGAGAACGAGAAGATCACTCCCCGGGCATCAAGGATCGATTTGAATTCGCGATAGTCTCTCGCCAGCATCGCCGACACCCCGACCCCCTGTGGTCACGAACTAACCCCGCACGACAGCCTAGCGTGGATCGACGCCGATGTCATCCATGCCACGGCTGCCGCCTGCACCTTTCCCGCGCGGCGGCATCCTGAGCCAGATGGTGAAGGTGCTGCCCTCGCCCAGGCGGCTGTCGACCGAAAGGGTGCCGCCGTGCAGGTCCATGATCTGACGGACCATGTGCAGGCCGATGCCCGACCCCGGCATGGTCTGGGTGTTCGAGGCGCGGAAGAAGCGGTCGAAGATCTTCGGCACGTCGTCGGCCGGGATGCCGATGCCGCTGTCCTGAACCGACACCGACACGCCGCTATGTTCCGGTGTCGCGCTGATCCGGACCGCGCCTTCGGTCGAGTATTTCAGCGCGTTGGCGAGCAGGTTGTTGATGACCAGCGCGATCAGCCCGGGATCGCCCCAGACCGGGGCGGCCATTTCGGCTTCCAGCTCGATGGCGCGGCCGGGCGAGGCGGCGCGGTGATGATCGACGGCGGCCAGCAGGATCGGCGCCAATTCGAACGCCTGTTCCTGCATGACGATCCGGCCGCTTTCCAATTGTTCGTCGGCCAGGCAGGTGGTGATCAGGTCGATCAGCCGGCCGACGGCCTCGCGGATGGTCTTGAGGCGCGGCAGCATGCCGGTATCGGCGCGTTCCGCCCGCATGGTCAGCATTTGCGCCGCCGAATCGATAATCGCCAGCGGCGTGCGGAATTCGTGGCTGACCATGCCGAGGAACTGGCGCAATTGGCCGCGCGCCTCGGTCTCGCGCTCGAGGGCCATTTCGGCGCGGTCACGCGCGCGGCCCAACTCGGCGGTGCGGGCCTCCAGCTCGGCGGTGCGCTTTTGCACCTTGGCCTCGAGCTGGGCGTTCAGCTCGACCAGTTCGCGGTTCAGGCGGCCGATGGTGACGATGTCGCGCCAGGCGCGAACGCCGCCGACGATCGAGGTGAACAGCTTCTGCGCGGTCAGCTCGGATTTGCTTTTGTAGTCGTTGATGTCATAGGCCAGGACGACGTCGCGCTCGGGGGCCTCGCCCGGCTGGCCGGTGCGCAGGATGATGCGGATGTCGCGGTTGCCGATATCGCCCCGGATGCGGCGGACCAATTGCAGGCCGGCATCGCCGGTTTCCATCACCACGTCCAGCAGCACGACCGGGATATCCGAACGCCCACCCAGCAGTTCGGCCGCCTCGGCGGCCGAGAAGGCCGACAGCACCTCGAAGTCGCGGCCCTCATAGGAATAGTCGCGCAGCAGGACCCGGGTCATGTCGTGGACCTGGGAATCGTCATCGACCACCAGGATCGGCCAGGGTGTGGCGCCGACGCGCGCGCCGCCCTTGTCGCCCTTTTGGCTAAAGATCAGCCGGGCGGCGCGGGCCATCGGGCTAGATCACCGCGATCGGCGCCGCGAAGGCGTAGCCGGTGCCGTGCACCGCCTCGATCGGCAATTCGCAGCCCAGGGCATCCTGGGCCTTGGCGCGCAGGCGCCGCACCATCGAATCGACCGAGCGGTCGCTGGGGTCCCATTGGCGCTTGCCGAGCGCCTTGAAGATGTCGTCGCGCGACACCGGCTCGCCCGGTCGTTCGACCAGCAGCGACACGAAGACCCGTTCATTGGCGGTCAGCTTGACCGATTGCCCGTCCGGCGCCAGCACGGTCCAGCCGATCGCGTCGTAGGCCCAGCCGGATGGGGACGGCGAAGCCGTGTGCGACACCGTGGGCGCACAGGGCGGGAACAGTTTGAGGCGACGCGATAGCGTGCGGATCTGGGCTTCCAGCTCCCGCAATTCCACCGGCTTGACCAGATAGACGTCGGCGCCGATTTCCAGGCCGACCACGCGGTCGATGCCGACATTGCGCGCCGTCAGCATGATGATGCCGACATCGGAATGGTCGCGCAGACGCTTGGCGATGGAAAAGCCATCCTCGCCGGGCAAATTCACGTCAAGAATGACGATATCGACCGGCTTGTCGGCAAGGACGAGGTCCAATTCCCTTCCGTCCCCGCAGCCTAACGCTTCGTGCCCGCAGGCGGACAGGTACTCAACCACATCCGCCCGCAGCGAGGTTTCATCCTCGACAATCGCTATGCGAGCCATCCCAAACCCTCTAGCCACATCCGAGCACCCATAGGGAAGCATCGCGCCGCCCCAAGGTCAAACGGCAAGTAGCCTTACAGGCGCGGCGCGACGATCTTTTCAACCAATTTGACCAGCAGGCGATCCATGCGGCCGGCCCAGCTTTCGTCGGCGTCGATCATCTCGCGGCAGCGGCGGAAGGCGCGCAGAACCGTGGTGTGGCTGCGGCCGCCGAACACACGGCCCAGTTCGGGCAGCGAGCACGAGGTCAGCAGGCGGAAATAATACATGGCGGCCATTCGCGGCTTCCACAGGCGGTGATCGCGCGAATGAACCATCATCTCCCGCTCGGACAGTCCGAATTCGGCAGCCACGGCGGCGATAACGTCGGCCACGAACGGATCGCTGACGCGGTACCGGAGCGTCGGGGCCTGTGCGGAGCGGATTTCGGCCAGGGCGATGGACATCGGGAACCCCCAAAAAATTGAACACTAGACATGGTGCTATTGTGCGCATGTGCGCACCAGCTTCCACCCGCGAGTTGCGACTCGATGTGTCGCCGTGTGACGGCGAATGTGAACGATTTGTATATGTGCGGAGAAGGAAGGCGACCGTGCCAAAAGCGCGGGAATCCGCCGGGTCAGCCGGACAGGCTCAGACCTAAGATATAAAACACATGCAGCTTTAGTACCCGTAGGGCTTGTCCGAGCCCCAGATCAAGGTCGCGACGTGACGACTGACCATCTTCATCAGGTCATAGGACGGACGGACGAATTGCAGCGCCATCCAATCGCCGACCACCGCGCGGATTTCGGCCTTGCCCTTGGCGGTGCGCATGTCGGGCCAATTGGTCGAATCCATCTCGAAATCGACTTCCAGCCCTTTCCAGACACGGGTTCCCGCCGGCACCGGGACCTTCATGCCGCCGATGGAGATGTCGAGCACTTCGAATTCATGCCCCTCGAAACGGGTGACAAGGCCGGTCCCGACATGACGGTCGTCAAAACGGCGATCATTCTTGGTGGGCTTGGACATGAATGCGGTTCCATCGACTTGGTTCGGCGCGATTGTAGCGCGGCTTCGGTTGCTTAGCCACCCCTCGCGTCCGGGCACAAAAAAACCCGCGAAAGCGCGGGTTTTGTTTGGTGGAGCCGAGGGGAATCGAACCCCTGACCTCCGCAGTGCGATTGCGGCGCTCTCCCATCTGAGCTACGGCCCCATCAAGGGCGCCGAAAATATGGGAAGGCCCTGGGGCTGTCAAGCGATGGTTCGGGCCCCGGATCGGGCCGCCACCTCTTGCGCCGCGAGCCTTGTGCGGCTAGGTTTCCATCGGTCGCGCCACCTTTGAGGGGAAGCCCCGTTCCATGAGCATCATCCTGGAGCCGTTGCTGACGGTCATCTATTTCGCCCTGGAACTCTATTGGTACATCGTCCTGGCGACGGTGATCTTTAGTTGGCTGCTGGCCTTCGGGGTGATCAACACCTACAACCACGCGGTGCGCACCATCGGCGACGTGCTGAACCGGCTGACCGAGCCGGCGTTGCGGCCGATCCGCCGCTGGATTCCCGATTTCGGCGCCGTCGATCTGTCGCCGGTGGCGCTGTGGCTGATCTTGCTGTTCCTGCAGATGGTGGTGCAGAAGCTGATCATGGCGGTTCGCGGCCTGTGACCGGCTCGCCGGTCACGAAGGTTGCCGCGACCGACGGGCCGGTGACGGTGGTGGCCGGCGGTGTTCGCGTCGCCATTCGCCTGACGCCCAAGGCCTCGCGCGATCGCGTCGAGCAGGTGGTCGCCGACGCCTGCGGCAATCAGGCGCTGAAGGCCACCGTGACCGCGGTGCCCGAGGACGGCAAGGCCAATCAGGCCCTGCTGAAGGTGTTGTCGAAGGAATGGAAGGTGCCCAAATCGACGATGGAGATCGTCCAGGGCGCCACCGACCGGCGCAAAGTGGTTTTCATCTCCGGCGACGCGGCCGACCTGGCCGCCCGCCTTGACCAATGGATGGCGAAACGATCATGACCCAGGCCAAGCTCATCGACGGCAACGCGTTCTCGGCCGGATTGCGCGACGAAATCACCGCCCGCGTCCACGAAATCCGCGACGGCCATCGGGTCACCCCCGGCCTGGCGGTCGTGCTGGTGGGCGAGGACCCGGCCAGCCAGGTCTATGTCCGCAACAAGAACAAGCGCGCCGCCGAATGCGGCATGACCTCGTTCGAGCACATCTTGCCGGCCGACACCCCGGAAAAGCACCTGCTGACCCTGATCGAGGGGCTGAACGACGATCCGATGGTCCATGGCATCCTGGTTCAGTTGCCGCTGCCGCGACACATCGATTCCCAGAAGGTCATCGAAGCCATTCGTCCGGACAAGGATGTCGACGGCTTCCATCCGTGGAATGTCGGCAAGCTGGCGGCCGGCGGCGTCGGGCTGATCCCCTGCACGCCGTTGGGCTCGATGATGATGCTGCGCGACCATCTGGGCCAGCTTTCCGGCATGAAGGCCATCGTGGTCGGCCGCTCGAATATCGTCGGCAAGCCGATGGCCCATCTGTTGATCCGCGAGAATTGCACCGTCACCGTGGCCCATTCGCAGACTCGCGACCTGCCGGGCGAGGTCCGGGCCGCCGACATCGTCATCGCCGCCGTCGGCAAGCCGGAAATGATCAAGGGCGACTGGATCAAGCCGGGCGCCACGGTGATCGATGTCGGCATCAACCGCGTGCCGGCCGAAGGCGGCAAGACCCGGCTGGTCGGCGACGTCGATTTCGCCGGTGCGGTCAAGGTGGCCGGGGCCATCACCCCGGTCCCGGGCGGCGTCGGGCCGATGACCATCGCCTGCCTGCTGCGCAACACCCTGACCGCCGCGGCCCGCCTGCACCGGCTGGACATCCCCGAGGCGCATCCGTGGAACTAGCGGAACTGGGGCTGGCCATAGCCCTGTTCCTGTTTTCGCACAGCCTGACCAATCGCCCGGGTTTTCGCCGCCGCGCCGAGACCCGCCTGGGCGGCAAGCTGGGCTTCATCCTGGCCTATTCGGCCCTGTCGCTGGCCTTGCTGGCCTGGATCGTCGCCGCCTATCGCGCCGCGCCGGTGGTCTTGCTATGGGAGCAGGCGGCCTGGATGCGGTGGGTGCCGCCTGTGGCCATGGTTCCCGGCTGCCTGCTGCTGGCCGGCGGCATGGTCAGCGCCAATCCCTTTTCCATCGGCCCGGGCGGCAAGGGATTCGATCCGGCCCGGCCCGGCCTGCTGCGGCTGACCCGCCATCCGGTCCTGTGGGGGCTGGCCCTGTGGGCCGCCGCGCATATCGTGCCCAACGGCGATGTCGGCGCCTTGATGGTGTTCTTGCCGCTGCTGGGCTTGGCGCTGCTGGGGCCGCGCATCCTGGATGCCAAGCGCCGGGCCGGGCTGGGCGAGCCGGAATGGGGCCGGCTGGCCGCACTGACCGGCCAACCTCGCTGGGCGATGATCGCTGAAATGGGGGTTTGGCGCCTGCTGGCCGGGCCGGCCCTGTGGGCGATCCTGGTGGTCGGTCACGAGATGGTGATCGGGGTCAGTCCGCTTCCATAACCGATCGCCGATCAGGCCTTCTTGCCCTGATTGTCCAGCAAGATGCGCAGCATCGGCCCGTCGGTCTTGGTTCCCGACACCGGCGGCGGCAACGCCACCGGGAACATCCGGTTGGTGTCGGCGCTGGCGGTATGGACCGGCGGCGGGGCGGTGAAGGCCTCGATCAACGGCTCGGCCGGTTCGGGTGGCATTTCGGGCTGGCGCGCCGGCGGCTTCAGGGCGGCCAGATCGATCTGCGGGCGTTCGCGCCGGGCCACCGCGTTGACGTCATTCATGGCGTGCTGGAAGCGCGACAACACCGTCTTGTAAAGCTGGGCGAGCGACTTGGACTGGCCGCTTTCGGCGTGGGTGAACATCTCGGGGTTGGCGTCGGCGGCTTCGGGCAGGTGCTCGGCGGCCTCGGCCTTGGGGGTTTCCTGCATGCCCTTCAGCACCCGCAACGCCCCGCCGGCTCCCAGGAAATGGGCCAGATACAGGTCCTGGGCCGACACTTCGCGGCCCAACTTGCGTTCCAGGTAGGCTTCATTTTCCTTGGCGTATTCGCCGGCCATCAGCGACGACACCTTGGGATCGCGGCGCAGATCCAGAATCTCTTTCTTCATCGCCTTGTCGGCGACGGTCCAGCGGCCATCCGAGTTCTTGGTGATGGCGTCGGCATACTTGCCCAGCCCGTGCTCGGCGCCGTGGTTCTTGATCATGTCCAGCCAGGTGCCGGCGGTGAACTGGTAAAGCCCCATGGCCGACGAGCGGGCCGAGCGGGCATCGGGGTTCAGGCGGCTTTCCTGGTTGGCCTGGGCCAGCAGGTATTCGAAGGGAACGCCGGTGACGTCCGAAGCCTCGCGGATATGCCCGGCCATGCGGGTGTCGCGTGCTTCGGCAAGCTCGGTACGGGAAGCGACGGCAGGAGTTTGCATCAAACGCTCCGGCGGGTCTCAATGCGTCATCGGGACAGATGATAGCATGGAAATGGTTACCGGATTTCCTAATGCCAAGGGCCGCTCACTTGGCCGCCTGGCCCGGGGTTTCGACGAACAGGACGTTGACCTCGACCGCGTTGGGGTCGGGGCGTTCCAGGATGATGCGGAAGCCGGCTGTGGCCCCGGAATCCAGCGAGTTGACCGGCGGCGGGTTGGTCTTTTCCTGTACCGCCTTCTTGTCCTTGTCCAACAGCACCAGCTTCAGGGTCGGCACCGGGCGGGTGCGATCCGAGATGTTGGCGACGATACCGCGCACGATCAGGACTTCGGTGTCGTTATGGACGAAGCGTTCCGGCGTTCCGGCATTGCGCAGCTCCAGGCCGACGCCCAGCTTCTCGTGGCGCAGACCGGCCTGGGTCAGAAGCTCGTGGGCCTGCGGGACGTAATCGACGACCATGTCCTGGAAGTAATAGCCGGCGCCGCCGATGCCGCTCAGCAGCAGTAGCAGCAGCAGCAGCCACAGCCCGCCGGTGCCCTTCTTTTCGGTCTTGTTGGCGAACATCTCAGGGACGTCGCGCGGTGCCGAGTCCGGGTCGAGGTCGAAATCCATCGGCTTTTCGGCCGGCCCGCTGGGCCGGTTGCCGAAATCGGGGATCGGCGGTTCGTCGAGGTCGACATCAAGGTCGGCCGTCGCCTTCGAGGCCGAGGCGACGCGGGTCGGGGTGTCGAATTCCAGATCGGGGTCGGGCTCGCGCACCGGGTTGAACGAGAAGTCCGGCGCCACCACCGGCTTGGGCGGCGGCGGAAAAGCGTCGGCATCCAGGCCGAAGCTGGGGCGCGGCGCGGCGGCGGCGGCGGCCGGCGGGTCTTGGAACCACTTATGGCCGCACTTGGCGCACTTCAGCGTTCGACCCTTCGGCTGCAGGGCCTTGTCGGGTACCGAGAAAGTAGTGGTGCAGGCCGGGCAAGAGATCTGCATGTCGTCAACGTTCCCCCAGGACGTTCTCCCTTATAGGCGCAAGGCCGAATCGACACAAGCGCCCTGGACGAAGCCGCGCGCGCCATGGCATCCTCCGGCTTCGTCGGGAGAGGTAGGCTGTGCGGCACCGTCCACGGGGGCAACATATCATCCGGTTCGAAGGCGTCGGACTGCGCTACGGCCTGGGGCCGGAAGTGCTGCAGGACGTCGATTTCGCCTTGCCGGCCGGATCGTTCCACTTCTTGACCGGCGCGTCGGGGGCCGGCAAGTCGTCGCTGCTGCGCCTGATGTATCTGGGGCTGCGTCCCAGCCGTGGCCGCGTCACCTTGTTCGACAAGGACATCGCGCTGACCCGACGCTATGAATTGCCGGCGCTCAGGCGCCGGATCGGCGTGGTGTTCCAGGATTTCCGCCTGCTCGACCATCTCTCGACGCTGGACAATGTGGCACTTCCGTTGCGGGTGCGCGGCGTCAAGGAATCCGAGGTGCAAAAGCACGTCCCCGAATTGCTGTCCTGGGTCGGGCTGGCCGACCAGATGCATTCGAAGCCGCCGACCCTGTCGGGCGGCCAGAAGCAGCGCGTCGCCATCGCCCGGGCGGTGATCGGCCGCCCCGACCTGTTGCTGGCCGACGAGCCGACCGGCAATGTCGATGACCACATCGCCATGCGCCTGTTGCACCTGTTCGAGGAACTGAACAAGCTGGGGACGACGGTGGTGATCGCCACCCACAACCAGTTTCTGGTCGATCGCTTCTCGCAGCATTCGCGCCTGCATATCGAGCGCGGCACCGTGGTCGAACCCGAGGACGAAGCATGAGCCTGCTGTCGCGCCGCTCGGACCTGCCGCTCAAGGGCGACCCCAACAGCCGCTTCCTGCCCTGGCTGGTGGCGCTGATGGTCTATCTGTCGTCGATCGCGGTGGCCAGCGTGCTGGTGCTGGCCGGTTTGGTGGAACGCTGGGACCACGACGTGTCGGGCACCTTGACGGTGCAGGTCCAGCCGGTCCCCGGCGAGGCCGGCGAATTGCTGACCGACGACCGGGTGCGCCAGGCCGCCGACCTGATGCGGCGTATCCCGGGGGTGACCGCCGTCCGGCCGCTCGACAAGCGCCAGACCCTGGCGCTGTTGGAGCCGTGGCTGGGCTCGGCCGAGCTGGTCAAGGACCTGCCGCTGCCGCGCCTGATCGACGTGTCGATCGATAGTGCGGTGCGCCTGGACCTGGGCGGCCTGGCCGACCGGCTGGGCAAGTCGGTGCCGGGGGCGACCATCGACGATCACCGGGTGTGGTTGTCGCGGCTGATCAACCTGTCGCGCACCACCGAATGGGTGGCCATCGCCATCCTGGTGCTGATCGGCTTCGTCACCTCGGCCACCGTGGTCTATGCCACCAAGACCGGCATGAGCGTGCATCGCGGCGTCATCGAGGTGCTGCACCTGATCGGCGCCCACGACGATTATATCGCCCGTCAGTTCGCCGACCGCGCCTTCTCGCTGGGCTTCTCGGGCGGCATGATCGGCCTGGCCATGGCGGTGCCGACCCTGACCGCCATCGGTTGGGCCGCCAAACGGGTCGAGGGCGGATTCCTGCCGTCCCTGTCGGTGCCCTTGTCCGGCTGGGTGGTGGTCGGCCTGTTGCCGGTGCTGGCGGCGATCCTGGCCATGTATACGGCGCGCCTGACCGTTCACGGCGTGCTGTCCCGGATGCCATGATCCGGGTCGTCGCCCTGCTGCTGACCCTTGCGTGCGCCTGGGCGGCCGGCTTCCTGTGGTTCGTCGCCGTGGCGGTGCCCGAGAGCGTCGAGGACGATTCCACCCGGACCGACGCCATCGTGGTGCTGACCGGCGGGCGCGAGCGGGTCAATACCGGCCTGGCGCTGCTGCAATCCGACATGGCCGGCCAATTGTTCGTCTCGGGCGTGCCGCGCGGCGTCGATCTGGCCGACATCCTGCGCCATGCCGGCCCGGGCCAGCATGCCCGGTCCGATCAGGTGGTGCTGGGCCACGCCGCCGAGGACACCGTCGGCAACGCCATCGAGACCGCCGGCTGGGCCGCCGGTCGGCGTATCTCGTCGGTGCGGCTGGTGACCGGCGCCTATCATATGCCGCGCGCCCTGCTGGAATTCCGGCGCGCCCTGCCCGACGCGATGATCGTGCCGCATCCGGTCTTCCCCGACAGCGTCAAGAGCCGCGAATGGTGGCGCTGGCCGGGGACGGCTTTGCTGTTGGCCACCGAATATGCCAAATATGGCGCCGCCATCGTCCGCCACTGGTTCCTGCCAAGGAAGGCCCTGCCGTGACCGCGTTCCGTTCCGCCCTGTTTTTCGTGCTGCTTCAGACCTGGACCCTGACCCTGGGGACCTTGTACCTGCCCCTGCTGCTGGCCGGCGAGCGGGCGGTCTCGGTGGCGGCCTCGTTCTGGATCCGCGGCGTGTTCATCCTGCTGAGGGTGACCTGCGGCCTGAGCTGGGAGGTGCGCGGCACGGTCCCCCAGGGGGCGGCGCTGGTCGCCTCGAAGCATCAATCGACGCTGGAAACCTTTGCCTTCTTCCTGATTCTCGGCAGCCCGGCGGTGATCTTGAAGAAGGAATTGCTGAAGATCCCGTTCTTCGGCTGGTATCTGGGCAAGACCGGGGCGATCGCCATCGATCGCGCCGCCGGCACCAAGGCGCTGAAGGAAATGGTCAAGGGCGCCGAGGCCGCCGCCGCCCTCGGCCGTCCGGTGTTGATCTTCCCCGAGGGGCACCGCATGGATGTCGGCGCCGCCCCCGACTATCATACCGGCATCGCCATGCTGTATGGCGCCCTGGGTCAGGCTTGCGTGCCGGTGGCGCTGAACACCGGCTGCTTCTGGGGGCGCGGTTCGTTTGCCAAGAAGCCGGGGAAGGCGGTGATCGAGTTCCTGGAACCGATCCCGGCGGGCATCGACCGCAAGACCTTCATGGTCGAGCTGCAGTCGCGCATCGAAGGGGCCACCGCCCGACTGGTGGCCGAGGCGACAGGCGTTTCCGCATAGGGTCTATGCCGGATTGGCGGGTCTCGTTTAACGCCCATTTACCTCGTCGAGGCATTGCGTTGATGTCGTCGTGATACCCTTTCCCCTAATGGATGAGGGAGAGGTGTGTCATGTTGTCTGTTCGCAAGCTTTGGTCGAAAGTGCCGTCTCCCGGTCTGGTTCCCAAGATCATGGGCCTGGTGGTTTGCGGCATCATCGCCCTGGCGGTCGCCGTCACGGCGGTTTCTGCCTGGGTGCTGCGCGAAGATGCCGCGCGCACGGCGCAGGAGCGGGTCGATACCAACATCAAGGTGGCGTGGAACCAATTGCGGGCCAAGGGGACCGATTTCCGCGTCGTGGACGGCAAGCTGCTGGCCGGCGACCATGTGCTGAACGGTAATTTCGAGGTGGTCGATCGGGTCAAGGAACTGGTCGGCGGCACCTGCACCGTTTTCATGGGCGACACCCGCGTCTCCACCAACGTCATGAAGGCCGACGGTTCGCGGGCCATCGGCACCACCCTGGCCAAGACCGCCGCCTATGAATCGGTGTTCACCCGCAAGGCGCCGTTCCGGGGCGAGGTCGCCATCCTGGGCGAGCCCTACATGACCGCCTACGATCCCATCCTCGACGCGTCGGGTCAGGTGGTCGGCATCCTTTATGTCGGCATCAAAAAGGCCGAGTTCCTGAAGGCCGCCAACAATACCCTGCTGCTGATCGGTCTGGCGACCTTGCTGGTGATGGTCGGCGCGCTGACGGTCAGCTATCTGATCGCCCGCCAGGCCATCGCCAAGCCGTTGCGGGCCGCCGTGTCGGCGATGGGCGAACTGGCCGAGGGCGAGCTTGATGTCACTTTGCCGGCGACCGATCGTGGCGACGAACTGGGCGATGTCGCCCGCGCCCTGGTGGTGTTCAAGACCAACGCCATCGAGCGCGAACATCTGGCCGCCGCCCAGGCCGCCGAGCAAGAGGCCCGCAACCGCCGCCAGGAAGCCATGGAAAAGCTGACCCGCGATTTCAATCTGGGCGTCCAAGGGGTGCTGAAGGAAGTCACTCAGTCGGCGCAGCAGATGCGCGGTGCCGCCGATTCCATGAACGTGGTGGCGCATGAGACCAGCGCCCAGTCGGCGGTGGTCGCCGCCGCCGCCGAGCAGGCCTCGGCCAATGTCGAGACCGTCGCCGCCGCCGCCGAGGAACTGGCCGCCGCCGAGGGCGAGATCGCCCGCCAGGTCGCCATGGCCTCCGAGATCGCCGGCACCGCCGCCGCCGAGGCCGGCAAGGTCACCGAGATCGTCGGCACCCTGTCCGAGACCACCGGCAAGATCGGCGAGGTGATCGAGCTGATCAACGCCATCGCCAGCCAGACCAACCTGTTGGCCCTGAATGCCACCATCGAGGCGGCCAGGGCCGGCGAAGCCGGCAAGGGCTTCGCCGTCGTTGCCAACGAGGTCAAGGGTCTGGCCAGCCAGACCGCGCGTGCCACCGGCGATATCGCCGCCCAGATCGGCTCGGTTCAGGCGGTCACGCGCGATGCGGTCGCCGCCATCGCCGGCATCGGGCACACCATCACCTCGATCTCGGAGAACGCCGCCGCCATCGCGGCCGCCGTCGAGGAACAGACGGCCGCCACCCACGAAATCGCCCGCAACGTCCAGCAGGCCTCGTCCGGCACCCGCGAGGTGACCTCGTCGATTTCGCTGGTGCGCGAGGGCGCCACCACCACCGGCGTTGCCGCCGAGCAAGTGTTGCAAAGTGTCGATTCGTTGTCGCAGCAATCCGATGAATTGGCCCGTGAAGTCGCCGATTTCCTGGCCGCCATCCAGTCGGCCGGCGATCGTCGCCGGTTCGAGCGCCGCGCGGTCCACGCGCGGGCCGAGTTGAAGGGGGCGGGGGAAGCGGTGGCGCTGCAGGTCCACGACTTGTCGGTGGGCGGTGCCTGCCTGGACGGAATCGTCAGTCAGTCCATCGGAAGCCTGGTCACCGTGTCGATCGGCGGCAGTCTGACCCTGAAGGCTCGAGTGGTGTCCGTCGATTCGGTTCAGACCCATCTGCAATTCGCGCTGGATGACAACACCCAGCGTCAGGTCGCAGCCATCATGGACAAGCTGGCGGCGTGACCGCCGTGTCGCTTGGGGCGGGGGACGCCGCCTGTGGATAAGTGTGTGGAAGATGGCTCGGGTGTCCCCCCGAGCCCACCTGTGGATAAGCGTGGATAAGCCGGTTCCGGCCTGCCGAATCAAGCGCTTGCCCTGTGGAAACAAAAAAAGAACACTGATCTTGACGGCGCCATTCGGCCAAGCCTAGACTGGCGCCGAAACGGGGGTCGAACCCGGTTTCCAATCAGAGCGACGGGACTTCGGAAGGCGCAGCCGCCGAAGCGTGGCGGCGTGGAGGACGGGGCGATGACGCAGGTGGCTTCCATTTCCCAACAGATCTGGGACATGAAGTACCGACTGAAGGGCGCGGACCAGCGTCCTGTGGACAAAACCATCGAGGAAAGCTGGCGCCGCGTCGCCCGCGCCCTGGCCGAGCCCGAGGCCGATCCCGCCCTGTGGGAAGAGCGCTTCTACGATTCCATGAGCGACTTCCAGTTCCTGCCGGCCGGCCGCATTCTGTCGGGCGCCGGCTCGGACCGCCGCGTCACCTTGTTCAATTGCTTCGTCATGGGCGACATCCCCGACGACATGAGCGGCATCTTCGAGCATCTGAAGGAAGCCGCGCTGACCATGCAGCAGGGTGGCGGTATCGGCTATGATTTCTCGCCGCTGCGGCCGAAGGGCGCGCCGGTCAAGGGGGTTGGCGCCGACGCCTCGGGGCCGTTGTCGTTCATGGATGTGTGGGACGCCATGTGCCGCACCATCATGAGCGCCGGGTCGCGTCGGGGCGCCATGATGGCGACCATGCGTTGCGATCACCCGGACATCGAGGCCTTCATCGATGCCAAGCAGGAACCCGGGCGGCTGCGCATGTTCAACCTGTCGGTGCTGGTCACCGACGCCTTCATGGACGCGGTCAAGACCGATCAATCGTGGGAGCTGACCTTCAACGGCACGGTCTATCGCTCGATGCCGGCGCGCGCGTTGTGGGACAAGATCATGCGGGCGACCTATGCCTATGCCGAGCCCGGCGTGATCTTCATCGACCGCATCAATCGTATGAACAACCTTCATTATTGCGAGACCATCCACGCCACCAACCCGTGCGGCGAACAGCCCCTGCCGGCCTATGGCGTCTGCCTGCTGGGGTCGGTCAACCTGGCCCGGCTGGTGGACAAGCCGTTCGAGGACGGCGCCCGGCTGAACATGGCGCGGCTGAAGGACATCGTCCGCGTCGCGGTGCGCATGATGGACAACGTCATCGAAGTGTCGGGGTTCCCCCTGGAAGCCCACCGCGCCGAGGCCCGGTCCAAGCGCCGCATCGGCTTAGGGATCACCGGGCTGGCCGACGCGCTGATCCTGTGCGGGGCCCGCTATGGCGGCCGCGAGGCGATCCGCCTGACCGAGCAATGGATGGCCGCCATCCGCCGCGAGGCCTATCTCGCCTCGGCCGACCTGGCTGCCGAGAAGGGCGCCTTCCCGCTGTACAACCGCGATGCCTATCTGGCCGGCGAGACAATCAAGGAACTGGACGACGACGTGCGGGCCGCCATCGCCGAGAAGGGCATCCGCAACGCGCTTTTGACCTCGATCGCGCCGACCGGCACCATTTCGCTGTTCGCCGACAATGTGTCGTCGGGGCTCGAGCCGGTGTTCTCATTCACCTATACCCGCTCGGTGCTGCAGCCCGATGGCTCGCGCCGCGAGGAGGAGGTCAGCGACTACGCCTATCGCCTGTTCCGCCGCATGAAGGGCGACGGCGCGCCGCTGCCCTCGGCCTTCGTCGATGCCCAGCGCCTGACGCCGTCCGAGCATGTGGTGATGCAGGCGGCGGTGCAGAAATACATCGACAGCTCGATCTCGAAGACCATCAACGTGCCGGAAAGCATCGGCTTCGAAGCGTTCCGCGACGTCTATGAACAGGCCTATGAGCTGGGTTGCAAGGGCTGCACCACCTATCGCCCCAACGACATCACCGGCGCGGTGCTCGAGGTCAAGGCCGACAGCCGGACCCAGGCCCCGGTCGACGAGCCGCAATTGCCGCTGGAAAAGCCCACCCCCCGGCCCGAGGACCATCTGGAGGCCGGCGCGGTGATCCATCTGACCCGCCCGCTGGATCGGCCCGAGGATCTGCCCGGCAAGACCTACAAGGTCCGCTGGCCGGAAAGCGAGCACGCCATGTACATCACCATCAACGACGTCATCCAGGACAGCCGGCGCCGCCCGTTCGAGGTGTTCATCAACTCGAAGAACATGGAGCATTACGCCTGGACGGTGGCGCTGACCCGAATGATCTCGGCGGTTTTCCGCCGGGGCGGCGACGTCGCCTTCGTGGTCGAGGAACTGAAGGCGGTGTTCGATCCGCGCGGCGGCCAATGGGTCGGCGGGCGCTATGTGCCGTCGCTGCTGGCGGCGATCGGCGAGGTGATCGAGCGCCACATGATCGACATCGGCTTCATCGCCGATCCCAAGGCCGCCCGCGAGCCGCCCGAGGCCCGCGACGACCGCAAGGTGGTCAATCTGGACAGCAGCCGGCTGCGTCACTGCCCGAAATGCAACCAGCCGGCCCTGATCCGGTCGGAAGGCTGCGACACCTGCACCTCGTGCGGCTATTCCAAGTGCGGGTGAGGACAGGGATGATGCCTTCGCAGAACATTGACAAATGTTGCTTCAAAGGTGTAGGTAGGATGTATCGCGTGTACACACGACGCAACGAGATAGACGAGCGAGCCGGCTCATCCGACAAACCGCGATGCGGAGGCGCAAGCCTAGGGATGGTCCGGCTCCACGCGTTTCAGGGGGCCGGTCAGCGAGGGGCGGTATGATCAAGCCGCTCTATGCCATCCTTCTCGATGGCGGGTTTGTCACCAAAAAGCTGTATGCGAGGCTGGGGCGTCATGCGACAGCGGACGATATCGTCGCCGAGTGTGACCGGTTGAGGGCGGTATCGGACCTCGACGGTTACGAATTGCTCCGAATTTATTACTACGACGCAGCCCCGTCTTCGGAATCGGCGAAGCTGCCCGTGTCGAAAGGCAAGTACGAACTTTCTGGTTCGGAACGATATCGGCAAGCCCAAAGCTTTTTGGGGCACCTGGAACTGAAGCCGCACGTTGCATTGCGCATGGGAGAGACCGTCGTTTCTCCCCATAAGTGGAAAATCAAACCGACAGTGGCAAAAAGCTTGATCGAAAGCCCTCGGCAGTTAGCCGATGCCGATTTCGCTCTCGACATCAGCCAAAAGGGCGTCGATATGCGAATTGGCTTGGATCTCGCGCGCTTGGCGCTGAGGGACATGGTGCGCGCGGTTATCGTCGTGACCGGCGACAGCGATTTTGTGCCAGCTTTTAAGTTCGTTCGACGGGAAGGCGTCAAAGTGATCCTTGACCCGATGGGACACCATATCCGGCGGGAGTTACGTGCCCACGCGGATTTGGTCCTGGAAGACGATGCGGCAGGTGGCCAGGCGCGGGCTTAATGGCCGAAAGTCTCCGTCTCGACAAGTGGCTGTGGTTCGCCCGCTTCTTCAAGACCCGCGGCCTGGCCCAGAAGGCGATCGAGGACGGCCTGGTGACCGTGGGCGGCCGGACCGTCGGCAAGGTCGCCCAGGCGGTCAAGATCGGCGATGTGGTGTGCTTCCCGGCCGGGCGCCGTTTCCGCCAGGTGCGCGTCGTGGTCCTGGGGACGCGCCGCGGGCCGGCCGCCGAGGCGCAAGGCCTTTATGCCGACGAGGTTTTTGTCGAGCAGCCCCTTTAATCCGCGCCAAATTCACTTACACTGCGGCCCACTGCTTTCATCCCGGGGACATCACCGCCATGGAATGGCTTGCCGATCCGCAAATCTGGATCAGTCTGGCGACGCTTGCCGCACTGGAAATCGTGCTGGGCATCGACAATCTGGTCTTTCTGACCATCCTGTCCGACCGCCTGCCCGAAGCGCAGCGCCCTGCCGCCCGTCGCGCCGGCCTGGCCTTCGCCCTGTTGACCCGGCTCGCCCTGCTGGGCTCGCTGTCATGGATCATCGGCCTGACCGAGCCGGTCTTCTCGATCTGGGAGCGGGCGGTGTCATGGCGTGACATCATCCTGATCGGCGGCGGATTGTTCCTGCTCGCCAAGGCCACCCACGAGATCCACGGCTCGCTGGAAGGCGAGGACGAGGGCGAGGCCGGAGCGGCCAACGTGGTCGCCGCCGGCTTCGTCGCCACCATCATCCAGATCGGCATCCTGGACATCGTGTTCTCGCTGGATTCGGTCATCACCGCCGTCGGCATGGTCGATGAACTGGAGGTGATGGTCGCTGCCGTCATCATCGCCATGGTGGTGATGCTGTTCGCCGCCGGCCCGCTGGCCGGCTTCGTGTCGAAGCACCCCACCGTCAAGATGCTGGCCCTGTCCTTCCTGCTGCTGGTCGGCACCGCGCTGATCGCCGACGGTCTGGGCTACCATATTCCCAAGGGGTACTTGTACTTCTCGATGGGCTTCTCGGTTCTGGTCGAGGCGCTCAACCTGATCGCCCGGCGCCGCCGCCAGGCGGTCAGGCTGCGAAACTCGCTGTAAAGACCGCAACTCGGCCGGGGTTGAGCCCCGGGCCGGGCTGTGCTATGTGCCAGCAATCAGGTTCAAGGGAGTGGTGGTATGGCTTATGTGGTGACCGAGAACTGCATCAAGTGCAAGTTCCAGGATTGCGTCGAAGTGTGCCCGGTGGATTGCTTCTATGAGGGCGAGAACTTCCTGGTGATCAACCCGGACGAATGCATCGATTGCGGCGTCTGCGAGCCGGAATGCCCGGCCGAAGCGATCTTCCCGGACAGCGACCCCCAAACCGCCGACTGGACCGAGACCAATCGCAAGTTCGCGAGCATCTGGCCCAACATCACCAAGAAGGGCGACGCCCCGGCCGACGCCCAGGATTGGAACGGCAAGCCCGGCAAGGCTTCGCTGCTGTCGGACAAGCCCGGCCAGTCCTGATCCGTTCAGGTTGACGTCTGCCAATCTCGATTGGCAGCAATGCAGAAATGGCCCGGCTCACCGCAAGGTGGCCGGGCTTTTTCACTGTCATTCGATCGTCCCATCGTGCTATAAGAGCCAGTCCGCCGCATCAGGCTCGGCGGAACGCGAAGCTCGGCGAACACGGGCTTTTTTTGATGGTGCGAGCCTACGGGCGGCCTACCGCCCCTTAAACGGTAACAACTGAAGTCTAAACCTTCCGCCCGCCCTTTGGCCGAGGCCGGAGTCCCTGCCGTCGTCGGCATGGATTCGGGCAAGGGGGCCTGCGTTTCGCGGGTGGACATTCCGAGGAATTGAACAGATGTCGAGCATGTCTTTCGCCGAAGGTGACTACGTGGTGTACCCGACCCATGGCGTGGGTCAGGTGGTGGCCATCGAGAACCAGGAGATCGGGGGCCTGAAACTCCAGCTGTTCGTCATCACCTTCGATCGCGACCGCATGACGCTGCGGGTTCCGGTGGCCAAGGCCACCAAGTCCGGCCTGCGCAAGCTGTCGTCGCGGACCATCATGGACACCGCCCTGACCACTCTGAAGGGCCGCGCCAAGGTCAAGCGCACCATGTGGAGCCGCCGCGCCCAGGAATACGAGGCCAAGATCAATTCCGGCGATCCCGTCTCGATCGCCGAAGTGGTCCGCGACCTTTACCGCAACGCCAACCAGCCCGACCAGTCCTATAGCGAACGCCAGATCTACGAAGCCGCGCTGGAGCGTCTGGCCTCGGAACTGGCCGCCGTCGAGCGGATCGAGCCGGAAGCCGCCGCCGCCAAGCTGGAGCAGCTGTTGCAAGCGGCCTAATGTGCCGACACGATTGACGGATTCTTCCGTCGCTGTACGATGGACCGGCGGCTGGGGTGCCCCTGCCGCCGGTTTGCTTTTGTGGGGCAGGGCCTTTGTCCGATAACAATGTCTTCGCCAGCTTGCGCGGTTCCGGCCGGGTGTGGGCGGTTGCCGCCATCCACGGCGAGTCGCAGCGTCTGCAATCCCTGCACCGCCGCCTGGCCGACGACATGGCCGCCGGCGATCAAATCGTCTATCTCGGCGATTATCTTGGTTATGGTCCGGCCGTGCGCGACACCATCGACGAGTTGCTGCTGTTCCGCCGCGCCTTCCTGGCCCGTCCCGGTGTCGAAGTCGACGACATCGTCTATCTGCGCGGCGCCCAGGAGGAGATGTGGCAGAAGCTGCTGCAATTGCAGTTCGCGCCGGCCCCGCAAGACGTCCTGAAATGGATGATCGAGCATGGGTTGGAACCGACGCTCGCCTGCTATGGCGGTTCGGTCGAGGAAGGTTTCGCCAATGCCCGCGAGGGCGTGTTGGCCTTGACCCGGTGGACCGGCCAATTGCGTCAGAACATGCGGGCCCACGACGGCCACACCACGCTGATGAGCGTGCTGCGCCACGCCGCCTACACCGACGATAACAGCCTGCTGTTCGTCCATGCCGGCATCGACCCGTCGCGTCCGCTGTCGGCTCAGATGGATGCGTTCTGGTGGGGCTCGACCGCCTTCGAGATGATGGAGGCGCCCTACGGTTCCTATCGCCTGGTGGTGCGCGGATCCGATCGCCGTCGCGGCGGCGTCCGTGTCGGGGCCTTTTCCGCCACCTTGGATGCCGGCTGCGGCTTCGGCGGCCCGCTGACCGCGGCCTGTTTCGGTCCGGGGGGCGAGTTGCTGCATCTCTTGGAAGCGTGACACGCATCAATGAAAAAACCCCGGAAGCGGCGCTTCCGGGGTTTTTTTAAGCGAAACGTCTTAGCGGACGAAGACCTGGACCTCGCCGGTCTGGGTCGAGGCGCTGGCGCTTTGCGACACGCGGATGCGGCTGGCCGGCAGACCCATCTGGGTCAGCGAGCGAACCACCTGCTCGGCGTTGCGCCGGGCCGAGCTCTGGCCGAGAGCGGCACCGCCCGGGGTCGAGCCGGCCGGCGACACCGCGACGACGTCGAAAGACGCGCCGGGGCGACGGTCCATGGCGCTCTTGACCGCGGTGTAGAGCGCGCTTTCATACGACACGTTGGGCCGGTCGAAGCGGATGGTGACCAGGGGCGCATCCGAGCCGACGGCGGCGCGGGGCGCGCCCATCGGGGCGTCATAGGACATCGGGGCCATCGCCGACGGGCCGCGGCCCGACAGAGCCGAGCTGTAAAGCTGGCCGTTCTTGATGGCCACCGCCAGCATGTTGAGGTTCTGGCGCTCGTTGGCGACATAGGCCTGCTGGCGGTTGATGTCGTCCGACAGCTCGGTCAGCAGACGCTCGACCAGAACGACGGTGCGGTTGGTTTCGTCTTCCAGGATGCGCAGCTGGCGATGGTCTTCATCGACGGCGCCGGACAGCTGGCGGGCGGCCCGCACCGATTCCAGCAGATAGGCGGCCAGGGCCGACGAGTTGGTGACCTCATTGGCCAGGCGGGTCATCTTCAGGACGTCTTCGTTGATGCGGTCCAGCTCGCCCTGCGAGGCGTTCCATTGCTGGTTCAGGATCGGGTTGCCCGGGGTGGTGCCGACCTGCAGGCGCGCGTTGATGGCGGCGATGGTGCCGTGGAAGCGCTGCGAGTCCTGCACGGTGTCGGTGCGGATCGCCTGCAGCGACTGGTTATGCCGGCTCAGCATGCCTTGCAGCTGGGTCAGGTCGCTCCGCAGTCCGGTGACCTTGTGTCCGACGAAGGTGCCGGTGGCGACGCCATTGGTGACGCCCGGTGCTTCGAAGCTCGAGGATCCCAGCATCGGCGGGGCGCCCACCTCGGCCTGCGGGGCCGGAGCGCTCGTCGGGAACAGAGTATCCTCGGCGAACGAACATCCGCCGGCAAGGAGAACCGCGCACAAGGCAGCGGCATGGGTCGTCTTCAGGGCCATTTGGACTGCTTACCTTTTAGTCGCCAGTTCGGATAAACCCGACGGGTCCACAGACAAGTGTTTGAAATAGGGAAAAGACTTGCCCCCCGCAATCGTCGCGGATTTTACGCAAACAGCCACGCCCCTACAAGCCGTATTCGTACCACAGACTTGGGTTATGTGCAGTTTTTCGCCCCATATTTGGTGATGCAAAAGGGGGCTTGCATCCCCCTGGGGCTTTGTGTATGGTCCGCGCCTCTCCAGCCGGCAACGGTTCGGAGGGAAGTGCGAAGCGCCCGTAGCTCAATTGGATAGAGCACCAGACTACGAATCTGGGGGCTGGAGGTTCGAGTCCTTCCGGGCGCGCCATTTCCCAAGATCGAAGCCCCGCCTGTCGCGGGGCTTTTGTTCTTTTGGGGTTCTTTCAGGCAGCGCGGGTATCTGGCCATGTTTACGCCGACCGACGATTTCCTGTCCCATGCCTGCGCCGCCGAGTTGGTGGCTTTGGGGCCGAAGCCCGGCGTCGAAGCCGCTTGCGCCGCGCTGGATCGGGTCTTCGCCCTGGCCGAGCAAAGTTGGCAGGTTCGGCGGACCTGCCTGGATTACATCCGTTCGGCTCCGGCCGCAGCCTGTAAGGCGGGCTGTGGCTGGTGTTGCCACCAGCAGGTCGGGGTCACGCCTGTCGAGGCGGTCCGGGTCGCCTGCTATGTGAAGGACCTTCCCGCCGACCAGAGGGAAGAGATGGTTGCCGCCGTTCGGGAGGGCGGCCTTACGACCGCCAAGATGAATCCGGCCCAGCGGGTCGCGGCGCGGATGCCGTGCGTCTTTCTGGGCGTGGACGGCAATTGTCGGATTTATCCGGTCCGGCCGCTCCGCTGCCGGGGTCTTTATTCGGTGGACGTGGAGTTCTGCATCGCTTCGCTGAAGGACCCGGCGGGAATGCGGGCGAAGCTGGAAAGCGGGCTGTTGCGGCCGGTCTATCTGTCGCTGCCCGAATTCATCTTCGGATCGGCGCTGTCGGGCGTGCTCAAGGCCTCGGGCCGACTGAAATGGGCGGCGGTTTCCCTGGAACTGACCGCTGCCGTCGCCGCCCTTCTGGCCGATCCTCGTCTGGCGGCACGATGGCTGGCCGGCGGACGTCCCGATCGATCGATCCAGTCGCGCGCCTGACCTTCGTCAAACCCTTTCTGCCCGGCTCGTGGAATCCTTCGCGCTGTCGCCCGTGCCTTACGGATTCTTAATATGGATTCCAATGCGCATCGGCGTTAAGAGAATGGACCATGCATCGCTTCGCCAATCCCGCCCGTTTTCTTCGCCTGTCCGCCCTGATCCAGCCGTGGGCCGCCGCCATCGCCGTCGCCTGCCTGGCGGGCGGGCTTTATTTCGCGCTGTTCGCCTCGCCCGCCGATTACCAGCAGGGCGAGACGGTGCGCATCATGTATATCCATGTGCCCTCGGCGTGGATGGGACTGTTCTGCTACACCGCCATGGCGGTGTTTTCGGCCATGGCGCTGATCTGGAAGCATCCGCTGGCCGACCTGATGGCCCGGGCCTCGGCTCCGGTCGGCGCCGCCTTCACCTTCATCTGCCTGGTCACCGGCGCCCTGTGGGGCAAGCCGATGTGGGGCACCTGGTGGGTGTGGGACGCCCGGCTGACCAGCATGCTGATCCTGCTGTTCCTTTATCTCGGCTATATGGCCCTGGCCGACGCCTTCGACGATCCCGAGCGCGGCCAGAAGGCCGCGGCCATCCTGGCCCTTGTCGGCGTCGTCAACGTCCCCATCATCAAGTGGTCGGTGGATTGGTGGAACACCCTGCACCAGCCGGCCAGCGTGGTGAAGATGGGCGGGCCGTCCATCGACCAGACCATGATGGTGCCGTTGATCCTGATGGCGGTGGGTTTCAAGGCTTATTGGGTGCTGGTGCTGATCTTGAGGACCCGGGCCGAGATCGCCGCGGCCAAGTTGCGGACCTTACGCATGGCCCAGATCCATGCCGCCGGCCAGGTGGAGCAAGCGTGACCATGGAAAGCCTGTCGTCGTTTTTCGCCATGGGGGGCTATGCCGGCTATGTCTGGCCGTCCTATGGCCTGGCCATCGTGTTGATGGTGGTGGTGCTGGTGGCCTCGGCCCGCGGCGTCAAGAATGCCGAGCGCGAGCTTGAACAAATCCAAAGCCTGCGCCCCAGCCGGCGCCGCCGCGCCCAGCAAGCCGCATCCGTGACCGAGGTTCCCGAGACATGACCCGTAAGCGTCGTCGCCTGTATTTCGTCGTCCTCGGCCTGCTGGCGGTGGGCACCGCCGCGGCGCTGGTCCTGTCGGCGCTGCGCCAGGACATCGTGTTCTTCTTCAGCCCGTCGGAAATCGTCGAGGCCAAGGTGCCGACCGAGGGCCGCCGCATCCGTCTGGGCGGTTTGGTCGAGCAGGGCTCGGTGGTCAAGGACGGCGCCACCGTCAAGTTCCGCGTCACCGACGGCGCCCATGTGGTGCCGGTGGTCTATGCCGGCCTGCTGCCCGATTTGTTCCGCGAGGGACAGGGCGTGGTGACCGAGGGCAAGCTGGGCAAGGATGGCGTGTTCCAGGCCGCCGAGGTGCTGGCCAAGCACGACGAGAATTACATGCCGAAGGAAGTCGCCGATTCCTTGAAGAAGTCCGGCCATTGGCAGGACGAGAAGAAGGTGGACAAGCCATGATCGCCGAGATCGGCCATTTCGCTCTGATCCTGGCCCTGGCCGTCGCCCTGATCCAGGCGGTGATCCCGCTGGTGGGGGCTGCCCGCGGCAACGCCACCTGGATGGGGCTGGCAGGTCCCGCCTCGGTGGCGCAGATGCTGCTGGTCGGCATCGCCTTCGCCGCCCTGACCCATGCCTATATGACCTCGGACTTTTCGGTCCTGAACGTCGCCCAGAACAGCCACACCGACAAGCCGATGCTTTATAAGGTGACCGGCGTGTGGGGCAACCACGAGGGATCGCTGTTGTTGTGGATCACCATCCTGGCCCTGTTCGGCCTGGCGGTGACCCTGTTCGGCGCCAATCTGCCGCCCGGCCTGAAGGCGCGCGCCCTGGCGGTGCAGGCGATGATCACCGTCGGCTTCTTGCTGTTCATCTTGCTGACCTCCAATCCGTTCGAGCGGCTGGACCCGCCGCCGATGAACGGATCGGGGCTCAATCCCTTGCTGCAGGACCCGGGTCTCGCCTTCCATCCGCCGTTTCTGTATCTGGGTTATGTCGGCTTCTCGATGGCCTTTTCCTTCGCCATCGCGGCCCTGATCGAGGGCAAGGTCGATGCCGCCTGGGCGCGCTGGGTCCGCCCCTGGACCCTGGCCGCCTGGATATTCCTGACGCTGGGCATCGCCTTGGGCTCGTGGTGGGCCTATTACGAATTGGGCTGGGGCGGCTGGTGGTACTGGGACCCGGTGGAAAACGCCTCGTTCATGCCGTGGCTGGCCGGCACCGCGCTTTTGCATTCGGCGGTGGTGGTGGAAAAGCGCGATTCCTTGAAAAGCTGGACCATCCTGCTGGCCATCGTCGCCTTCGGCCTGTCGCTGCTGGGCACCTTCCTGGTCCGCTCGGGCGTTATCACCTCGGTCCACGCTTTCGCCTCGGACCCGGCGCGCGGCGTGTTCATCCTGGGCCTGCTGATCTTCGCCGTCGGCGGGTCCTTCACCCTTTACGCGGTGCGCGCACCGTCCTTGAAGACCGGCGGCCTGTTCGCTCCGGTCAGCCGCGAGGGCGCGTTGCTGCTGAACAACGTGCTGATGGCCACCGGCGCCGGGACCGTGCTGTTGGGCACGCTGTATCCGTTGTTCGCCGACGCCTTGGATCTGGGCAAGGTCTCGGTGGGGCCGCCCTTCTTCAATTCGGTGTTCCTGCCCTTGATGGTGCCGATGGTGCTGGCCATGGCCGCCGGTCCCTTGCTGTCGTGGAAGCGCGGCGACCTGGCCGGCGTGCTGTCGCGCCTGTCGGTGGCGGCAGTCGCGGCCTTGGCGGTGGCGCTTGCCACCTGGCTGTGGCAGGGCGGCTCGGCCGGGCCGTGGTGGGCGGCCGGCGGCATGGCCCTGGCGGTGTGGCTGCTGGGCGGCACCATCGTCGAATGGGCCGAACGCATCCGTCTGTTCCGCGCGCCTTTGTCCGAATCGCTGGATCGCCTGGGCAAGCTGCCGCGCTCCAGTTGGGGCATGACCATCACCCATGCCGGCCTGGCCGTGCTGATCATCGGCATGACCGCCTCGTCGGCGTGGAAGCTGGAATCGGTGCAGACCCAGAAGCTGGGCGAGACCATCACCGTCGCCGGCTATGCCTTTACCCTGACCCATGTCGAAGATATCGCCGGCGCCAATTACATGGCGACCCAGGGGACCTTCGAGGTCAAGAAGGACGGACGCGACTTCGCCGTCCTGCAGCCGGAAAAGCGGGTCTATCGCCAGCCGCCGCGCCCGACCACCGAGGCGGCCATCGTCTCGACCATCCTGGGCGACGTCTATGCGGTGATCGGTGACGCGGTTCCGGAAGGCGGCTGGGTGACCCGGCTTTACTTCAATCCGCTGGTGCCGTGGATGTGGGCCGGCTGCCTGATCATGGTGCTGGGCGGATTGATGTCGCTGTCGGATCGTCGTCACCGGATCGGCGCGCCGACCCGGGCGCGCGCCGCCGTGCAAGCGGCCAAGGCCTAGGGGGGGATCGATGCGCCGTCTTCTTTATCTGCTGCCGGTGCTGGTGTTCGCCGGGCTGGCCCTGTTCTTCTTGAAGGGGCTGACGCTCAATCCGCGTGAGCTGCCGTCGATGCTGATCGACCGCCCGGTGCCCGAGATGAACCTGCCGCCGCTGCCCGGGCGCGGTGCCGATACCGGGCTTGCCAGCGCCGATCTGACGGGCCGGGTGTCGCTGGTCAACATCTATGGGTCGTGGTGCATCGCCTGCATCCAGGAACATCCCTATCTGCAAAAGATCAAGGAGCTGGGGGTGGTGCCGATCCACGGCATCGACTGGCGCGACGATCCGGTCGAGGGCGCCAAGTGGCTGAAGAAGCACGGCGATCCTTATGCCCGGGTGGGCTCGGATCCGGCGCCCGGGCGCACCGCCATCGATTTCGGCGTCACCGGCGCGCCCGAGACCTTCGTCGTCGATAAGAACGGCATCATCCGCTACAAGCATATCGGCCCGGTCGATATGCGGGTGTGGGAAAAGACCTTGCTGCCGATCATCCGGGAGCTGAACAAATGATCCGTCTGGCCGTGCTTTTGTCGGTCTTGTGGCTGGCCCAGCCCGCTTTCGCCGCCGACCCGTCCGAGATGCTGAAGGACCCGGCGCTGGAAAAGCGTGCCCACACCCTGGGCAAGGAATTGCGCTGCCTGGTCTGCCAAAGCGAATCCATCGAGGATTCCAACGCCGACCTGGCCAAGGATCTGCGCATCATCGTGCGCGAGCAGATCGGCAAGGGCGCCAGCGACGAGCAGGTCAAGAAGTTCGTGGTCGATCGCTATGGCGATTACGTCCTGCTGAACCCGCCCTTCAAGGGGGCGACCCTGGTGCTGTGGCTGGGGCCGTTCGGCCTGTTGGCGGTATCGCTGGTGGCGGCCTGGGCCTTCTTTCGCCGTCGCGCCAAGGGCCAGGCGCCGGCCGGATCCGCCCCCCTGTCCGATGCCGAGAAGCGTCGCCTGGAAGCCCTGTTGAAGGACGGCAAATGATCTGGCTGGTTTTCGCTGCGTTGGTTCTGGCCACCCTGGCTATCTTGCTGGTGCCGCTGCTGCGGCCCAAGGCGGCCGGGCCGGATCGGGCCGAATACGACCTGACCGTCTATAAGGACCAGTTGGCCGAGATCGAGCGTGAGCTGGAACGCGGCACCTTGAAGCCCGACCAGGCCGAGGCGGCGCGGACCGAGATCAGCCGCCGCATCCTGGCTGCCGCCGAGCAGCGCGGCAAGAAGGCGACCAAGGCGGGGCGGCCGTTGGGGCTGATCATCGGCCTGGCGCTGGCGGTGCCGATGATCGCGGCGGGCTTTTATGTCACGCTGGGCTCGCCCGATTTGCCCGACCGCCCGTTCTCGGGGCGCGCCGCCCAGGTGCGCCAGGCCCAGGACCAGACCGAGATGATCCGCGGCATGGTCGCCCAACTGACCGCCAAGCTGGAAAAGAACCCGGCCGACGGCAAGGGCTGGAACATGCTGGGCCGCTCGCTGCGGGTGATGGGCCAGACCGACGATGCCGCCGAGGCCTATCGCAAGGCGGTCAAGCTGCTGCCCGGCGATACCCAGGTGCGGATGGAATTCGCCGCCCTGCTGCTGGATCAGGTGCCGCAAGGCTCGGCCCTGCCGGCCGAACTGGTCGGGCTGATGCGCCAGGTCGCGGCCATCGATCCCACCAATGTCGATGCCCTTTACTTCCTGGGCATCGCCGCCGCGCAAGCCGGCGACAAGGCCAAGGCCAAGGATTTGTGGCGAAAGGCGGCCGCCCTGTTGCCCGAGGGCAGCCAGGATCGCCAAGATATCATCAAGCAGATCGAGACACTGGAATAGGGCTGCGCTAGAATCCTGACCGCCTTGTAGGAATGCATGGGGGGAGCCGGTGATGACGCATCCGACGGAAAGGCCCGCCTGGCGGGCGCTTGAAGCCCATGCCCAGGCGATGGCGCCGGAAACCATGCGCGAGATGTTCGACCGCGATCCCGGGCGGTTCGCTGGCTTCTCCGCCCGGCTTGACGATTTGCTGCTGGATTATTCCAAGAACCGCGTCAGCCATCAGACCATGACGTTGCTGATGGACCTGGCCCGCCAATCCGGCGTCGAGCACGCCCGCGCGGCGATGTTCGCCGGCGAGAAGATCAACGCCACCGAACGGCGCGCCGTGCTGCACGTCGCCTTGCGCCACCGCGACCATTCCGCCATCCGTGTCGATGGCGCCGACGTCATGGGGCCGGTGCGGGCGGTGCTGGCCAAGATGAAGGATTTTTCCCGGTCCGTGCGCTCGGGCACCTGGAAGGGTGCGACCGGTAAGCCGATGACCAGCGTGGTCAATATCGGCATCGGCGGCTCGGACCTTGGCCCGGTGATGGTGACCGAGGCGCTGAAGCCCTATCACCAGCCGGGTCTGGCGGTGCGCTTCGTCTCGAACGTCGACGGCACCCACATGGCCGAGACGCTGAAGCTGTGCGACCCGGAAACCACCTTGTTCATCGTGGCGTCCAAGACCTTCACCACCCAGGAAACCATCGCCAACGCCACCAGCGCGCGGGACTGGCTGGTCGGCCATCTGGGCGAGGCGGCGGTGCCCCGGCATTTCGTGGCGCTATCGACCAACGAGGCGGCGGTGACCGCCTTCGGCATCGACCCGGCCAACATGTTCGAGTTCTGGGACTGGGTCGGCGGGCGCTATTCGCTGTGGTCGGCCATCGGCCTGTCGATCGCGGTGGCCATCGGCTTCGAACGGTTCGAGGAATTGCTGGAAGGGGCCGCCCGCATGGACCAGCACTTCCTGACCGCGCCGCTGGACGTCAACATGCCGGTGATCCTGGCCATGCTGGGGGTGTGGTACAACAATTTCCTGGGGGCCGCCGCCCATGCCGTGCTGCCCTACGACCAGTATCTGCACCGGCTGGCCGCCTATCTGCAGCAGCTCGACATGGAAAGCAACGGCAAGGGGGTGGCGCTGGACGGAATTCCGGTCAGCTGGCAGACCGGCCCGATCCTGTTCGGCGAGCCGGGCACCAACGGCCAGCACGCCTTCTATCAATTGATCCACCAGGGCACCAAGCTGATCCCCTGCGACTTCCTGGTCGCCGCCAACAGCCACAATCCGCTGGGCGAGCATCATGACCTGCTGCTGTCCAACGTGCTGGCCCAGCCGGAAGCGCTGATGAAGGGCCGCACCCTGGCGGAAGTGAAGGCGGCCGACCCCACTTTGTCGGACGAGCAGGCGGCGCACCGGGTGTTTTCCGGCAACCGGCCCAGCAACACGCTTCTCTACAAGCAACTGGACCCGCGCACGCTGGGCATGCTGATCGCCCTTTACGAACACAAGGTGTTCGTCCAGGGCGTGGTGTGGTCGATCAATTCCTTCGACCAATGGGGGGTGGAACTGGGCAAGCAACTGGCCAAGACCATCCTGCCCGAGTTGAAGAACGGCCCGAATCCTGGCGCCCACGACAGCTCGACCACCGGCCTGATCGAGGCGGTGCGGGCGATGCGCTCGTAAAGAAGTCCTTCGCTTGGATCGGGGTGCCTTTTCTTGTTTGGCGCCCGCTATAAGGCGGGCAGAGCCCGCCGCAGCGCGGGAAAACGACCGGAACCCGCGCGGAAAGCTTGCTTGAGCACGGGTTCACCCAACAAAAATCGGGGAAAAGTACACCGAGGCGAAGCCGAGGGACTTTTTCACGGACAACGGTATCAGTGATGGACCAGGGTCTCGGCCTTGTCCATGACCCGGCGCCACATCAGCCAGGCGATCGAGGGCAGCATCAGGGTCAGGCCCAAACGGGCGAAGACGGCGCTGGCGCCGTTGCGTTCGCCCGATAGCAAGATGGTGTCGGTGCAGGCGAAGCGCTGGGCGAACTCGCCCTCGCAGCCGGCCAGGCGTTCCTTGACCGCCGGCGAGCGGTGATTTTCCAGCGCGTTGGGGTTCAGCTCCGACAGCATGGCCTGGCCGACCACGCCGATCCACGCACAGCACAAGATCGCCAGCACCTGGCCCAAAAGGCGCAGGCGGTGATGAAGTCGTTCCAGCGGATGGATGCGGTGGGTCACGTTGCCAAGCCTTCTGCTGACAATCGGAGTTTCTCTCCAGGTCGTCATTATGCCGGTTTTTGGCGATTTTCGCAAGTTTAGCCTAACAGAAGTCGCGCGAGCGCGGCACCAGCAGGCCCAGCGCCCCGGTCATGTCCAGGATGGTCTTGGCGACGAGGTGGACCACCGGGCCTTCGCGCTGGATGGTGCCGTCGATGCGCAACAGCCGGCCGGTCAGCACCGCCTTGCGCGCCGCCTCGAACACGGTCGGCCACACCACGATGTTGGCGATGCCGCTTTCATCTTCCAGCGTCAGGAAGATCACGCCGCTGGCGGTTCCGGGGCGCTGGCGCACCAGCACCAGGCCGGCCACGGCGATGCGGCCGCCCTGACGCCGGGCCAGATCGGCCGCCGGCCTGACGCCGGCACTATCCAGGTTGGGGCGCAGCAGGGCCAGCGGATGGGCCTTCAGCGACAGGCGCAGGCTGGCGTAATCGTGCACCACCTCCTCGCCCAGACCCATGGTCGGCAGGCTGACCGTGGGTTCCCGCGACGGTGTCGCCGCCAATGCCGCCAGCAGCGGCGGCGGCGGCGCGGTCAGCGCCTTGGCCTGCCACAAGGCGTCGCGACGCGACAGCTTCAGCGAGCCGAAGGCGTCGGCGCGGGCCAGGCGTTCCAGTTCGGCCCGGGTCAGGCCGGTGCGGGCGACCAGATCGGCGAACGAGCCATAGGGCCGCCTTGCCGCCAGGCGCCGGCCGCAGGCCTCGGGCAATCCGTCGATCTGGCGAAGGCCCAGCCGCAGGGCCAGGCCACCGCCCTTTCGCTCTTCCAGGCGATTGTCCCAGTCGCTGGCCGACACATCGACCGGGCGGACCTCGATGCCGTGATCCTGGGCGTCGCGGACGATCTGGGCTGGGGCGTAGAACCCCATCGGCTGGCTGTTGAGCAGGGCGCAGGCGAACGCCGCCGGGTGATGGCATTTCAGCCAGGCCGAGACATAGACCAGATGGGCGAAGCTGGCGGCGTGGGATTCCGGGAAGCCGTATTCGGCGAATCCCTCGATCTGGCGAAACACCCGCTCGGCGAATTCGTCGGTATAGCCGCGCTCCCGCATGCCCTTGATCAGCTTGTCGCGGAAACGCCCGACCTGGCCGGTGCGACGGAAGGCGGCCATCGAGCGGCGCAATTGGTCGGCCTCGGCCGGGGTGAAGCCGGCGGCGACGATGGCGATCTGCATCACCTGTTCCTGGAACAAGGGCACCCCCAGGGTCTTGCCCAGCACCCGTTCCAGCTCGGGCGAGGGGTATTCGACCTTTTCCAGGCCCTGGCGGCGGCGCAGATAGGGGTGGACCATGTCGCCCTGGATCGGGCCGGGCCGCACGATCGCCACCTCGATGACCAGATCATAGAAACAGCGGGGCTTCAGGCGCGGCAGCATGGTCATCTGCGCCCGGCTTTCCACCTGGAACACCCCGATGGAATCGGCCCGGCCCAGCATGTCGTAAACGGCTGTGTCCTCGCGCGGCACGGTGGCGAGGTCGATCTCGATGCCGCAATGGGCGGCCAGCAGGGCGAAGGCCTTGCGGATGCAGGTCAGCATGCCGAGCGCCAGCACATCGACCTTGACCATGCCCAGGGTGTCCAGATCGTCCTTGTCCCATTCGATCACGGTGCGCCCTTCCATGCGGGCGTTCTCGATGGGAACCAGTTCGTCCAGGCGGTGGCGCGACACCACGAATCCGCCGACATGCTGCGACAGATGGCGGGGAAAGCCGGTCAGTTGGGCGGCCAGGTCCAGCACCCGGGCCAGGGCGGGCTGGTCCGGGTCCAGCCCCAGCTCGCGCACGCGGGCCGGGTCGATGGGTTTCGAGGAATAGCCCGAACTGGTCTTGGCCAGGGCGGCGACGGTATCTTCGGACAGGCCCAGGGCGCGGCCGACCTCGCGCACCGCCGAGCGGGCGCGGTAATGGATCACCGTCGCGGTCAGGCCGGCGCGGTCGCGGCCGTGGCGGGCATAGATGTGCTGGATCACCTCTTCCCGGCGCTCATGCTCGAAATCGACGTCGATGTCGGGCGGCTCGCCCCGCTCGGCCGAGATGAAACGCTCGAACAGCAGGTCGAAGACGGCCGGATCGACATTGGTGATGCCCAGGCAGAAACACACCGCCGAATTGGCCGCCGAGCCCCGGCCCTGGCACAAGATGCCCCGCTGGCGGGCGAAGCGGACGATGCCCTCGACGGTCAGGAAATAGGGGGCGAAGCCCAACTGGTCGATCAGCGCCATCTCGTGGGCCAGAGCGGCCTGGACCTTGGCCGGGATGCCTGCCGGGTAACGCTGTGCGCCACCCACGGCGACCAGGGCTGCCAGGCGCTGGTGCGGGGTTTGGCCGTCGCCTTCTTCCTCGTCGGGATATTCATAGCGCAACTGGTCCAGCGAGAAACGGCACAACCGGGCGATGTCGGCGGTCCGGGCGATGGCGTCGGGGTGGCGGGCGAACAGGCGGGCCATTTCCTCGGGCGGTTTCAGATGGCGCTCGGCATGGGCGGCCAGGGCCCAGCCGGCGGCGGTGATGCTGGTGCCCAGGCGGATGCAGGTCAGCACGTCCAGCAGCGGCCGGCGGTCCGGCACATGCATCAGCACGTCGTTGGTGGCGACCAAGGGCGTGGCGCATTGGCCGGCCAGGTCATCAAGGCCAGCCAGGCGGGCGCGGTCGCGGTCGTCGAAGCGGCGGCTGGCGGCCAGGAACACCCGGCCGGGGCGGTCGCGGCCCCAGGCGGCCAGTTCGGCGGCAAAGGCCGCATCGGGATCGGGGGGCGGCAGGGCGATCAGCACTTGGCCGTCGGCATGGCCGGCCAGCTCGGCGCGGGTGAAGGCGCACGAGCCTTTGTCGGCGCGCCGGCGCCCCAGGGTCAACAGCCGGGTCAGCCGACCCCAGGCGGCGCGGTCGGTGGGCAGGCACAGCATGGCCATGCCGTCGGTGGGTTCAAGCCGGGCACCGGGCAACAGGCGGATGCCGGCGTGGCGGGCCGCCCCGTGGGCGCGCACGATGCCGGCCACCGAATTGCGGTCGGTGACCGCCAGCGCCGACAGCCCCAGGGCGGCGGCGGCACTGGCCAATTCGTCGGGATGCGAGGCGCCGTGCAGGAAGCTGTAATTGCTGGTGACCTGCAATTCACAATACGGGGTCAAGACACCAACCCATGCAGGAACCAGCGGGGCGGCGGGTCGGCGCCGAACCAGCCTTCGCGGTACAGCCAGAAGCGCTGGCCGGTCTCGTCCTCGACGCAGTAATAGTCGCGGGTCGGCGCATGCTGCTTCCACCAGGCATCGGCGATGCGCTCGGGTCCGTCGGCCACGCGGATGCGGTGGGTGGTGCGCCGCCAGCGAAACAACACCGGCGGGTTGTCGGGGATGGGGGCGACGGCCTCGACCGGCTCGGGCGGGTCGAACAGGCGGATCGGACGCCGGCCCACCGGCCAGCCTGCCTGCGGGTCGAAGCCGGCCAACGGCGGCCGGCGCAGCACCGCCTGTTCCGGCACATGGCTGGCATTGGGCAACAGCCGCGCCACCCGTCCGTCGCCCAGCCGGGCGGCCAGGGCGTCGAACAGGCGGGCGCATCGGGCCTGGCCGTCGGCGGCGGCGGCGCTGGCGGCGCCCAGCCGGGTCTGTTCCGGAGCCAAGGCGGCCAGACCCAAGGCCGCCACGGCGATGGTCTCGACGCCGAAGCCGGCATCCAGGCTGTCGAGCTGGGGGCGCAGCAATTTCAGCAGATGGGGCGCGTCGCGGCTGGGCCGCCCGGTTCCGACGGCCAGGCGCAGCACCGCCGCATCGACTCGGAACAGGCTGACCTCGATCCGCCTAAGGCCCATCCCCTCGCCATCCAGGCGGCGGCACAATTCGGCCAACAGGCCTTCCAGCGCCGCTTCCACCGCCTCGGTGCGGCCGATCGGCTCGGCGAAGGATCGCTGGACCCGGTGGGGGGCGACCGGGGCCAGGGGCGAGATCGGCTCGGGCAGGTCGCCCAATGCCTGGTCCAGGCGGCGGCCCGGCTCGGGGCCGAAGCGGGCGGTGAGCGGTGCGCGGGCCATGCCCAACAGGTCGCCGATCACCCGCAAGCCCACCGCCTCCAGCCCGGCGACGGTGGCGCCGTTCAGCCGGAGCGCGGCCAGCGGCAGCGGCGCCAGCGCGTCGCGCGGCCGGCCGGGCGGCAGGATCGGGGAATTACCCCGGCCGTGATGCGCCCAGGCCCAGGCCGCCCCGGGAGTGTCGGCGATGGCGGCCCGCACGCTGAAGCCCTGGCGCGTCAGCCGGGCGGTCAGGTCGGCCAGCAATGGGGCCTCGCCACCCCACAGATGGGCGCAGCCGGTGATGTCCAACCACAGGCCGTGATCGGCCGGGGCCGCCAGCGGGCTATAGCGGGTGGCCCAGTCGGACAGTCCTTCCAGCAGGCGCTGGTCGGCCATCGGCTGGGCCGGGCGGCTGATCAGGTCGGGGGCCAGGGCCAGGGAATCGGCCAAGGTGGCGCCCGGGCGCAGCCCGGCATGACGGGCCAGCGGGTCCACCGCCACGACGCGCTGGACCTGGCCGGCGGCCATCGTCAGGGCCAGCGGCCTATCCGGCGGCGCGCAGCCAGTGCGGCGCAGCCGCTCGGTCGCCAGATCCGGCAGCCAGACGAAGATTACCCGTCGCATCACACCACTCCACATCCCAGGACAAGGCGGAATCGGCGGCCAGGGCGGTGCCCCGGCAGCGGGTCAGGGCCAGCCGCCACACCGCCCGGCCCGGCGCCGGGGCACGGGCGTCGGTCGGGCGCGGATCGACCCGCCAGCGGGTCAGGGCGTTGGGCACCGGCGCGCCGCGATTGAGCAGCACCAGCATGGTGCCGCCGGCCTGGGCGGCCAGGTGCAGGCGCCGCGCCGCGATCAGGTCGGGCACCGCCAGTTCGGCGATGATGGCGGCCAGGCCAGGGCAGCGCGCCGCTTCCTCGGTCGCCCACAGGGCGTCGGCGGGGCGCCGGGCCTGAACCGTCACCAATCGGCGCGGCGGCAAGCCCAGGGCGGCCAGGGCCGGGGCATAGGGCAAGGAACCGGCCGCCAGCCACAGGACCGGACGGCGCAGCGCCTGGGCGGCCCGGCCCGCCAGCCAGGCGCAAAAGCCCGGCGCGCACGCATCGCCCGGATCGGCGACGTCGTGCAGCCCCCCCAGCGCCAGCCCGCCCCACGGCAGGGCGCGGTCGATCGCGGGCAGGCCCAAGGGCAGGGCCTTGTGATCGTCGCCCCGGTCCTGGGGCGCGAAGCGGGCGCGCAATTGGGCGAAATCGGCATTCGGCATGGCGGTTCACGAATCTGTTCACGGAACATTCTGCGAACAATTCGACTTTCGAGTCAAGGGGGCTCGACACGGGCGCCCTTGACCGGAACCGGGGGGCTGGTTAGGGTTTGCCAGTCCTTTCATCCACTTTCCGAAAGACGGCGATTCTCATGGGCCACAGCGGTACGAAGAAGCCCAGCTTCCAGCAACTCATCCTGACCCTTCAGAATTTCTGGGCCGAGCAGGGCTGCCTGATCCTGCAGCCCTATGACATGGAAGTGGGCGCCGGAACCTTTCATCCGGCGACGACCCTGCGGGCCTTGGGGCCGAAGCCCTGGAAGTGCGCCTATGTCCAGCCGTCGCGCCGGCCCAAGGATGGCCGCTATGGCGAGAATCCCAACCGTCTGCAGCATTACTATCAGTATCAGGTGCTGCTGAAGCCCAGCCCGCAGAATTCGCAGGAACTGTACCTGGAAAGCCTGAAGCGCCTGGGCATCGACCCGTTGTCGCACGATATCCGCTTCGTCGAGGACGATTGGGAAAGCCCGACCCTGGGCGCCTGGGGTCTGGGCTGGGAAGTGTGGTGCGACGGCATGGAGGTGACGCAATTCACCTATTTCCAGCAGGTGGGCGGCATCGAGTGCGACCCCGTCGCCGTCGAGCTGACCTATGGGCTGGAGCGTCTGGCCATGTACATCCAGGGCGTCGAGAACGTCTATGACCTGGATTTCAACGGCGACGGCGTTTCCTATGGCGACGTCTTCCTGCAGGCCGAGCAGGAATATTCCGCCCATAATTTCGAACATGCCGACACCGACATGCTGTACCAGCACTTCGTCGATGCCGAAAAGGAATGCCAGGCCCTGCTGCGGGCCAATCTGGCGCTGCCGGCCTATGACCAGTGCATCAAGGCGTCGCATCGTTTCAATCTGCTGGACGCGCGCGGCGTCATCTCGGTGACCGAGCGGCAAAGCTATATCGGCCGGGTTCGCGCGCTGGCCAAGGCTTGCTGCGAAGGCTGGCTCGCCACCCAGGCGAAGGGGGCCTGACCGATGGCTGAATTGCTGCTGGAAATCTTTTCCGAGGAAATCCCCGCCCGCATGCAGGCCGGTGCTTCCGAGTCCCTGCACAAGCTGGTGACCGACGGGCTGGCCAAGAACGGCCTGACCTTCGACGCCGCCAAAAGCTTCGTCACCCCGCGCCGTCTGGTGCTGGTGGTCGAGGGACTGCCGCTGGCCGGCCCCGACGTCAAGGAAGAGCGGCGCGGCCCGCGCGTCGGCGCGCCTGAGCAGGCGATGGCCGGCTTCCTGGCTTCGACCGGCCTGACGCTGGAGCAGCTGGAAAAGCGCGACACCGGCAAGGGCGAGTTCTGGTTCGCCAATATCGAGAAGAAGGGCCGCGCCACGCCCGAGGTGATCAAGGAAGCGGTCGAGACGGCGATGGCCGAGTTCCCGTGGCCGAAATCCATGCGCTGGGGCGCCAATTCCGTGCGCTGGGTCCGGCCGATCCAATCGATCCTGTGCCTGTTCAATGGGGCCGTGGTGCCGGTGTCGTTCGGGCCGATCCAGGCTGGCGACAGCACCGAGGGCCATCGGTTCCTGGCTCCGGCCCGCTTCGCGGTCAAGGATTTCGCCGATTATGCCGCCCGGCTGGCCAACGCCAAGGTGATGCTGGACCCGTTCGAGCGCCGCCACGACATCCTGCGCCAGGCCGAGGCGGCGGTGGCCAAGGAAGGCCTGACCCTGAAGGTCGATGACGGCCTGCTGGCCGAGGTCACCGGCCTGGTCGAATGGCCCACCATCCTGGTCGGCACCATCGATTCCAAGTTCATGGGCGTGCCGGCCGAGGTGCTGATCACCTCGATGCGGGCGCACCAGAAGTATTTCTCGGCCCTGAAGGCCGACGGTTCTCTGGCGCCGCGCTTCCTGGTGACCTCGAACATGGTCACCGCTGATGGCGGCGCCCAGGTGGTGGCCGGCAACCAGCGGGTCCTGCGCGCCCGTCTGTCCGACGCCGCCTTCTTCTGGGACACCGACCGCAAGGCCCGGCTGGATTCGCGCCTGCCCAAGCTGGCCGAGCGGCTGTTCTATGCCAAGCTGGGCACCATGGCCGACAAGGTCGCCCGCATGGTCGAACTGGCGCGTCACCTGACCGCCTTCGTGCCTGACGCCCACGCCAACGATGCGGCGCGCGCAGCCCAACTGGCCAAGGCCGACCTGTCGACCGAGATGGTCGGCGAGTTCCCCGAACTGCAGGGCATCATGGGGCGTTACTACGCCCTGCATGACGGCGAGAAGCCGGACATCGCCGACGCCATCGCCGCCCATTACTCGCCGCAAGGCCCAAGCGACGGCGTGCCGACCGCGCCGCTGTCGGTGTGCGTCGCCCTGGCCGACAAGATCGACAGCCTGGTCGGCTTCTTCGGCATCGACGAAAAGCCGACCGGCTCGAAGGACCCGTTCGCGCTGCGCCGCGCAGCCCTGGGCATCATTCGCCTGGTGGTGGAAAACGGCCTGCGCCTGCCTTTGTTCCAGCTGTTCCAGTTCGCCCACGCCCAGTATTCGCCGGGCCAGTTGAACGGCGAGGCCAAGATGGTCGCCAACGACCTGTTGGACTTCTTCGCCGATCGCCTGAAGGTGCACCTGAAGGAAAAGGGCGTGCGCCACGATCTGGTCAACGCGGTGTTCAGCCTGGGCGACGAGGACGATCTGGTCCGCCTGCTGGCCCGGGTCCAGGCCTTGTCGGATTTCCTGGCCTCGGATGACGGCTCGAACCTTCTGGTGGCCTATCGCCGCGCAGCCAATATCGTGCGGATCGAGGAAAAGAAGGACGGCGTGTCCTATGTCGGTTCGGCCGATGCCAAGGCCCTGAAGCAGCCCGAGGAAACCGCCCTGGCGGCGGCCCTGGCCGAGGTTCGCCAGGCGGCGGCCCTGGCCTTGAAGGCGGAAGATTTCTCGACGGCGATGGCGGCTCTTGCAAGGTTGCGCCGTCCGGTGGATGCTTTCTTCGAAAGCGTGACGGTCAATGCCGACGAACCGGCATTGCGCGTCAACCGTCTGAAGCTTCTGGCCGAGATCGGCGCCGCGCTGGGCGAGGTGGCCGATTTCTCGAAGGTCGAAGGCTGATCATAATATCGGATGCGGGGGAACCAACCCCCGCCACCCCTTGGGACGCCGGATAACGCTTAAGGAAGGGACGTACCATGAGCAGTAAGTGGGTCTACAGCTTCGGTGGTGGCCGCGCCGAGGGGCGCTCGGACATGAAGAACCTGCTGGGCGGCAAGGGGGCCAATCTGGCCGAAATGGCCAATCTGGGCATCCCGGTGCCGCCGGGCTTCACCATTCCCACCGAGGCTTGCACCTTTTACTACCAGAACGGCAACACCTATCCCGAGGGATTGCAGGATCAGGTGATGGCGGCGCTGGCCACCGTCGAGCAGATCATGGGCGCCAAGTTCGGCGACCAGGTCAATCCGCTCTTGGTGTCGGTGCGCTCGGGCGCCCGGGCCTCGATGCCCGGCATGATGGACACCATCCTCAATCTCGGCCTGAACGACGTGTCGGTCGAAGGTCTGGCCAAGCGCTCGGGCGATGCCCGCTTCGCCTATGATTCCTATCGCCGCTTCATCCAGATGTATTCCGACGTGGTGTTGGGCGTCGACCATCACCATTTCGAGGAAATCCTGGAAGAGGCCAAGGACGACCGGAACGTCAAGCTGGACACCGAACTGTCCGCCGACGATTGGAAGAAGGTGGTCGCCAAGTACAAGGACAAGGTCAAGGCCGCCCTGGGCCGGCCGTTCCCGCAAGACGTCCATGAACAATTGTGGGGCGCCGTCGGCGCGGTGTTCGGCAGCTGGATGAACCAGCGCGCCATCACCTATCGCCGCCTGCACGACATTCCCGAAAGCTGGGGCACCGCCGTCAACGTCCAGGCCATGGTGTTCGGCAATATGGGCGAGGATTGCTGTACCGGCGTGTGCTTCACCCGCGACCCCTCGACCGGCGACAACGATTTCTATGGCGAGTTCCTGATCAACGCCCAGGGCGAGGACGTGGTCGCCGGCATCCGCACGCCGCAGCAGCTGACCATCCACGGCCGCGAGCTGCAGCGTTCCGACCTGCCCAGCATGGAAGAGGCGATGCCGGTGGTGTTCAAGGAACTGAACGCCATCCGCCACAAGCTGGAAGCCCACTACAAGGACATGCAGGACATGGAGTTCACGGTCCAGCAGGGCCGCCTGTGGATGCTGCAGACCCGCACCGGCAAGCGCACCACCAAGGCGGCCTTGAAGATCGCCGTGGACATGGCCCGCGAAGGCCTGATCACCCGTAAGGACGCCATCGGCCGCATCGATCCGGCGGCCTTGGACCAGTTGCTGCACCCGACGCTCGACCCCAAGGCGTCGCGCACCATGCTGGCGCGCGGCCTGCCGGCCAGCCCGGGCGCGGCTTCGGGCAAGGTGGTGTTCTCGGCCGAGGACGCCGAGAAGTGGGTCAAGGACCGCAAGGAGAAGGTCATCCTGGTCCGCATCGAGACCAGCCCGGAAGATATCGGCGGCATGCATGTGTCCGAAGGCATCCTGACCACCCGGGGCGGCATGACCAGCCACGCCGCCGTGGTGGCGCGCGGCATGGGCACGCCTTGCGTCGCGGGCGCCGGCGATATCCGCGTCGATTACGCAGCCAAGAGCTTCAAGGTCGCCGGCAAGGTGGTGGCGGAAGGCGACGTCATCACCCTGGACGGCGGCACCGGCGAGGTGTTCCTGGGCGCGGTGCCGACCATCCAGCCGGAACTGACCGGCGATTTCGCCACGCTGATGGAATGGGTCGATACCATCCGCACCATGAAGGTGCGCACCAACGCCGAGACGCCGTTGGACGCCGCCACCGCGCGCAAGTTCGGCGCCGAGGGCATCGGCCTGTGTCGCACCGAGCACATGTTCTTCGCCCCCGAGCGCATCCTGGCGGTGCGCGAGATGATCCTGGCCGCCGACGAAAAGGGCCGCCGCGCTGCCCTGGCCAAGCTTTTGCCGTTCCAGCGCCAGGACTTCATCGATCTGTTCACCATCATGCAGGGCCTGCCGGTGACCATCCGCCTGCTGGACCCGCCGCTGCACGAGTTCCTGCCCCACACCGACGCCGACATCGCCGAGATCGCCAAGGCGGCCAATGTCGATGTGGCGGCGGTCAAGGCACGCAACGCGTCCTTGCATGAATCCAACCCGATGCTGGGCCATCGCGGTTGCCGGCTGGGCATCACCTATCCGGAAATCTACGAGATGCAGGCCCAGGCCATTTTCGAGGCCGCGGTCTCGGTCTCGCAGGAAACCGGCCGTACGGTGACGCCCGAGGTGATGATCCCGCTGGTCGGCGCCAAGAAGGAACTGGACCTGATGAAGGATGCGGTCGACAAGATCGCCGCCGAGGTGTTCGCCGCCATGGGCCAAAGCGTCAAGTACCATGTCGGCACCATGATCGAGCTGCCGCGTGCGGCGTTGATGGCCGGCGACATCGCCAACACCGCCGAATTCTTCTCGTTCGGCACCAACGACCTGACCCAGACCACCTTCGGCATGAGCCGCGACGATTCCGGCCCGTTCCTGGAAGTCTATCGCGCCAAGGGCATCTACGAGCACGATCCCTTCGCCCAGTTGGACCAGGACGGTGTGGGCGAGCTGATCAAGATCGCCGCCGAGCGCGGCCGTGCCACTCGGCCCGGTCTGAAGCTCGGCATTTGCGGCGAGCATGGCGGCGACCCCAGCTCGGTCGGCTTCTGCCAGAAGGTCGGGCTGGATTACGTGTCGTGCTCGCCCTATCGCGTGCCGATCGCACGGCTTGCCGCCGCCCAGGCGGTGCTGGGCAAGGAAGGCGGCAGCGGGACGAAGTAAGGCGGCCGTCGCCCGGAAACGAAGAAGCCCCGGCCGCAAGGTCGGGGCTTTTTCGTTTGGTGTGTAACGTTGACACTGGCGGCGGCGCCGTGTAGCGTCAGGGGTCATGAAAAGCGCCGAGCTGATCCGCCTTCTGGAAGGCGATGGATGGGTCCTGGACCGGGTTCGGGGCTCGCATCATGTGTTCCGGCATCCGATCAAGTCCGGCATCGTGGTCGTTCCACATCCGAAGAAGGATCTCGGGACCGGGCTGGTCGTGGCGATCCGCAAACAGGCAGGTGTTTGATGCGCTATCCCATCCTGATCGAGGAAGGCTCGGACAATGCGGCGTTTGGCGTGGTCGTTCCCGATCTGCCGGGCTGCTTCTCGGCCGGCGACACCCTGGACGAGGCGATGGAGGTGGCCGTGGAAGCGGCGGCGGCATGGATCGACGCGGCTCTGGATGCCGGGGTGGAAATTCCCGCGCCGTCTCGGCTGGCCGACGCGCGCTCGCTGCCGGGTTACGAGGGATGGAGCGTCGGCATCATCGAGCTCGATTCCGCCTTGTTCGATGACAGCATCGAACGGGTCAACATCACCTTGCCCAAGCGGGTCTTGCGTCGGCTGGACGATCTGGCGGCCGCGCGCCACCAAAGCCGGGGCGCGTTCATCGCCGAACTGACCATGCACAAGCGCTAATCCGCCCCCTCAATCCCTAAAATTGACGAATTGCAGCGGGCGGTCATGCTCGCCCTTGCGCAGCAGGGCGATCACTTCCTGCAACTCGTCGCGCTTCTTGCCGGTGACCCGCAATTCGTCGCCCTGGATGGCGGCCTGGACCTTGATCTTGCTGTCCTTGATCAGCTTGACCAGATTCTTGGCCAGGTCCTTGTCGATGCCTTCCTTGATGGCGATCTCGTGCCGAAGCGTGTTGCCCGAGGCCTTTTCCGGCGCCTTGGTGAAATCCAGCGACTTGGGGTCGACGTTGCGGCGGGTGAAATAGACCTTCACCAGTTCATGCATCTGCTTCAGCTTCAGATCGTCGTCGGCGATGATGGTGATCAGCTGTTCCTTGCGCTCGATGGTGCATTTCGAGCCCTTGAAGTCGAAGCGGGTGGCGACTTCGCGGACGATGCCGGCCAGGGCGTTGTCCACCTCGGCCATTTCGGTCTTGGAAACGATGTCGAACGACGGCATGGATCTGGCCTTCCTCTCTGGCAAGTTTTCAGCACGATGGGCGAAGCGGGCGGCTTGATCAAGTCCGCCATTCGCGCCAGGCGTGGCCCAGCACCTGGATTGATCCCCAAAGCGCCAGCGCCGCCATGATGGCCGCGACCGCGAAGTCGGGCCAGCCCGTTTGCGAGGCCAAGACGCCGCCGGCCGCCGCCATCACCGCGACGTTGCCCAAGGCGTCGTTGCGCGAACAGATCCACACCGAACGCATGTTGCTGTCGCCTTCGCGGAAGGCGTACAGCATCACCGCCACGCCGACATTGGCCATGAAGGCCAGCACGCCGATGGCGCCCATGACCGGGGCCTCGGGCACGGTGCCGGCGACCGCGTGCATGAGGGTGTTGCCCGCCACCCACAGACCGAACGCCGCCATGGTGGCGCCCTTCAGCATCGAGGCCGCCGCCCGGCGGCGCAGGCTCATGCCCAGCACGAACAGGCTGACGCCGTAATTGGCGGCGTCGCCCAGGAAGTCCAGGGCGTCGGCCTGCAGCGACGAGGATTCCGAGGCGATGCCCGCGCCGATTTCCACCAGGAACATCAACGAGTTGATCGCCAGGGCCACCCACAGGGCCCGGCGGAACCGCCCCGAGCCGGACGGGGGCGGGCTGCCGCATTGATCGCCGCAACAAGATCCCATGGCTGCCTCCGCTATTGGCCGAAGCTTGGCATGAATCCCATCAGGGTCAAGATTCCCAGCAGAACGAAGATCGCGGCCGCGACGGCATGGACCAGCTTCAGGGGCAGCTTCTCGGCGGCGACGTTGCCCAGCAGCACGGCCGGGACGTTGGCGATCATCATGCCCAGCGTGGTGCCCATCGCCACCACCACCACATCAAGATAGCGCGCCGCCAGGGCGACGGTGGCGATCTGGGTCTTGTCGCCCATTTCCAGGGTGAAGAAGGCGATGGTGGTGGCCAGGAACACCGACGCATGCGAGCGTTTGACCGGGTCGTCCTCGTCATCGACGCTGTCGGGCACCAGCATCCACAGGCCCATGGCAATGAAGGACAGACCCAGAACCCACCGCATGATCTCGGGCCCCACCGCCATCGACACCACTTGCCCGACCAGGGCGGCCAAGGCGTGATTGGCGATGGTGGCGACAAAGATGCCGGCGATGATCGGGATGGGGCGACGGAACCGCGCCGCCAGCAGCAGGGCCAGCAACTGGGTCTTGTCCCCGATTTCGGCGATGGCGACGATGGAGGTCGAGACGAGAAAGGCTTCCACGGGGCAGGTCCCTGATTGTTCCCCGCGAGAAGGGGCGGGCGGAGACTACCGCCCGTCCATGCTCTTGCGCAAGAAGGCGATGGAATCGGCCAGCGAGCGGTCGCGCACGGTCAGGGCCAGAATGCGCATGCGGTTCACCCAAGGTTAAGGGGCTGTGTGCTATAACCGGCGGAAGGAATGTCAACACGCCTTTGATTGGGGTTTTTCATGGCTGAAATCAACCGTGTCGGTGGTTCGTCCACCGGTTCGGGTCTGGAATCGATCCGCCAGTCGTTGGGCCTGGGCACGCCGGTCGCGCAGGCTCCAGCCGCCAGCGGGCGGAATCTCGGGGTGGCCGCGATCGGCGGCCGGGTCGATCCCGGCGCCATCGGCGGACCGCGCGGCAACCGCATCCTGCCGGCCGATTTCCCGCTGGATCAGCTGGATCGCCGCGCCGCCCGCGGCACCTATCTGGATATCCTTGTTTAGACCGATACGCCTTGCCTGATGGGCGGGGCTTGGTCACACTGACGGCCATGCAGTTCCAAGGACCCACTTCCCGTCTGGTTCCCGAAGGCGACGACCGCGAGCGTCTGGTCTGCCGCGATTGCGGCTTCGTGCTGTACGAGAACCCCAAGGTCATCGTCGGTGCCGTCTGCACCTGGGAAGACCGCTATCTGCTGTGCCGGCGCGCCATCGCGCCGCGCATCGGCTTCTGGACCATGCCGGTCGGATACATGGAACTGCACGAGACGACCGAGCAGGGCGCCATCCGCGAAGTATGGGAAGAGGCCCGCGCCACCATCGAGGTCGATGCCCTGCTGGGCCTGTACGCCATTCCGGAAATCAGCCAGGTCCACATGATCTATCGCGGCCGGATGACCAACCCCGATTTCGCCGCCGGCCCCGAAAGCCTGGAGGTCGGGCTGTTCACCTGGGACGAGATCCCGTGGGACGAACTGGCCTATCCCAACGTGCGGTGGTCGCTGGAATACGAACGCGAGATGAAGGGGCGGTCGGGCTTTGCCCCGCGCGGCCGGCCCGAGCGCCATGCTGCGACGCAAAAGGTTGACAAGGACAGCCCTGCGGTGTTGATACAGCCGTGATGTTTCACACCTTGGAAGGGCTCTGATGCGTAACGCGTTCCTTGCCGCCATGCTGGCTGTTTCCGTCGCGTCTCCGGTTCTGGCCGACGACACCAAGCGTCTGGTCGCCGTCGGTGCGTGGGAGGCCTATGCCTATACCGACCAGACCGGCAAGGTGTGCTATGCCGCAGCCAGGGCCGATCGCACGGTGGGCGGCGAGCGCGAGCGCCAGGGAACCGCTGTGGCGGTCAGCCACCGCCCGAAAAGCCCGGGCGAGGTCAGCATCATGGCCCCCTACGGCCTGAAGAAGGATTCCGAGGCGGAACTGCAGCTGGGCGCCATGAAGCACAGCTTCGTCCCCAAGGGCACGGTGGCCTGGGCCAAGGATGCCAAGGCCGACCCGGCCATCCTGGCGCAGATGCTGAAGGGCCGCGAGGTGACGGTGAAGGCGGTGCCGGCCAAGGGCCAGCCGATCACCGACACCGTCCCGCTGCGCGGTTTTCCCGAGGCCCTGGCCGCCATCGACAAGGCCTGCGGCGTCAAGCGCTGAGCGCATTTCGTTGATTTCCCGGCGCGGAATGCTTATCTGTCCCCTTCATGACCGATAGCACCTCCAAGATCGACCTGATCGGCCTGTCGCGTGAGCAGCTGGCCGCCGAGATGACCGCCATCGGCGAGAAGCCGTTTCGCGCCAAGCAGCTGTGGCACTGGCTGTATAATCGCGGCGAGACCGACTTCTTCAAGATGAGCTCGATCTCGAAGACCATGCAGGCCGCCCTGGACGAGCGCTACACGGTCGGCCGGCCGCTGGTCGAGCGCGACCTGATCAGCGTCGATACCACCCGCAAGTGGCTGCTGAAATTCCCCGACGGCAACGAGGCCGAAACGGTCTATATCCCCGACGAAGGGGAGGCCAGGGGGGCGGTGTGCATCTCGTCGCAGGTGGGCTGCACGCTGACCTGCAAGTTCTGCCATACCGGCACCCAATTGCTGGTCCGCAACCTGACCAGCGCCGAGATCGTCGGCCAGTTCCTGGTGGCGCGCGATTCCTATGGCGAGTGGCCGACGCCCGACGACAGCACCCGCCTGTTGTCCAACATCGTCATGATGGGCATGGGCGAGCCGCTTTATAATTTCGACAATGTCGCCACCGCCTTGAAGATCTTGATGGATGGCGACGGAATCGGCATCTCGAAGCGGCGCGTCACCCTTTCGACCTCGGGCGTGGTGCCGATGATGAAGCGCTGCGGCGAGGAACTGGGCGTCAACCTGGCGATTTCCCTGCATGCGGTGACCGACGAGGTGCGCGACCGCATCATGCCGATCAACAAGAAGTACCCGCTGAAGGAACTGATGGCCGCCTGCCGCGATTATCCCGGCGCCTCGAACGCCCGGCGCATCACCTTCGAATACATCATGCTGAAGGGCATTAACGATTCGCTGGTCGATGCCCGCCAATTGCTGAAGCTGGTCAAGGGCCTGCCGGCCAAGTTCAACCTGATCCCGTTCAATCCTTGGCCGGGCTCGGAATTCGAATGCTCGGACATGAAGATTGTGCGGGCCTTCTCGGATTTCCTGCAAGATAACGGCTATTCGGCGCCGATCCGGAAATCCCGGGGCCAGGACATCCTGGCCGCCTGCGGCCAGTTGCGCTCGGAAAGCCAGCGCCAGAAGCAATCGCGCATGGCGGCCCGCATCGCGGCGGGTATTCCCGACGACCACGCGGTATAGCACCGAGCCCGGAATGGACGCGAGTCGTCGCCCCACACTCCGTCATGCCCGTGCTTGACACGGGCATCCATGTGGCGCCGCGCAAAAATCGAATGGAAACAGCGCGTTATGCGGATACGCGTGGATGGCCGGGTCAAGCCCGGCCATGACGACGAGCGGTGTGGATGGAGCCGCGAAAATTTAACCGAACAGAAGTGGATCAAGTTCGGGGGCGGCGCCCTAATTCGTCAGTGACCCCGGCTTGGTCCCGCTGGCCATGGCCAGGCGGGACGAGGGCGGAATCTTGGACATCAGCGTCTCGGTGTCCTTCTTGATGCCCTTGAAGCGGTCCAGCTCGCGGCCGGCCAGCTTGGTGTTGGTCGGCATCTTGACCGACAACGGGTTGATCTGGGCGTGGCCCTGCAGCACCTCGTAATGCAGGTGCGGGCCGGTCGAGCGGCCGGTCGAGCCGACGAAGCCGACGATCTGTCCTTGTGACACGCGGCGCCCGTTATGGACGCCCTGGGCGATGCGGCTCATATGGGCATAGGCGGTGGCGAAGCCCGAGCCGTGGCGGATGCGGACGTAATTGCCATAGGCGCCGTTGAAGCCGGCCATCTCGATGGTGCCGTCGCCGGCGGCCTGGATCGGCGTTCCCACCGGCACCGCGAAATCGACGCCCTTGTGCATCTTGGTGAAGCCCAGGATCGGATGGTTGCGCATGCCGAAGCCGGAACTGATCTTGGCGCCGTCGACCGGGGTCTTCAGCAGGGCCTTCTTGATGCTTTCGCCCTTCTCGTTGAAATATTCGACGGTGCCGCCGTCGGTCTCGAACCGGTACATGGCGATCGGCTTGCCCGACAGGCTGACCGAGGCGAACAGCATCTCGCCGGTGCGCACCAGCTTGCCCTTGGTGTCGTAATAGCCCTCGAACATCACCTCGAAGCCGTCGCCCGACTGGATGTCGCGCTGGAAATCGACGTCGTAGGACAGCGCCTTGATCATCGCCATCACGATCGGGATCGGCACGCCGGTCGATTGGGCGCTTTCGAACAGGCTGGAACGGATCTGGCCGACATAATGGGCGATTTCGCGGCTGACCTGGCGCCGGCTTTCCTTGCCCATGAAGGTGCCGCCGCCGCCGCGCAGGGCGAAGACTTCGCGGATCGGGTCGGCGTTCAGCGAGACTTTCTGGAAATCGCCGTGGCCGAAGCCGTGCGGCGAGCTGTCGAAGGTCACCTGAACCTTCTGGCCGGCCTTCAGGGCGCGCGGGTTGAAAACCGCCCGCAGGGCGTCGATGGCCTGGGTGGCTTCGGCGCTATCGACGCCGGCGCGGATCAGCACGTCGCCCAGCGTATCGCCCGAGGCGACCTGGACGTTGCGTTCGACCGGGCGGCCGGCGCGGTCCTCGAGCTCGCTGTCCGAGGCCAAGCCATCGGCCAGGGCCTGGCCCTCGGCCTCGTAATCGATATAGACCGGCCGCACCGGGTCCAGGGGCTGATTGCCCTCGACGAAGCGAACCAAGGGTTTGGCGGCGAACATCGCGATGACGCCAAGCACAGCGACGACACCGAAGGCTTTCAATGTTCGTTTGATCTTGCCGGTGACCAGACAGCCCAATGGCCGGCTCCCCTTGGAGTGCAAGCGATTCCGGTTTATGCCAGCTTCACCGGGGCGAAGGCAAGAATTTCCGCCTGTTCTGGTCGTTTGACTTTGGTCTGGGTGGGGGCTGTTTATGGTGATTGATGCTGCTCGAAATTAGTCTAAGTCCGAGATCGCGAATCTTTCCAGACAGATAGCGTCGCAAGAGCGGCACTTGCCACGCCGCGCGCGGCACATTAAAGCTTGTCCGCTTTCGCCGCAGCCCACGAAGGTCATTCTTCCATGGATCACGTCCTTACCCTCATCGCCGGCACCCAGGCGGAGCCGCTTTCCGACAGCCTGATCGCCGACCTGCGCCGCCAGTTGCACGGGTTGGGCGCCGATGTCGGCCAACCCGATTGGCTGGCTGTGGGCCGGGCCGTCGATATCGCCTTCGGCCATCTCGCCGCCGAGCAGGCTGACGGCGCGGCGCGCAAAATCCTGGCCGGCGCCCCGGTCGACGTGGTGGCGCAAATGGCCGAGGGGCGCAAGAAGAAGCTGCTGGTGGCCGACATGGACGCCACCATGGTCCAGGGCGAGACCCTGGACGAACTGGCCGAATTCGCCGGCATCAAGGACCGCATCGCCGCCATCACCGCCCGGGCGATGAATGGCGAGCTGGGCTTCGAAGCGGCGCTCAAGGAACGGATCGGCCTGTTGTCGGAATTGAAGGAATCGGCGCTGGAAAAGTGCTGGGCCAAGGTCGAATTGATGCCCGGTGCTCAAGCATTGGTGCGCACCATGAAAGCTGGGGGCGCGGCGGCCGTGCTGGTGTCGGGCGGTTTCACCTTCTTCACCTCGCGGGTGCGCGAACTGTGCGGTTTCGACGAGGACCGCGCCAATCGCTTCATCTTCCAGAAGGGCAAGCTGGCCGGGGTGGAAGAGCCGATCCTGGGCCGCGAGGCCAAGCTCGCCACCCTGCTGGCCAAGGCCGGCGAGATGCGCATCCCGCTGTCGGCCACCCTGGCGGTCGGTGATGGCGCCAACGACTTGGACATGATCAAGGCCGCCGGCCTGGGTGTTGCCTATCATGCCAAGCCGGTGGTGGCGGCCGAGGCTCGGGTGCGGATCGACCATGGCGACCTGACCGCGCTGTTGTTCGCGCAAGGTTGGCGTCTGGACGAGTTCGTTTCCTGATACGATCTGGCGTGGTGCTTGCATCGCATCCACCGATAGACAGGGTGCGGAGTGACGATGGGCCTGCGGGTCATCCTGGTTGACGACGAACGCGAACGGGCAGAATCCGTTCGCATCGCGCTGGATGCCAACGGCTTTCAGGTGGTGGCGGTCGTCGCCACAGGGTCGGGGCTGGAAGCCCAAGTGCGCGCCCTGGCCGCCGACATCATCATCTGCGACATCGACGCCCCGGACCGCGACACCCTGGAAGACATGGGCCGGGTCAGCCTGGACCAGCACCGGCCGGTGATCATGTTCGCCCAGGACGGCAAGCCGGAAACCATCAAGGCGGCGATCGAGGCTGGCCTGGCCGCCTATGTGGTCGATGGCCTGAAGCCCGAGCGGGTCCGCCCGGTGGTCGATGTCGCCATCGCCCGCTTCGCCCAGTTCCAGGAATTGCGCGGCGAGCTGGACAAGGCCCGCGCCACCCTGGCCGAGCGCAAGCTGGTCGAGCGGGCCAAGGGCATCTTGATGAAGCGCCGCGGCATCGACGAGGAAGCCGCCTATGCCCAAATGCGCGGCATGGCGATGAACCAGAAGCTGCGCCTGATCGACATCGCCAACAAGATCATCGAGGCGGCGGAATTGTTGGGCTAATTCAGCCGCCGGGCGATGTCGGCCGGATCGGCCGGATAGTCGGCGGAAACGGGCGGGCATTCGAAGCTATTGGCCGGCTGCGCCCATGGCTGGTTGACGAAGACCTGCCAGCCCTTGGGATTGGCGCCGTATTGTTCCGGCCCGGCCGGGTTCTTGCACAAATCGACCGACACCGACTGGCCCGGCCCGATCGCCACCACCGCGCCGGCCTTGACCGTGCAGGTCGCCACCCAGGTCAGGTCGTTCCAGCTCAGGCAGATTTCGTAATCGTTGCGATAGCTGCTGACCGCGCCCCTGGGCGGGTCGAACGACCACCACGAGCCCAGGCGGTTGGTCTGGCCGCTGGCATTGACCTTGGTCGGTCCGCTCCACAGGCGATAGACCGGCAGATCGCGGGTCAGCCGGACCACCTGGACCTCGGATACGCCGCCCTGACCGGGCGCCTTCTTGACCTGATCCAGCGGCACCGTGCCATAGGCCGGATCGGACGGCGACAGCACCTCGATGGCCGAACGCCAGGGCGGGCCGGCATCGGGCGTGGCGCAGGCAGAGACCAACAGCAGGATGGTAAGGGCGGTCAAGGCGCGCATGGTACACCTTATGGAACGTTGAGTTCCAAAAGTAAGCCCGTAAAAAGAGAATTTGTCCAGAGGGCGCAGTGCCTGCCTAAAAAATAGTCTGTACAAAACCTGCAGCTTAAAAAATAGACACTTGTCCGGAATTGGTCTTCGCAAATGCGGCGGAATTCCGCCAATCTCGGCTTGGCACGCTGTTTGCCTCTAGGAAGGCGAGCGGCACCGCCTCAACGGCGAGGGGGTTGCCCAAACAGATAGACGGCCCCTTGGGGCCCGAAGGGAACAACGGCGTTCCCGTGGATCGGTCAGGCCATATGGCCCGACCAGACCCGCGGGGACGCCGTTTTTTTGTGCTTTCGCCACACCGGACGACACGACGAAGGGTAACGGACATGACAGCCAAAGCAGCGTTTCTGAAGTGCAGCCGAAAGATCGGCCTGGGTCTGGCGGCCGCCGCCTTCCTGGTTCCGATGGTCGCCCAGGCCGGCCCGAAGCTGGAAAAGGACGAGTTGAAGCTGGGCTTCATCAAGCTCACCGACATGGCGCCCTTGGCCATCGCCAAGGAAAAGGGCTTCTTCGAGGATGAAGGGCTGTTCGTGACCCTCGAGCCGCAGGCCAACTGGAAGGTGCTGCTGGATCGCGTCATCTCGGGCGAGCTGGACGGCGCCCATATGCTGGCCGGCCAACCGCTGGGCGCCACCATCGGCTTCGGCACCAAGGCCGATGTCGTCACCGCCTTCTCGATGGATCTGAACGGCAACGGCATCACCGTCTCGAACGACGTGTGGGCGGCGATGAAGCCGTTTCTTCCCAAGGACAAGGACGGCCGTGTCGCCCACCCCATCAAGGCCGACGCCCTGAAGAAGGTGATCGACAAGCTGAAGTCGGAAGGCAAGCCCTTCAACATGGGCATGGTCTTCCCGGTCTCGACCCACAATTACGAACTGCGTTATTGGCTGGCCTCGGGCGGCATCCATCCCGGCTTCTACTCGCCGGAAAACATCACCGGCCAGATCGGTGCCGACGCGCTGTTGAGCGTGACGCCGCCGCCGCAGATGCCGGCCACCCTGGAAGCCGGCACCATTTCGGGCTATTCGGTCGGCGAGCCGTGGAACCAGCAGGCGGTGGCCAAGGGCATCGGCGTGCCGGTGATCACCGATTACGAGATCTGGAAGAACAACCCGGAAAAGGTGTTCGGCGTCACCAAGGAATGGGCCGCCAAGAACGCCAACACCCATGTCGCCCTGGTCAAGGCGCTGATCCGCGCCGGCAAGTGGCTGGACGAGAACAACAACGCCAACCGCGCCGAGGCGGTCAAGATTCTGGCCAAGCCGGAATATGTCGGCGCCGATCCGCAGGTGATCGCCAACTCGATGACCGGCACCTTCGAATACGAGAAGGGCGACAAGCGCCCGGTGCCCGACTTCAACGTGTTCTTCCGCTATTACGCCACCTATCCCTATTACTCGGATGCGGTGTGGTACCTGACCCAGATGCGCCGTTGGGGCCAGATCACCGAGGGCAAGCCGGACAGCTGGTATGCCGACATCGCCAAGAAGGTCTATCTGCCCGACGTCTACAACCAGGCCGCCAAGGCGCTGGTGGCTGAAGGCAAGGCCAAGGCCGACGAGTTCCCCGCCGCCACCGACGGCTATCGCCCGGCGACCGCCGACTTCATCGACGGCATCGCCTATGACGGCAAGAAGCCCAACGCCTACCTGGAAAGCCTGGCCATCGGCCTGAAGGGTGGCCAGACCGTGACCGGCAACAAGGTCGCCGGCAAGTAAGCCCTGGCCGTCATGGCCGGGCTTGACCCGGCCATCCACGCACGGCGAAGCCGCTTTCGGCAGCATGGACCCCCGGGTCAAGCCCGGGGGTGACGACAGAAAGACAGACGTGAAACGATGAAGGACGCTCCCATGACCAGCATCAGCCAAACCGCCGGCCCCGCGCCCGCTCAGCCGACCAAGGTGCCGTTCACGCGCAGCCCCGCTTTCACCCGCGCCGCCCATATCCTGACGGTGGCCGGCCTGGGCTGGATCACGCCGCTGGTCCGTATCCTGGCCGGCGACAATCCGCGCCAGCAGATGGGCGAGCTGTGGCGCCAGTTGGGGGTGCCCCTGGCCGCCATCCTTTTGTTCCTTCTCGCCTGGGGGACGCTGGCCCCGAAGGTGCAGACCTCGCTGGGCGCGGTGCCCGGCCCGGCCCAGGTGTGGGAGCAGGTGACGGTGCTGGCCAACGACCATGTCGCCGAGCGGGCCAAGGAAACCGCCTTCTACGAACGCCAGGCCAAGCGCAATGCCGAGGCCAAGGCCGCCGATGCTGGCGCCGACACCAAGGTCCGCAAATATACCGGCAAGCCGACCTATCTGGACCAGATCGCCACCAGCTTGAAGACGGTGTTCATGGGCTTCCTGCTGGCCTGCGTGTTCGCGGTGCCGCTGGGCGTGATGTGCGGCCTGTCCAAGACCGTCAGCGCCGCGCTGAACCCCTTGATCCAGCTGTTCAAGCCGGTGTCGCCGCTGGCCTGGCTGCCCATCGTGACCATGGTGGTCAGCGCCCTTTACGTCTCGGACGACCCGATGTTCGACAAAAGCTTCCTGAACTCGGCCATTACCGTGACGCTGTGCTCGCTGTGGCCGACCCTGATCAACACCGCCATCGGCGTGGCCTCGATCGACAAGGATCTGGTCAATGTCGGGCGCGTGCTGAACCTGTCGACCATCACCACCATCCGCAAGCTGGTGCTGCCTTCCGCGCTGCCCTTCATCTTCACCGGCCTCAGGCTGTCCTTGGGCGTGGGCTGGATGGTGCTGATCGCCGCCGAGATGCTGGCGCAGAACCCGGGCCTGGGCAAGTTCGTGTGGGACGAGTTCCAGAACGGTTCGTCGCAATCCTTGGCCAAGATCATGGTGGCGGTGCTGACCATCGGCCTGATCGGCTTCCTGCTCGACCGCCTGATGCAGGCGCTGCAGGTCACCTTCTCGTTCTCCGCCACCCGCTAAGATCGGAGCTGCCGCCATGGCCATCCTCGAACTGTCCGGCGTTTCGAAGTCCTACGGCCCGACCTCGGTGCTCAAGCATATCGACCTGGCCATCGAGGATGGCGAGTTCATCGCCATCGTCGGGTTCTCGGGCTCGGGCAAGACCACCCTGGTTTCGCTGATGGCCGGGCTGACCAGCCCCGACCAGGGCACCATCACCTTGAAGGGCAAGCCGGTGACCGGGCCGGGTGCCGACCGTGGCGTGGTGTTCCAGTCCTATTCCCTGATGCCGTGGCTGACGGTCGAGGGCAATGTCGCCCTGGCGGTCGATGCCACCATGAAGGGGGCGTCCAAGGCCGAGCGGGCCGAGGCCTTGAAGAAGTACATCGCCATGGTTGGCCTTTCGCACGCCGTCGATCGCCGCCAGGCCGAGCTGTCGGGCGGCATGCGCCAGCGGGTGGCGGTGGCCCGCGCGCTGGCGATGCGGCCGGAAATCCTGCTGCTGGACGAGCCGTTGAGCGCGCTGGACGCCCTGACCCGGGCCAAGCTGCAAGACGAGATCGAGGCGATCTGGTCGGGCGACAAGAAGACGGTGGTGCTGATCACCAACGACGTCGATGAAGCCCTGCTGCTGGCCGACCGCATCATCCCCTTGAACCCCGGCCCGGGCGCCACCCTGGGGCCGGCCTTCAAGGTGACGCTGCCGCGCCCGCGCGACCGCGCCGCCATCAACCACGATCCGGAATTCAAGCGCCTTCGCGCCGAGATCACCGAATATCTGATGGGTGTCGGCCTCGAGCGCAGCGCCGGGCTTGAAACCCGCGATCTGCCCAACGTCACCCCCATCACCCAGATGCCGCCCAAGGCCTATCAGCAGGCGGCGGCCCAGGTGAACAACCCCGAGCGTTATCTGGAATTCTCGCAGCTCAAGAAGATCTACTCGACGCCGAAGGGGCCGCTGACGGTGGTCGATGGCTTCGACCTCAAGATGGCCAAGGGCGAGTTCATTTCGCTGATCGGCCATTCCGGCTGCGGCAAGTCCACCGTGCTGACCATGACCGCCGGCCTGACCGAGGTGTCGGAAGGCGGCATCATCCTCGACGGCCGCGAGGTCTCGGTGGCCGGTCCAGACCGCGCCGTGGTGTTCCAGGCCCCCAGCCTGTTCCCCTGGTTGACCGCCATCCAGAACGTGGCGCTGGGCGTCGATCGCGTCTATCCCCACGCCAGCACAGCCGAACGCTTCGACATCGTCGCCTATTACCTGGAACGGGTCGGTCTGGGCGATGCCATGAACAAGAAGGCGTCCGAGCTGTCCAACGGCATGAAGCAGCGGGTCGGCATCGCCCGGGCCTTTGCCCTGTCGCCCAAGCTTTTGCTGCTGGACGAGCCGTTCGGCATGCTCGACAGCCTGACCCGGTGGGAATTGCAGGAAGTGTTGATGGAAGTGTGGGCCAGGACGCAAGTGACCGCCGTCTGCGTCACCCACGACGTCGACGAGGCGATCTTGCTGGCCGACCGCGTGGTGATGATGACCAACGGCCCCAATGCCCGGATCGGCAAGGTGCTGGACATCGACATCCCGCGGCCGCGCACCCGGCGCGCTCTGCTGGAACATCCGCGCTACTACGAATATCGCGAGCAGGTCTTAAGCTTCCTCGACGAATACGAACACGGCGCCCACGCCAAGGCCGGCTGAGGAAAGGGGAAACATCATGGCTGTCGAACGCAACCGTCTGAAGCTGGGTATCGTCCCCCTGATCGACTGCGCGCCGATCGTGGTCGCCAAGGAACGCGGCTTCTTCGCCGAAGCCGGCCTGGAGGTCGAGATCAGCCGCGAGCCCAGTTGGGCCAACATCCGCGACAAGCTGGCGGTCGGCGCCCTGGACGGCGCCCAGATGCTGGCGACCATGCCGCTGTCCATGAGCCTGGGCCTGGGCGCCATCCGCGCCCCGGTCCTGGCGGTCGCCGGCCTGAATCTGGGCGGCAACACCATCGCCCTGTCGGCCGGCCTGGCCAAGCGGATGGAAGATCACGGCGGTTTCGACGGCCCTGCGCTCAAGCGGGTGATCGATGCCGACCAGGCCGCCGGGCGCCTGCCGATGGCCTTCGCCATGGTCTATCCGTTCTCGACCCATCATTACGAACTGCGCTATTGGCTGGCCGCCGCCGGCATCGACCCCGACCGCCATATCCGCCTGACGGTGGTGCCGCCGCCGCAGATGGTCGGCCATCTGTCGGCCGGCAACATCTCGGGCTTCTGCGTGGGCGAACCCTGGGGCACCCTGGCCGCCGGCATGGAACTGGGCCGCATCGTCGCCACCAGCGACGACATCTTCGCCAATCGCCTGGAAAAGGTGCTGGGCGTCACCCGCGCCTTCGCCGAGGCCAACCCCGAGACCGTCACCGCCATGATCAAGGCGGTGGTGGCCGCCGCCCGGTGGTGCGACCACAACCCGGCCGAACTGGCCGAGATCTTGTCGCAGCCGGCCTATGTCAACGTGCCGCTGGATGTGGCCCGGCGCTCGCTGGAAGCGCCCAGCCGCCCGGTCTTCCACGCCCATGCCGCCAACTTCCCGTGGCGCAGCCAGGCCTTGTGGTTCCTGAGCCAGATGCAGCGCTGGAATCAATTGGGTGCGGGCGTCGACACCCGCCGCGTCGCCGAAGACGTCTACCGCCCCGACCTTTATCGGCTGGCCGCCCTGGAAATGGGGCTGCCGGTGCCGCTGGTCGATCACAAGACCGAGGGCAGCCATGCCGGACCGTGGGTCCTGGACAAGGCCACCGCCCCCATCGCCATGGGCGCCGACACCTTCCTGGACGGCGCTCGCTTCGACCCCCTGGCCGCGCCGAAAGCTGACGCGCAGGCGCTGAAGGAGACCAAGTGATGAACGCTCAACCCCGCAGCCGACTGGTGGTCATTGGCAACGGCATGGCCGGCATGCGCACCGTCGAGGAGTTGCTGGCCATCGCCCCGGTGCGCTATGACATCACCGTGTTCGGCGCCGAGCCGCATCCCAACTACAACCGCATCATGCTGTCGTCGGTCCTGGCCGGCGAGAAGGGCGTCGATGACATCGTCATCAATCCCCGCCAGTGGTACGCCGACAACCAGATCACGCTGCATACCGGCGATCCGGTGGTGTCCATCGACCGCGCCGCCAAGACGGTGACCGCCGCCTCGGGCCTGGTGGTGGCCTATGACAAGCTGCTGATCGCCACCGGCTCGAAGCCGTTGATGCCGCCGCTGCCGGGCCTGGACCTGCCGGGCGTGGTCGCCTTCCGCGACATCCACGACGTCGACAAGATGCTGGCCGCCGCCAAGGCTGGTAGCCGCGCCGTGGTGATCGGCGGCGGCCTGCTGGGCCTGGAAGCCGCTTGGGGCCTGAAGCGCCAGGGCATGCCGGTGGCGCTGGTCCATCTGATGCCGACCCTGATGGAGCGCCAGCTTGATGTCGAGGCAGGAAGCATGCTGCAGCGTGACCTGACCGATCGCGGCCTGCATTTCTTCACCTCGGGCCAGACCGAGGAAATCACCGGCACCACCCACGCCCAGGGCGTCAAGCTGGCCGACGGCCGCTTCGTGCCGGGCGAGTTGGTGGTGGTGGCCATCGGCATCCGCCCCAATGTCGATCTGGCCAAGGCCGCCGGCCTGGCCATCAATCGCGGCATCGAGGTCGGTGACGACATGGCGACCTCGGACCCCGATATCTTCTCGGTCGGCGAGTGCGTCGAACATAACGGCCAGGTGTTCGGCCTGGTGGCGCCTTTGTGGGAACAGGCCAAGGTCTGCGCCGCCCAATTGGCCGGCGACCGCGCCGCGTCCTATGTCACCCCGGCCCTGTCCACCCGGCTGAAGATCACCGGCATCGACGTGTTCTCGGCCGGTCAACTGACCGCCCAGGACGAGGCCGATTCGGAAATCGTCTTCCGCGACGCCGCCAAGGGGGTCTATCGCAAGCTGGTGATCCGCGAGGACCGGCTGGTCGGTGCGGTGATGTATGGCGACGTCGCCGACGCCAATTGGTACTTCCAACTGCTGCGTCAGGAAACCGATGTCAGCCCGATGCGCGACCGCCTGATCTTCGGCCAGCAATTCGCCGATGCCTGCTGCGGCGGCGCCAAGGGGGGCATGGATGTCGCCGCCATGGCCGACGACACCCAGGTCTGCGGCTGCAACGGCGTCTCGAAGGGGGCAATCGTCAAGGCCATCACTGCCAAGGGCTTGACCAGTCTGGACGAGGTGCGCGCCCACACCAAGGCATCGGCCTCGTGCGGGCAATGTTCCGGCGTGGTCCAGGCCATCCTGGCCCATGTCACCGGCGCCGATGTGGCCGCCTCGGAAGCGATGTGCAAGTGCACCGAGCACGGCCACGCCCATGTCCGCCAGGCCATCGTCGAGCAGGGCTTGAAGACGCAAGGCCAGGTGCGCCAGGCCTTGGGCTGGAAGACTGACGACGGCTGCGCCAAGTGTCGGCCGGCGCTCAATTACTACCTGCTGTGCGCCTGGCCGGGCGAGTATCTCGATGATGCCCGCTCGCGCTTCATCAACGAGCGGGTCCACGCCAACATCCAGAAGGACGGCACCTATTCGGTGGTGCCGCGCATGTGGGGCGGGCTGACCACGCCCGACGAACTGCGCGCCATCGCCGACGTCGCCGACAAGTTCAAGGTGCCGATGGTCAAGGTCACCGGCGGCCAGCGCATCGACCTGTTCGGCATCAAGAAGGAAGACCTGCCGGCGGTGTGGGGCGACCTGAACAAGGCCGGGCTGGTGTCGGGGCATGCCTATGCCAAGGGCTTGCGCACGGTCAAGACCTGCGTCGGCTCGGAATGGTGCCGCTTCGGCACCCAGGATTCGACCGGCCTGGGGGTCAAGTTGGAAAAGCTGTTGTGGGGCAGTTGGACCCCGCACAAGGTCAAGCTGGCGGTGTCGGGCTGCCCGCGTAACTGTGCCGAGGCGACCATCAAGGATTTCGGCATCGTCTGCGTCGATGCCGGCTATGACATCGTGATCGGCGGCAATGGTGGTATCGAGGTGCGCGTCACCGACCAATTCACCCGGGTCGCCACCGAGGTCGAGGTGCTGGAAATCATCGCCGCCCTGATGCAGCTCTATCGCGAGGAAGGCTTCTATCTGGAGCGCACCGCGCCGTGGGTCGAGCGGGTGGGGATGGCCCATATCAAGGCCCGGGTGCTGGACGACGTGGCGGGCCGCAAGGCCCTGGAAGCCCGCTTCCTGTTCTCGCAGAAATACGCGCAGATCGACCCGTGGGCCGAACGGGCCGAGGGTGGCGTCGACGCCCACGAATTCCAACCCCTGGCCGTGGTGGAGTAGGACCGATGGACTGGATCAATATCGGCACGCTGTCGGACATCCCCCCTCTGGGGGCGCGCACCGTCGAGACCAGCCTGGGCGAGGTGGCGGTGTTTCGCACCGCCGCCGACGAGGTGTTCGCCCTGATCAACCGCTGTCCGCACAAGGGCGGGCCGCTGTCGGAAGGCATCGTCTCGGGCCGCAAGGTCGCCTGTCCGCTGCACAATTGGGTGATCGACCTGAACAGCGGCGCGGCCGACGCCCCCGACGAGGGCTGCACGACCGTCGTACCTGTGCGCCGGGATGGCGGTGCGATCTTCCTGGGCCTGGAAGCGGCCCGGAAGGTGGCCCATGGCTGACGGCGGGGTCAGGACCACCTGTCCCTATTGCGGCACCGGCTGCGGCCTGGTCGTCACCCCACAGGCCGACGGCTGGAAGGTGGCGGGCGATCCCCAGCATCCGGCCAATTTCGGCCGGCTGTGCTCGAAGGGCACCGCCTTGGCCGACACCCTGGCCCCCGACAGCCGCCTGCTCGGGCCCGAGGTCGATGGCCGCGCCGTCGACTGGACGCACGCGACCGCCGAGGCGGCCGGGCGCATCCGCTCGGTGATCGAGCTGCACGGCCCCGACGCCTTCGCCTTCTATCTGTCCGGCCAGTTGCTGACCGAGGATTATTACGCCGCCAACAAGCTGGCCAAGGGGTTCTTAGGGACCGCCAACGTCGATACCAATTCGCGCCTGTGCATGGCGTCCACCGTCGCCGGACATCGCCGCGCCTTCGGGTCCGACAGCGTGCCGCAATGCTATGACGATCTGGAGCTTGCCGATCTGGTGGTGCTGGTCGGCTCGAACCTGGCCTGGTGCCATCCGGTGCTGTTCCAGCGCCTGAAGAAGGCACGGGAAGACCATGGGACCCGGGTGGTGGTGATCGATCCGCGCCGCACCGATTGCTGCGACATCGCCGACCTGCATCTGGCCCTGGCGCCCGGGTCCGACGTCGCCTTGTGGAACGGTCTGCTGGCCCATTGCGAGGCGGCCGGCCTGATCGACTTCCCCTTCGTCGATGCCCACACCGAAGGCTTCACCGAGGCGCTGAGCGCCGCCCGCGCCGCCGATACCAGCCAGACAGGGCTTTCGCCCACCGACATCGCTACCTTCTTCCAGTGGTTCGCCGCCACCTCCAAGGTGGTCACAATGTTCAGCCAGGGCGTCAATCAGTCGGCTTCGGGGACCGACAAGGTCAACGCCATCTTGAACGTCCATCTGGCGACGGCGCGCATCGGCAAGCCGGGCTGCGGTCCGTTCTCGGTGACCGGCCAGCCCAACGCCATGGGCGGGCGCGAGGTCGGCGGCCTGGCCAACCAGCTGGCGGCCCATATGGGGTTCGACCAGGCCTCGGTCGATCGGGTCGGGCGTTTCTGGAACGCGGCGCGCATGGCGTCGTCCGAGGGCTTGAAGGCGGTCGATCTGTTCCGTGCCGTCGATGCCGGCAAGGTCAAGGCCATCTGGATCATGGGCACCAATCCGGCGGTCAGCCTGCCGGAAGCCGATCTGGTGCGCCGGGCCTTGGCCAAATGCCCGGTGGTGATCGTCTCGGATTGTGTCGCCGATACCGACACCATGCGCTTCGCCCATATCAAGCTGCCGGCCCACGGCTGGGGCGAGAAGAACGGCACGGTGACCAATTCCGACCGCACCATCAGCCGCCAGCGCCCGTTCCTGAGGCCGGTGGGCGAAGCCCGGTCCGACTGGCAGGCGATTTCCGCGGTGGCGGGCCATCTGGGTTTCGGTTCCGCCTTCGCCTGGAAGGATTCCGCCGCCATCTTCGCCGAATATGCCCGCCTGACCGCCTTCGAGAATGGCGGCAGCCGCGACCTTGACCTGACCGACTGGATCGGCGGTGATTACGACGCGATGGTGCCGGCCCAGTGGGGCGGCAAGCGCCTGTTCGCCGATGGCCGGTTCTTCACCGCCGATGGCAAGGCCCGACTGGTGGCGGTGACCGCCAGGCCCCCGCGTGAGGTGCCCAATGTCGATTGGCCGCTGCGCCTGAATACCGGGCGCTACCGCGACCAATGGCACACCATGACCCGCACCGGCCTGTCGGCCCGGCTGTCCGGTCACCGTTCGGAACCGTTGCTGGACATCAACCCCGTTGACGCCGCCCGGCTGAACCTGATGGACGGCGCCCTGGTCCGGGTGAAAAGCCGACTGGGCGATTATGTCGCCCGCCTGCGTGCCACCACCGACCAGCGCCCGGGCGACGTGTTCCTGCCGATGCACTGGACCGACCGATTCGCGGCGCGGGCCATCGTCGGCCGGTTGCTGGCCGGCCATGTCGATCCGGTGTCGGGCCAGCCGGAATCCAAGCATATGCCGGTTAGGGTCGAGCCGTTTGCCGCCGATTGGAGCGCGGTCCTGGTGGCCGCCGATCCCTTCGACCTGCCCGATCTGCCGTGGTGGGTGCGCCATGCCGCCGACGGCGCCCAGATCACCGAACTGGCCGGCGATTCCCCGGCCCAGGTCCAGGCCTTGGTCGCGGTTCTCGATGCCCGGTTCGGGCGGAATCGGCTGGAAGTGTTGGACCCGACGCGCGGCATCGCCCGCTATGCCTGGATGGACGGCGAACATCTGGCGGCGGCCCTGTTCGTCGGCCGCGACCGGCCCGACGTGGTGCGGGCCTGGGTGGCCCGCCTGGTCGGCCGCGCCGTCGCCTCGGCGTCGGAACGCGCCGCCGTGCTGGCCGGCAAGGCCCCGGCCGGGCAGACCGACCAGGGGCCGATCGTCTGCGCCTGCTTCTCGGTCGGACTGGCGGCCATCGAGGCGGCGATCCGCGATCAGCATCTGACCAATGTCGCCCAGATCGGCGCCGCCTTGAAGGCCGGCACCGGCTGCGGCTCGTGCATTCCCGAACTGAAAGGCCTGCTGGCCCGCAAGGTCGCGGCGGAATAGCCCGCCCCCCAAACCACCGTATGGTTGTTCGCCTGCCCATCCATGCCGAATTGACAGGTGTGGGGTGACGCCCTAAACCACGTGGTGTCGCTGGGGGGCGGGCCGATGAATCGTCCGACGTTGCATCGTTTCTATGGCTGGGTGTTGCTGGGCGCGCTGACCGCGGCGATCCTGGCGGTGTTTTCCTTCCTGGCCTGGAAGGATTTCGACGGCCGCATCACGGCGGCCGCGCGCCAGGGCCATGACACGACCTGGTTTCTTGCTCGCTCGGTATCCGAACGCTTTCGCCAATTCGACCGCGAGCTGTCCGACCTGGTCGGCCGCATCGAGGCGGCGGGGCCGGCCAGCATGAAAAGTCCGGATGTGTGGGAGCGTATGATCCACACCACCCAGTCGGTCGAGCATCTGCGGACCATCGGGCTGGTCGATCATTCCGGCCGCGTCGTCAGCCACACCGACTATCGCGACCAATTGCCGTCCATCAAGGTGGCCGATCGCGCCTATTTCAAGTTCTTCGCCGAAGGCGGCGTCCAGCGTTCGCTGTTCATCTCGCCGCCCTTTGTCACCCGGGTCTCGTCGGAAACAGCGCTGGCCCTGGTGCGCGGCATCTATCGTCCCAACGGTGCGTTCGCCGGGCTGGTGGTGATGACCATTTCGCCCGACGCCTTCGACCTGCTGGGCGGCATGCCCAATCTGCCGTCCGGCAGCGCCATCGCCATTCATCGCCGCGACGGCATCAACCTGTTCCGCGTTCCGCCGCTGCCCGGCCAGCTTGGCCAGGACCTGTCGCGCACCGCCTTGTTCACCCAATCCCTGCCGCAGGCGCCGTTCGGTGTCGCCTGGACCCGGCCGGAAGGCAGCGTCGTCGATGGCACCGAGCGGTTGTTGGCCTATCGCTCGCTGGATGAATGGCCGCTGGTGGTGGTGGTCGGCGTCCTGCGGCGGGAAATCGTTGCCGGCTGGCGCGCCGACTGGATGCGCAACGCCCTGCTGGTCGGCATCGCACTGGTCGGATTCTCGTGGCTGGCGGTGGTGGTTCAGCGCCAGATCACCAGCCGGCTCGAGGTGGAACTGGCCCTGACGCAGATGGAAATCGGCCACCGTTTGAAGATCGAAGAGGAATTACGGGTGTGGGCGACCACCGATTCCCTGACCGGAATCGCCAATCGCCGCCATTTCCTGGACATTGCCGACCGCGAGATCCAGCGAACCCGACGCTATGGGCGGCCCTTGTCGGTGCTGATCATGGATGCCGACCACTTCAAGTCCATCAACGATGGCTACGGCCACGCTGTCGGTGACGAGGCCCTGAAGGCCATTGCCCGGGTGGCGGCGACCTGCCTGCGCGACGCCGACCTGCTGGGCCGCCTGGGCGGCGAGGAATTCGGCGTGCTGCTGCCCGAGACCGACCTTGCCGGGGCGCGCGAATTGGCGGAGCGCCTGCGCGCAGCCGTCGCCGAAATCGACCTGACGGTCGCAGGCGGCTCGGTCCGGCCGACCATCAGTATCGGCGGCGCCGATTTGTCGGCCGAGGGCGAGGGGATCGATTCCGTGCTGGCCCGCGCCGACCAAGCCCTGTACCGCGCCAAGGAGCGCGGGCGCAATTGCGTCGAGCTGGTGGCCCTCGCCGCCGTTTGATGCGGCTTCTGATCTATGTCAAGGCAAGCGCCTGCCGATCAGCTTATGGTGGCGATCCGTACAAAGTACCTTCGAGGGGGAGGAACGTATGGTTCTCGATAATGAAGCGGTGATCGCTCTGGGTTTTCTGGCCGCCATCATTGTGGTGACCGCCGGGTTGCTGGTGTTCGTGGTCGGCCGCCTGAACCGCTGATCGGCGCCGCGCCAATAGATTTGCTCTTGTCTGCCGCCGCCAGGGTACCCCTGGCGGTTGACCGGGTGTCGAGCTTCCACTGCGAAGCCCGGCGCTTCGGTGCGTCTCGAGTTCCGGGGCCGGAGTTCGATGGCTAATCCTTCCTGGCTTCGTTCCGCAGATGCTCGAGAACGAAGACCCGAAGCGCCGACGACAGGTTGCCGGCCCGGTCGCTGTCGATTTCCGCCGCCATCTGGTTGATCGACTGACCGCGCAGGGCGGCGATCCGCTTCAGTTCAACCCAGAACTCCTCCTCCAGCGTGACGCTGGTCGAATGGCCGGCGACGACCAGCGATCGCTTCTTCAGCATGAGCGTAACTGGGGCAAAAGTCCGGGCACGCAGCTGCAGCAATTGCGGCGTTTTCCCTCTCCCCTTGTGGGAGAGGGGGGCCGCGAGGCGGCCGGGTGAGGGGCGCGCGCGTCGGCGCGCCATATGATGTGCTTGATACAAAGACGTTTCTTACGCGCTCGCCGCGCGTAAGACCCCTCACCCCCGCGCGTCGCGCGGACCCTCTCCCACAAGGGGAGAGGGTTGTGCTGCACGTGCCTGCCCGGACTTCTGCCCCGCTTACGCATGAGATGGGTAACCCCCTTGTTTTAAAACGGTTATTTCACCGAACGGTAACCGTTGCGGGCTTGCGAGTCCAGGTCGGTCCAGCCATACATCCAAGGTGACTAAGCGTTCACCCTGATTGCCGTCAGGGGCGAAGATTCGTACACTCGCCTGCGGTTGGGGTGGGCGAAGATTATGCTCTCGCAGGGGAGGATCTCATGTCGTTCGCAGCCATTCCTGTCCGTCTTTCCCTCGAGGAAAGCAGCGCCGTCGCCCTGCTGGAAGCCGCCGAAGAATTATCGACCGCACACGATGCGGAACGCTTTGTCGCCGCCCTGGACACCAATCATCGCGTATGGATGGCGCTGTCCGATGTTGCCCGGCGGTCGGCCTGGAAGGTGTTCGAGCGCAGGCTGGCCGATTTCGTGATGACCACCACCCGCAAGGCCGGCAAGGGCGTGCGCGACGACGACGTGGAAACGCTGATCGGGATCAACCGTGACCTGTCGTCGCGCCTGGCCAACGGGCGTGATCTCGGTGCGATCAGGCGCCGCGCCCACCTGGCCTGGCAAGAGGGCGGCAAGGGTCGTGGATTGTCGCTGGATCGCTGGCTTATCGCCGAGATGGAGCGCAAGGCGCAGGCGCACTGACGGCCCCGCCCGGATCGTTCGAGATTCGCGCTAGACGTCGCGCTCGGGATCGATGTCGTGGGCGCGCTTGCCGTATTTGTCGGTAAAGGACGCCCCGGTGGCGATCTCGACATGGTCGCGGTGATATTTCGACACCTGATGCAGCATGCGATGTTGCGCCTCGAACAGGTGTTTCCACATCTCCAGGCTTTGACGGGAGGCCGTGGCCCACGCCTGGAACCATGCGGCCTGGAATGCGTTCAAGTCCTTCATGGGATCAGGCATGGCTTTCCTCCCGCTATAGTGGGTCGGACCATTGTATCAGAGGATACCGGCCCCGACCAGCCCGCCCCCCTAGGCCGGGGGCATGGCCGCGACGGCGGCCGCGCGGTCGGGATGAATCTGCAAGATCTTGGCGAAGCCCGAGACGTCGAAGATTTCGCGGATATGCGGCTTCATCGAGCACAGGGCGAACTTGCGCGGTGCGCGGGTCATCTTGGCGCCGACCAGCACGACGCGCAGGCCGGCGCTGGAAATGTAATCCATTTCGGCGAAATCGATCAGGATGCGCGGCGCGCCGGAATTGACCACCGCCACCACCTTGGCTTCGAAGGCCTTGGCCGTGGCGCTGTCGACACGGGCGATGGGAACCAGCACCGTCACGCCTTCGCTCACTTCTTCCCGGATTTCCATAATCTCAACTCTCCTGTTCCGCGGTACCCTTCCACAGGGTCACGACGTTGCGCCCGTCTTCGCGGCGATACTCGGTTTTATCCATAAACTCCTTCACCAGGAAGACCCCCAGCCCGCCGATGGGGCGGTCGTCCACCTCCAGGGCCAGGTCCGGCTCGGGGGCGTCGGTGAAGGGATTGTATTCGGCCCCGTCATCGATGATTTCGGTCATCAGCGTGCCGTTGTCTAGCACGAACCGGACATGAATGTCGTGATGATGATCATCTGAATACCCATAGGATATGATATTGGTGATCAGTTCATCCAGGCAAAGGTTCAGGTTGAAGGCGATTCGTTCGGGCATGCCGTGCCGCTCGACGAAGGAATCGACCAGCCCGGCCAGGCGTTCCAGTTCAGCCAGATCGTTGCTGATGACCACCTTCAAGACGTTGTGATCGTGGTGTTGCATGGCCGTCGCGGCAACCGGGGGCGTCGCGGCAACCGGGGCCGGCGTCGGAACAGGTGCGGGTGGCGGCGGGGCAACGGCTGCGATCTTCGGCTTGTTGATGATGCGGATGGCCGGCTTGGCCGAGACTTGGGCCGCAGGCGCAGGCGCAGGGGCAGGGGCGGGCTTTTTGACGGCGACCGTCACCGGGGGCTTTGGTTTGGTCACGATTGTCGGCCGGATCACCTTTACCGCCGGGGCGGCGGTCGGCGGAGCCGGTGTCGGAACCGGCTCTGGGGACGGCGTGACGGGCGGGGGGGCGGCATCCATGCTTATGACCTCGACCGACGGGGTGGCCTTGAAACCTGTCAGCATCAACCGGCGATCCGGTTCGTCGAAGGCTTCCAGGTCGGTGCTGACCCGATCGAAGCTCAAGGACAGCATGGTGATGTCGTCGAATTGCGGCGCTTCGCCGACGAAGGCTTCGACCGCGCTGTGCACCTCGGCGATGATGTCCTGCGGGGCATATCCCCCCAGGGTCCCCAGCTTCTCGATCAGGCGTGGTTCGTCGTAGAGGGCCGAGACGACGTCCTGAGCTTCGGTGACGCCATCGGTATAAAGCAAGATGGTGTCGCCGGGGTTCAACTGGAAGGTACCGGTTTCGTAATCCAGCCCTTCCATCACGCCCAAGGCGACGCCCGAGACATCGCGGATGGCATCGACCTCGCCGCTGGTGCGCAGGATCAAGGACGGCGGATGTCCGGCATTGCAATAGGCCACCTGGCCGTCACGGGTGTCGAGCACCGCATAGAAGCAGGTGGCGAACAAGGTGTGCGGGTTGTCGGCCGACAACATGGTGTTGACGAAGGCCAGGCACTCGCCGGGGCTGGACGACAACGGCGCCACCGCCTTGATCAGCGAGCGGGCGATCGAGATGAACATCGCCGCCGGGACGCCCTTGCCCGAGGCGTCGCCGATGACGAAGCCCAGATGGTACCGGTCGATCAGGAAGAAATCGTAGAAATCGCCGCCGACCTCCTTGGCCGGGACCATGCCGGCATGGATGCGGAACTCGTCGCGGTCGGGGAAGGGCGGGAACACCTGGGGCAGCGACGACAATTGCAGTTCGCGGGCGAAATCCAGTTCCTGGCGCAGCGCGTCCAACTGTTCGCGGGTCCGCAAGGCTTCGCGCAGCACTTCGGCTTCGCGGGTCCGTTGCGTGATCAGTTCCTGCAAGGACAGATGCTGTTCGCGGATGCGGTCCGACATGGTCTGGAACGCCACGCCCAGCACTTCCAGCTCGCCCTTGCCGGAATCGGTGTCGCCCGCTTCCTCGGGACCGCGTTCGGCCATGGCCTCGATCTGCTTGAGGTCGGCCAGCACGGCGGCGCGGGCTTCTTCCTCCAGCATTTCGCTCATCTTCAGCATCTGCAGGCGGATATACAGTTCCTGGCGGCGGCGCTGACGTTCGCGGCGCTGCTGCATCAGTTCCAGCTTGACGACGTTGTCGCGGAACACGCCGACCGTACCGGCGATGCGGCCGATTTCGTCCTGGTCGTTCTTGACCTCGAGGGTGACCGAGGTGTCGCCGCGCGACAGCGCGTTCAGCACGGCGATGGCCTCGTCCAGCGGGTGGAAGGACCGGCGCAGATAGACGGTGAACAAGGCCAGCAGCACCACCAGGAAACCGCCGACCGAGCCGATGGCGATCTGGCGGATCTGGCGCTGGCGGGTCTGGGTGGCGGTGACGTCGCGGGCGGTGACCAGGGCGCCGATCACCCGGGACGCGCCGTCATAGACCGGCAACACGGCGACCGAATAGAAGATTTCGCCCTGCTGCCAGGTTTCCAGCCGTGACTTGCGGACGGAAATCTTGCCTTCGAAGATTTTCCAGATGGAATCGTCGGTCCCCAGCGACAATTGGCCGATGCGGTCGACCAGGAAGATGTCGGACCCGGTCGAAATCTTGAATTCGGCCAGGGGCGGCTGCATGTCGGCGGCCAGCACGGCGACGCCGATCACCTCGCCCTTGTGCTCGATCGGGAAGGCCAGGGTGGCGGTGAAGGTGCGGGACGCGTCTTGCAGCACACCGCGCACCGATTTGTTGGAATCGACGATGGTCCGGACGGTGCCGGCATCGACCGTCGGCGGTTCCAGCAGCGAGCCGCGCGAATTGTACAAAAGCTCGCCGTCGCGGTTCATCACTTCGAAGCGGCTGACCCGGCCGCGCGCCCGCATGCCGTCGGCGATCGGCACCGCCAGGGCCAGGATTTGCGTGGGGTCGCGCTTTTCCACCGCCTGGACCAGGGATTCGTCGGTGGCGACGGCGCGGGCATCGGTTTCCAGCCGCTGCACGGTGTTTTCCACCAGCTTGCGCCAGAAGATGTCCTGTCCGTTCAGCGTCGCCTGGGCATAGCGTTCGTCGGCCAGTTCCTCGCTCTTGATGGCGGCGAAGGTCAGGCCGGCCACCAGCAGCGAAAAGCTGACCGTGACGATCAGGGTTACGCGTGTCCGCAGCAGCATGACGCCCCCACTCCTTTGGCCGCGGTATGGGCGAGATGGTCGATGCGGGCGTGCAGCGCCTCGGGGACGAAGCTGCGCAGCTCCTCTAGATAGTCCGCGGGATCGTAGATACGAAGGCCCTTGGCGGCGAAATCCTTGAACGAGTCGGCGCCCGGCAGCGACCCATAGGCCCGTTGGCTGCGATCCTGCTGGGTCAGGACCGGCTGGCGCCCCTCGCGCAGGCCGTCCAGCACCTGGAAGAACAGCTCAAGGCCGGGCCGGTAGGTCTGGGTCACATGCCACAACAGCGACCGCGCCGGATCGATGTCGATCCAGCCGATGCCGGCGATCGGGCCGGTATCGATGCCGCGATCGACTTGATGCAAGGTGCAGCCGATGCGCTTGGCCCCGTCCAGCATGCAGCGGAAGGGCGCGAACAGGCCGGCATAGCGCGGCAGCGCGCCCGGATGGACGTTGTAGGTGCCGAGCGGCGGAATTTCGAAGATGTTCGGCTTGAAGATCAGCGAGAACCGCGCCGACAAGATGATGTCGGGGGCGAAGGCGCGCACCAGGGACTCGCCTTCTGGGCCGTTGATGTCGGCGACGACCTGGATCGGGATTCCGTAGCGCCGGGCCAGTCCGTCGAAGGTGGCGTGGTGGCACGTATCGTCACCGGTGGCGTCGATCAGCGGGAAGATGGTGTCGATCGGCAGGTCGCGTTCGAGGAACTTGATCTCGGCCAGTTCGGGAACCGCGTTCTCGACCGGGCGGGTCTTGTCGGACAGCAGCACCATCACCTGGTCGCCTGCCAGATGCGCCAAGACCTGGTTCAGCACCATGGCCCCGGCCAGGTCGCGTTTGGTGCACACCAGGATGCGCAAGCCCTTCTTGGCCTGGCTGGTCATGGCTTACCCCCCGGACCGTCGATCACCTCGGCCAGGCTCAGCAGGTTCATCGGCGGATAGATGCCCAGCGCCCGCACCACCGGCATGTTCAAGATGATCGACAGCCGCTTGGGCGCGTCGATGGCGATGTCCTGGGGCGCCTTCTTGTGAACCAGGATCTGCTCGGCCTTGTAGGCGGTCAGCTGGCCGACGGTGTAATAGCGATAGACCCCGCCGATCAGCGCCTTCGAGCTCACCACCGGGTTCTCGGCCGCCGCGAAGGTCGGCAATTGCTGGTCCAGCGCCGCCTGGGTCAGGATGTCGCGGTTGACGTTCAAGAAGGTGTCCGGCGGGATATAAAGGAACCCCACGCCGGATTCCTTCAGGCTGGCGACCTTGCCGGGGATGCTGGCCGCCACCGGCTTGCCCTCGACCACATCGACCGGGGCGACGATGACCTCGAAATCCTGGGCGGCGCCCAGCTCGCGCAATTCGTCGATGGCCACCAGCGAGTTGCGCTCCAGCGGGTTGTAGACCATGCCCAGACGCTTGACCGGCAGATAGGAGCGAAGAAGGTTCACCTGGGTTTCCATCGGCACCAGATACGAGGTGCCGGTGATGTTGCGGCCCGACGAATTCAGGTTGGGCACCATCTTGGCGCCAACCGGCTGCGAGACGATGGCGAACACCGCCGGGATGTCGGTGATGTGCTTGGCCGGATCGACCTTGTCGAAGGTCCCCAGCATCTCCTGGGTGACGGTGGTGCCCCAGGTGAACACCAGATCGACCTTCATCTCCTTGGCCTCGGCGACGAAGCCGGGCAGCTTGCTCTTGTCCTGGGCGCAGTCGCGGATGATCAGCTCGACCGGGATGCCCTGGTTGGTGAAATAGTCCTTGAAGCCTTGCGAGGCCTCTTCCCAGCCGCGGAACAGCGCCATGTAGATGCGGTAGGGCCGGTGCGGTTTGGTCGGCTGCGCGGCCAGCCCCGAAGGCCAGGCCGCCACGGCACCCAATCCCCCCAGTCCGGCCAGGAAATCGCGGCGGATCATTCGCCATCCTCCTCGGCAACGAGATGCAGGCCGCTGCCGAAGGCGAACGAGCACACCACGAAGATCACCGACAACACCAGCACCACCCCGCCCAGGGCGACCACCGCCCCGGTCAGACCCCAGATCGGAATGAAGGCAGCCGCCAAGACCGGCCCGACGATCGAGCCCAGGCGTTCCACGGTGCGGACCAGGGCCAGGACCCGGGTGCGCCCGAAGGTGTGGCACTCGATCCAGCACAAATCGGGGACCAGCGCCAATTGCGGCGAGGCCGACAGACCGTGCGACACCCCCAGGGCGATGATGGCCAGCGCGACCGCCATCGACGGGTCCAGGCCCAGTTGCGGCAACGGCAGCAACAGGCCCAAGCCGCCGATCAGGCCGCCGATGGCCACCAGTCCGGTACGCCAGCCGGTCAGGTCCGAGATTCGCGACGACACCGCCGACAAGATGGCCATGATCAGCGGATACAAGACGATGGTGCGGCCGATCTCGGGCAGCGACAATTCGGCGCGCCACAGAATCACCGGGACCAGGAAGAACAGGAAGCCGGTCAGGGCCATCTTGGCCGGCACCGCCGCGAACAGCAGCAACGCGGTGAAGCGCCAGTTGGCGAACAGGCTGAACAACGACTTGCCCTTGTCCGACCCGTCGCCGTCGTCGCTGGCCTTGCCGTCATCGACGCCGGGATCGAGCAGGCGGTGGACCAGCCAGCCGGAAATCGCCGCCAGCGCCGCCGAAACGACGAAGGTGGCGTCGAAGCCGACCCGTTCGGCCAGCACGCCGCCCATGGCGGTGCCGCAGATCGAGGCGGTCAGCACGGCGCCGACATAGATGCCCAGGCCCTGGGCCCGCTTGCCTTCCAGTGTGGCGCGCGAGATGTAGGTCTGGCAGGCGACGGTGACCAGGGCGTAGCCCAGTCCCGACACGATACGCAACACGATCAGCTGAACCACCGAATCGGCGAAGGCGGTCAGGAAATAGCCGCCCGCCGCCGGAATCAGGCCGGTCAGGAACACCCGGCGGGTTCCCAGCCGGGCGATCACCGAACCGGCCCAGGGCGAGGCCACGGTGATGCCGACCATGAACATGGTGATGGGCAGGGCCATCAGCATTTCCTGGGTGAAGGGGCCGAAGCTCTGGCCGAATTCGCGGGCATAAAGCGGCATGAAGGCGCGGCCCATCTCCTCGGCGAAGACGAACAGGAACAGCGGCAGGCGGATGTCGGTGGCCAGGCGTTCGCTCAATACCGCCGGTCGGCCGGATTCGGCGAAGCGATAGAGGAACTTGACGCGGTCGGCGATCTCGGCCACCCGCTCGACCACGCTTTTGTCGAAATGGGCGGCACGGACCTCGTCGATATAGGCCATCAAGCTGCGGTACTGGTCGTCGGCGCGGCGGATGGTGGTCGACAAGGTCCGGACGAAATGCCCGACCTCGTCGCCCGACACGCCCCCGGCGACGTGGGAAAAGTCGCCGCGCCGCGCGCGATCGACCACCAGTCCGACCAGCTTCATCGGGCCGGTGACGTTGAAGAACACCACGAACAGCAAGATCTCGAAGGCGACGATCAGCGAGGCCACCAACACCACGGCGATGTCGTAGAAGATATCGGACAGCCGACTGGCGATGTAGCCCTGGTCGAAACCGACATGGACGGCCGCGACCCGCTCGCCCTTCGACTGAACCGGCAGCGCCAGATCCAGGAAGTCGCCGATGGTCAGATTGGTCGCCTGCCCGGCTTCGCGGTAATGGGGTTCAAGGTCGGCGGACGGGGCGCCGGTGACGAACAGCACGCGACCGTCGGGGGCCGAGATCGCCAGGTAGCGCAGTTCCGGATTGGCCATCAGCACCGGCCGGAAGAATTCATCGACACCCACCAGATGGTCGATGGGAATCCCCAGATCGACGGCGCGTTCGACCTGGGCGGTGATGTCGCGCCCGATGGCGGCGGCCTTCTTGTCCAGTTCCGGAACCATGCCGCGTTCGAACTCGCCCAGGGCGCGGAAGGTGATCATCGCCACCGGAGGCACCAGGATCAGGATCGCCAGGACGAACAGGCGGACCAGCAGGGGACGTGAGCGGTCGAGTCTCATCGGGGCCTCACGCCAATCGATCCAGCCGTTCGACCTCTTGGGTCGATTCGGCGATGTGTTCCACGGCCTCGCGCGTCTTGGCGACGAATTCGGCATAGCGGCTTTCGAAACCGCCCTCGTCGGTCGGGTCGGGCTCGGCATCGCCGCCCTCGGCCAGCACCGTGGCCAAGGTGCGCTCCATGGCGCGAAGGCGTCGGCCGACCGATCCCAGCAGGACATAGGACGCCACCAGGGCGATCACCGAGAACAGGCCCAGGGCGGCCAGCAGTTCGACGGCGACACGGCTGAGCAGCGGACCCAACTCGCGGTCGATGAAGGCCGACGGGAAGCGCAGCACCACGGCCCCTTCGACCTTGCCCAGATTGTTGACCAGCGGCAGTCCGACCAACTGCATGTCGTCATCCATCAGCGAGAAGGGCTGGCTGGACGGCTGGGCCAGCGGCTCCAGCCACTTGGCCGGCACGCTGATGCCGATGCCGCCGCGATCGGTGTTGAACAGCACCTCGCCCCGCGCGTCATAGATCTCGATGCCCAGAATCTGGTCGTCGCGGACCTTCTCGAGTTCGATGGTTTCCTGGATTTGCCGCAATTGGCGCAGGGCCAGGCCCAGGTTCAGGCGGTCCTCGATGTTCTTCTTGATGGTGAAGACGACAAAGCTGTAGCGCGACCTGACCAGCGAGGACAGCACGTCCTCGAATTTGAAATAGCCGAACACCGCCGTCAGCAGCCCTGTGCATAACAGGATGGCCACCAATGCCGCCGAAACCTTCCGGGCGAGAGACCACGACATCGGCTAGTCCTTTGCCGCCGAAGCGAGCGCAAGGGCAAGTCCTGCCTTCGCACGAAGCCTGAAGGTGAGCCGCATTCTATTCCCCGAACCCAATGGCACGCCGACCGAGAAGGTACATATTCCCGACAATCCCCACCTGGCTTTATAGGCTATTTGTGCGCAGGCGCCAAGCAAGCCTTGGTAGTGTGCGAAATTAGTCCCACTTGGCGGAAAAATCCGCTATTCAACCGGCGACCCTTTCTTGCCACGCGCAAAAGCCGGCTGACTATCCAGTGATCACCCTAAAAAGCCAACAAAACGCCCTGCCTGTTGGAATTTTCGACTCAGGAATTGGCGGTCTGACCGTCGCTGCCGCACTGCGTCGCCGGCTGCCCGGCGAATCACTGCTGTATCTGGGTGATGTGGCGCGTCTGCCCTATGGAACCAAGTCCCCCGAGACGGTTATTCGCTATGCCCTGCAAGGGGCCGACCATCTGCGGGGGCAAGGCGTGAAGATGCTGGTCCTGGCCTGCAACACCGCCTCGGCCCACGCCCTGGCGGCGGTTCGCGACCGTTTCCCCGATCTGCCGGTGGTCGGCGTGGTGGAAGACGGCGCAGCCCTGGCGGCCAAGGCATCGCATTCCGGCCGGATCGTCGTCGCCGCCACCGAGGGGACCTGTACGTCGGGTGCTTTTCCCAAGGCGATCCTGGCCCATCGGCCCGATGCCCGGGTGACGCAGGTGGCCTGTCCGATGTTCGTCGCCCTGGCCGAGGAAGGCATGGAAGCCGGGCCGATCGCCGAAGAGATGGCCAAGTCCTATCTGGGCGCCTTGTTTACCGGAGACCAGCCGGCCGATTGCCTGGTGCTGGGATGCACCCACTTTCCGCTGCTGCGCCCGGCCATGCGGGCGGCGCTGGGCGACGGGCCGGTCTTCGTCGATTGCGCCGACGCCGTCGCCGAGGAAGTGGCCCGCGTGCTGAAGATGCGGGGCTTGGCCGCCACGGGTGGCGAGGCGAGCGTGCGTCTGGTCACCACCGACGGACCGCACCGTTTCGCCAAAATGGCGGCGCGCTTTTTCCCCGAACTGGGGCCGGATCCGGCGGTCGAGATGGTGGATCTTTAAGCGCGAGCCGCGCTTACGACATCATCCGCCACCAGCGCCGGGCCTCGCCGGCCGGCCATTCGGGGCCATGGCCGGAAAACAGCTGGCAGGTGTCGGGCAGCAGACCCAGGAAGCGCGGGATCGATTCCCACAGCTTCTGTTCGCTGCCGCCCGGCAGGTCGGTGCGGCCGACGCCGTGGCGGAACAAGGTGTCGCCGGTCAGGGCGAAATCACCGAAATCGAAGCAGATGCCGCCGGGGGTGTGGCCGGGGGTGTGGATCACGCGGATCGCCTTGCCGCCCAGTTCCAGGTTCGGCTCGCCGCTGAAATAGGTCACGTTGCCGGGACCTTCCTGGGCCTGGCCGGTGAAGCTTTTGTTCAGGTCGCTCGAGCGGGCGATGACCGACGCTTCGTCGGCGTGGGCCACGGTCGGTATCCCCAGTTCCAACTCGAGGGCGCGGGCGGCGCCCAGATGGTCGGGATGGCCATGGGTCAGCCAGATCGCCTTGGGCGTGCCGTTCATCGCCCGCACCACTTCCAGGATGCGGTCGGCGTCGCCGCCGGGATCGACGATGGCGATCTCGCCGCTATCCTTGTGGCGGACGACATAGCAGTTCTCGTACCAGGGCGGGCTGGTGACCACCACGGTCAACGCGAATTCGCCGAAGGAATCGAACTGTTGCGCGGTCATGGGCCTACAATCCTCGTCAAAATGCACTTCTTCGGTCCCGTATAGCACGGCTCTTTACCCGCCGCTAACGAAGACCCACAACAATAGGACAGAGCAAGCGTCGAACCGAGAGCATGATGACCGAAAGCGCCGAAGCAGGTCCCTTCCCAACCGCGCGTGACGAAGCCGACACCTTCGCGCCCGAACCGCAAGTGCAAACCCCGCAGACCGAATCGCCGGCCTATCGGCTGGCTTTCGCCGACGACGACTTCCTGTTGCGGCCCGATCTGCGCGCGGTCAGGCTGCAGCTTGAATTGTTGAAGCCGGAACTGCTGCAGCAGGAAATGGGCATCCGCTCGACGGTGGCGATGTTCGGTTCGGCCCGCATCCCCGATCCCGAGACGGCGGCCCGCCACCTGGCCGAGGCCGAAGAGGCCGCACGCGACAAGCCGCGCGACAAGGACCTGGCCCGCAAGCTGACCATTGCCCGGCGCATGCTGGCCAACAGCCGTTATTACGAAGAAGCGCGGAGCCTGGCCCGCATCGTCACCAACACCTGTGTCGGCGAACATGTCTGCGATTTCGTGGTCAAGACCGGCGGTGGCCCCGGCATCATGGAGGCCGCCAACCGAGGCGCCTTCGAGGCCGGCGGCAAGTCGATCGGCCTCAACATCGTGCTGCCGATGGAACAGGCCCCCAATCAGTACATCACCCCGGAACTGTGTTTCCGCTTCCACTATTTCGCCATCCGCAAGATGCATTTCATGATCAGGGTGCGGGCGCTGGTCGCCTTTCCCGGCGGATTTGGCACGTTCGACGAGTTGTTCGAGGCGCTGACCCTGATCCAGACCGGCAAGATCGAACCGATCCCCGTCATCATGTTCGGTCGCGAATATTGGGAACGGGTGATCAATTTCGACGCCATGGCGATGGAAGGGATGATCGGTCCCGAGGACAAGGATCTGCTGAGCTTCGTCGAGACCGCCGAGGAGGCCTGGAACATCATCGCCGAGTTCTATCGCCTGCCGCACTGATCCGTCAGTTCGAAGGGGGTAGTTACGAACTATCCTAAGGTAGATACCCGATAGCACTGGCGAGCGTTCTCTTTTATCGTAACAGGCGTAGCGGGAGCGTTTCGAGAGACCGGTAAGCCGGTCCGGGGCAAGGGGGGCTTGGCCCGATCGGAACGGACTCTTACGGGTGGGGCCGCCCTTGGGCGGTCCCGCATCCCGCAAAAGACTTCCCCGGGGGGGGAGGGGGGACGGCGCCTCGGTCTCGCACATATGCGACGGACCGGGCGCCGGGGTTCCCCGCCGCAAAGCCCAATCCCAGCAGCTTGATCTATCTCGGCAGCGCGAAGGCCATGACGGTTCTGCGGCCGCCCCGGCGGATCGCCAGGTCCTGGCAGCAGGCGCGAATCATCGCCAGGCCATTGCCGCCGCCGGCCGACAAGATGATGTCGCGGGGCGCGACCGGGGTGAAACCACGTCCGCAATCATCGACCCAGATCACCATCCGGTCGCCGCAGGTTTTGGCTCCGACCGTCACCGGGCGGAACGCGTAGGCCGGCTCGGCGGTTCGGCGCTCCATCTCGGCGGCGAATTCGACCAGCCCCTCCAGGTTCCCGCGCTGGGCGGTCTTCAGGTCCAGGTTGCCGTGCAGGACGGCGTTGCCGATGGCTTCCTGCAGGGCCATGGCGATCTTGCCCTCGATCGGGGCCAGGCGGGGCTGACGGCAGATCAGCGCCTTGGTGAAGGCGTTGGCGCCGTCGATCTTCAAGGCGGTACGGGTGGCAAGCCGCCACACCAGCACGTCTGGGCGCAGGGGCAGGGCGTGCCGCGCCGACAGGCAGGCGACGTCCAGCGCCGCCGATATCGGGTTTGTCAGAAGTGCGTCGAAGTCGGCGTTGTCGCCGTCGAACAAGGCGATCCTAAGGGCGCCGCGCCGGCCCGAGGTCAGCCTGGACAAGGATTGCCGCGCCACCTCGCACATGGCGGCGGGAACGCCGCAGGCGATCAGTTCGATGGCGGGCGGCGAGGCCATGACGTCACGCGAACGGGAACAGATCCTTGAAGCCGGCGCGGCTCAGGACCTCGTGCACGGGACCGGCGGCCCCTTTCAGGGTGACGGTCACATTGGCGGCGCGGGACTGGTCATAAACATGGATGAACAGGCTCATGCCGGTGGAATCGATGAATTCCAGGCCGGACAGGTCGATGGTGCACGACTGGGTTTCTTGCATCACCTCGCGCAGGAACTGCGGAAAATGCGGCGCGTCGGCGAAGGTCAGGCGCCCGGTAATGCCGGCGGTGACGGCGCCGCCGTTGCGGTTGACGGTATATTTCATGGCTCGCTCTCGCTCTTTGCACGGTGGCTCGGCGTTACGCCGACCGGATGGTGGTCAGGAAGACGTTGACCTGGTCACGCAGCGACGTCGCCCGGTTCGACACCGACCGCGCGGTTTCCAGGACGTCGGATGCCGCCTTGCCGGTTTCGTCGGCCGCCTGGTTGACCCCCATGACGTTCGAGCTGACCTCGGCGGTGGCCTGGGCCACCTGCTGGGCGTTGGTGGCGATTTCCGCGGTGGCGGTGTCTTGCAGGTGAACCGATTCGGCGATGCCGGACGAGATCGTGCTCATTTCCTCGATGATCCCGGTGATCTCGCCGATGGCGCCGACGGCGCTGCGGGTCTCTTGCTGGACGGCACGGATCTGCGTAGCGATTTCCTCGGTGGCGCGCGCCGTCTGGTTGGCCAGGCTTTTGACTTCGTTGGCGACGACGGCGAAGCCCTTGCCGGCGTCGCCGGCCCGGGCCGCCTCGATGGTGGCGTTCAGGGCCAACAGGTTGGTCTGGCTGGCGATGGCGTTGATCAGCTCGATCACCTCGCCGATCTTGCTGACCGTCGTCGACAGCGCCTGGACCGAATGGTTGGTGGACAGCACGCGGGACTTGGCGGTGTCGGCGATGGTCACCGATTCACCCACGCGGCGCTTGATGTCCTCGACCGAGCCGGCCAATTGTTCGGCGGCGCCGGCGACGGTGCGCATGTTGACGGCGGTTTCCTCGACCGCGGCGGCGACCACGGTGGCCTGGTTCGAGGTCTCCTCGGCGGTGGCGCTCATCGCCTGGGCGGTGGCGTCCAGTTCGGTGGCCGACGATGACATGGTCTCCAGCACCTCGGCGACTTCCTGGTTGAAGCGTTCCAGGATGCCGTCGATGACGCGGGCGCGCCGATCCTTGACCTGCTGCTCGGCCTCTTGCTGCCTTTGCAGATCGTCGGCGCGGATCAGTCCCTGGCGGAACACCTCGACGGCGCGGGCCATGTCGCCGATCTCGTCCGAGCGGTCGCCGTCGCTTTCCACCGGGTCGCGACCGCCCTTGGACAGCAGGTTCATGGCGGTGATGACCTTGGCCAGCGGACGGGTGATGTCGGTGGCGATGAACCACGCAATGCCCAGACCCGCCACCATCAGGACCAAGGTGCTGATCACGGTGGCGTAAAGGCTGCGCTCGGCCCGATCATGGACCGCGCCGGCCAGTTCGGCCAGGTCGGCCGCGACCCGGTCCTCGACGCCCTTCATCAGGTCGATCTTCTTGGTGATGGTGTCGAACCACACCGGTCCCTCGATGCCGCCGGTGTCGCCGCTGAACGCGCTTTCCATGGCGACCAGGCGCATGCGATCGACCTCTTTCGAGATCGGATCGACCAGCACCTTGTCCAGCATCGCCTTTTGGTCGGCGGTGGCATAGGCGGCGAAATTGGCGAAGAAGGTTTCCTGGCGGGCGATCAATTGGGTGAAGCGACGCAGGATCACCCCTTCGAATTTCTTGGCGCCGAAGCCGGCCGAGCCGGTGGCGCGTTCCTGGCCGGCTCGTTCCTTGCCGTGCAACACCTGGGCATAGGCGATCGACGCCTTGGTCACCTCGGCGTCGGTGCTGATGGCGGCCATCCGCTCGATCAGGGCCAGCATGCGGGCGATCAGACCGGAATAATAGTCGGCCGCCTCGACGGCGGTGATCGACAGCCCGTCGACGGCGGCGCGCTTGTCGCGCAACTGTGCCAGGGCGGAATTCATGGCGGCGATGCCGTCGGCCAATTGCGCCCCGGCCGGGCCCGCCGCCACCTTCTTGATGGCGTCGTTCAAGCCGTCCGCGCGGGCGTCGGTGGCCTTGCGCACCTCGGGCAGGCGGTCGCGGAACTTCTCGCCCTTGCTGCCGATGAAGCCGGCCGAGGTGCCGCGTTCCTTTTGCAGTTCATGCACCACCGCGCCGATGACCGGGCCGATGTCCGCCACTTCCTCGAGCTGGTTCATCCGCGACGCGAAGGCTGCCTTTTCGACAACCGCCGCGCCGGCATACCACAGCATCCCGAGAATCGGGACCAGCATGGCCAGACCAATCCTGGGGCCGATACGGAGTTTGTGCAGCAGGCTCAACATTGTCGGCTCCATAAAACTCGACGGGGGCGGGAATGGTACAATGCCTAAAGCCCAAGATAGCGGCCAAAAGGATCGCATCCTTGATCTTGATTAACCACCGATCGAATTCGGTGTCGATAAGGAATTCGGTTTCGATCCATGGTTCCAAAGAGGTAGGCGAAGGATCAAGGGAATACAGCAATATCCGCAATTACCGAGGCGCCGGGTTCGGTGTACATTAAGGCCATCTAATCAATGGAGGCTGTAATGGATCGTTTCACCGTTTCAGAAGCCCGGCTGCTGTTTTTCCATCGCGTGCTGATCGAGCAAGCGATCGCGACGCCCGGCTTGATCGAACGGGCGCTGGCGCGGTTGCGGCCTGCCGGAGACGAGGCGTGGCGGGATCTGTTGGACGGCCCCTTCGAGCGCCTGGCCGAAGCGGTGCTTGAGGCCAGCCCGCAAGGTGGGCTTCTGCGGGCGCAATCGCCGTTGATGGCGGCGCTGTCCGACCAGGAACGAAACGCTTTGTGGCAGCGGGTCGGATTGCAGCAGGTGGTGGCCTACGCTCAGGCCGCTTGCGCCGACCTTGGCTTGAGTCCCGAGGAAGAACTGGCGGTGATGGGCGAGGAGGCCTCGCGCTGGCATCAGGCGCCGCCGCAGGCCTTGACCGCCCAGCAGCTCGAACCGCTCAAGCAGATCATCGCCATCCAGCGTGCCCTGGCGACCCTGGAGCCGGACCATCAGCGCCGCCGCGACTGGCTGCGCCAGCCGCATCCGGCCTTCTCGGTGGCCCCCATCGACATCCTGGTCAATGGCGGTGGCGAATTCTTGCAGCACGGACTGGCCGAAATGGTTCGCCCGCACCTGTCGGCCGGGGACGTTCCGGCGCATTAAGCGGAGCGTGATTCGGTTGAATCACGCCTTGTCGGTGAGGTGAAACAGGCATAGCCTTTCTGTACCTAAGGTGTGCGGGGCAAAGGGGGGGATCCTATGTTCGAGGCAGCGGAACTCGGTCGCAAGATCAGCCGGGAGGAATTCGACGCCATGGCTCCGGTCCTCAGGACCGAGCTTTTGGACCTGCAGCAACGCCTGCGCGAGGCCGACTTTCCCGTCATCATCGTGTTCGGCGGCGTCGATGGCGCCGGCAAGAACGAAACGGCCAACCTCTTGAACGAATGGATGGATCCGCGCTGGATCGTCACCCGCGCCTATGGCCGTCCGTCGGACGAGGAGGCCGATCGTCCCGAATATTGGCGGTACTGGCGTGACCTGCCGCCCAAGGGCAAGATCGGCATGTTCCTGTCGTCGTGGTATCACCGGCCGCTGCTGGACCGCGTGCACGGGGTGATCTCGATCCCCGAGATGGACGAATTGCTGGAACGGATCGTCCATTTCGAGAAGGCGCTGGCCGACGAGGGCGCCTTGATCATCAAGTTCTGGATGCATCTGTCGGAAAAGGCGCAGAAGAAGCGCCTGAAGAAGCTGGAGGACGATCCGCTGACCGCCTGGCAGGTCACCGACGTCGATTGGCAGCATTTCAAGATGTACGACAAGTTCGTCGGCACGGCCGAGCGTCTGATCCGCCACACCTCGAAGGGCCACGCCCAGTGGCACCTGGTCGAAGGCGCCGATCCGCGCTATCGCTCGGCGGTGGTGCTCAATACCATCAAGGACGCCATTCTCAAGCATTTCGACGAACGCGAGGCGGTCAAGAAGGTCGCCGCCGAGCTGAAAAAGCCCGCCAAGTCGAAAAAGATCGAAAAGCCCAAGGCGCTGGCCTGCCAGCCGTCGATCCTGTCGTCGCTGGACATGACCCAGTCCGTCGAGGGCGAGGAATACAACCGCCAGATCCAGGAGCAGCGCGGCCGACTGTCGCAATTGTACCGCAAGGCCAAGGAGCGGGGCGTCTCGACGGTTCTGGTGTTCGAAGGCTGGGACGCCGCCGGCAAGGGCGGCACCATTCGCCGCATGACCAACGCGTTGAACGCGCGTGACTATCAGGTCATTCCCATCGCCGCCCCCACCGAGGAAGAGCGCGCCCAGCATTACCTGTGGCGCTTCTGGCGCCACCTGTCGCGGGCAGGCCGCGTCACCATCTTCGATCGCTCGTGGTACGGCCGCGTCCTGGTCGAGCGGGTCGAGGGCTTCTGTACCGAGGAGGCGTGGCGGCGCGCCTATGGCGAGATCAACGATTTCGAGGAGCAGATCGTCGAAGCCGGCCATGTCCTGTGCAAATTCTGGCTGCACATTACGGCGGAAGAGCAGTTGGCCCGCTTCAACCAGCGCAGCGAGATCGAATACAAGAAATGGAAGCTGACCGACGAGGACTGGCGCAACCGCGAGAAGTGGGACGTCTATGAAGCGGCGGTCAACGACATGGTCGAAAAGACCTCGACCGGATTGGCGCCGTGGACCCTGGTCGAGGCCAATTCCAAGTCCTTCGCCCGCGTCAAGGTCCTGCGTACCGTGTGCGACAGCCTTGAAGCCGCCTTGAGGAAGAAAAGAGGCTGACTACCTAAAAGTATAGGCCACTTGGAAAGTCTCTAAACGAAGGTTGACATCGTACCGCAACATTCGAATACTCCCCCGGTTAGCAACTGATAGTTACGCACAGCTAGCCGTGGGGGGTTGAAGGATGCGTATAGGTGTTCGGCTGGGACTGATCGTCGTCACTGCGCTGATGGGCCTGCTGGCCGTTTCGGTGGTCAGTCTTTTGCGAACCCGGGCCGATCTGATGGCCGACCGCGAGGTCAAGACCCGCCATATCGTCGAGGTCGGACAATCCCTTCTGAACCATTTCCAGGCCGAGGAGGCCGCCGGACGGCTGAGCCGCGAGGAGGCGCAGGCGCGCGCCCTGGCCGCCATCGGCGCCGCTCGCTACGAGACCACCGAATATCTGTGGATTCACCGCCGCGACGGCTCGGTGATGTTGTCGCATCCCAATGCCAAGCTGATCGGCAATTCGGTCGATTCGATGCAGGACCCCTCGGGGCGCTATCTGTTCCGCGAGATGAACGACACCGTCGACAAGGCCCGGGCCGGCTTCGTCAATTACATGTGGCCCAAGCCCGGCCAGTCCCAGCCGATCGCCAAGCTGTCCTATGTCGCCGGTTTCGCCCCGTGGGGCTGGGTGATCGGCTCGGGGATCTATATCGACGACGTCGACGCCGCCTTCCGCGCCAGCGCGCTGGTCTTCGCCCTGTGGGGTGTCGGCATCATCCTGGCGGTCAGCCTGATCGCCTGGTGGATCGGGCGCACCATCACCGTTCCGCTGGGCAACATCACCGTGGCCATCGGCCGGCTGACCAACGATGAACACGGATTCGAGATCAAGCACACCGAGCGGCCCGACGAAGTGGGCGAACTGGCCCGCGGGCTGGTGGTGTTCCGCAATCATCTGGAGGCGGCGGAAGCCGCCAACGCCGAACGCATGGCCGCGCAAGAGGCGCAGTTGGCCCGTCAGCGCCGGATCGAGGAACTGGCCACCACCTTCGACAGTTCGGTGGCCACGGTGATCAAGTCGGTGTCAGCGGCGGCCACCCAGATGCAGGCGGCCAGCCAATCGATGTCGGCCATCGCCGAACAGACCAGCCGCCAATCCTCGGCGGTGGCGGAAGCGGCCGGCAACGCCGCCATGAACGTTCAGACGGTGGCCGCCGCCACCGAGGAATTGTCGGCCTCGGAAGGTGAAATCGTCCGCCAGGTCGAGACCTCGACCGCGATCGCCGACGCCGCCGCCGACCAGGCCAAGCGCTCGGGCCGCATCGTCGCCGGTCTGACCGATGCCGCCGGCCGGATCGGCGAGGTGGTCAGCCTGATCAACAACATCGCCAGCCAGACCAATCTGTTGGCCCTGAACGCCACCATCGAGGCCGCGCGCGCCGGCGAGGCCGGCAAGGGCTTCGCCGTGGTCGCCAACGAGGTGAAAAGCCTGGCCAACCAGACCGCCAAGGCCACCGACGAAATCTCGGCGCAAATCGCCGCGCTGCAGGCCTCGGCCCGCGAGGCGGCCGACGCCATCGGCTCGATTTCCGGCACCATCGACGCCATCAACCGCGCCTCCGCCGAGGTGGCCGCCGCCGTCGAGCAGCAGACCGCCGCGACCAACGAAATCGCCCGCTCGATCGAAGAGGCGGCGGCCGGCACCCAGCAGGTGTCGTCGAACATCGTCGAGGTCAGCCAGGCCGCCGAGACCGCGGGTTCCACCGCCAACGAGGTGCTGACGGCGGCCGGGGAATTGTCGAGCCAGGCCGAACTGCTGCGCTTCGAGGTCGAAGCCTTCCTGAACGACGTCAAGGCCGCCTGAGCGGTTGACATCCACGCCATGTCCGCTATGTCAGTCCCCGAATGAATGGGGACTGACATGGCCTTTCTTGAAAACGTGATCGAACGCTTCCTGTTCTGGGGTCGCTGGCTGCTGACCCCGCTTTATGTCGGCCTGACGCTGCTGCTGCTGGCGTTCGCCTTCAAGTTCTTTCAGGAACTGGTCCATCTGGTGCCGCGCCTGCCCGACTTGGCCGAGGCCGATTTGGTGCTGGTGGCCCTGGGCCTGATCGACCTGGCCCTGGTCGGCAATCTGGTGGTGATGGTGATCCTGGCCGGCTATGAAAGCTTCGTCTCGCGCATCGAGGCGGCGCGCGAGGGCGACCAATTGTCGTGGATGGGCAAGGTCGATGCCGGAACCTTGAAGATCAAGGTCGCCGCCTCGATCGTGGCCATTTCCTCGATCCATTTGCTGAAGGCCTTCGTCAACGCCGAAAAGATCGCCAACGACAAGCTGGTGATGCTGGTGGTCATCCACATGACCTTCGTGGTGTCGGCACTGCTGCTGGCGTATGTCGACAAGCTGGCCTTCGCCGCGCATCGGGAGCACTGAATCATGGATGGCGAAAGCATCAATTTCCTGGCCGCGCCGGCCGCCTTCCTGCTGGGCCTGATCTGCGGCCCGCTGGCCTTTCGCAAGGCCGGCTTCGGCTGGGCCAAGACATTGTTCGGAACCCTGACGCTGGCGGTGGCCGGCCTGGCGGTGGCCGGCATCGTGGTATCGATCCAGAAGAAGGCGGGAATTCCCGAATTGCCGCTGGCGTGGGTGTCAGTGGTCCTGGCGGTCGTCGCCGCCTGGCGCATCTCGAAGGCCCAGGCCCCCGACTGAGGCCTGATTGTCCAGCGCGATCCGCACATTGCGGGCCATCCGAATGACGCCGATGCGCTTGACCGGCGAGCCCGAAAACACCTCGCGGAACGACGCATCGTCCAACTGGGCCAGGTCGGCCAGGCGCGGCATGGTCAGTTCGATGCGCGGGCTGAAATCCGCCTCGCGCGTCGGCGGCGCGAACTTGTTCCACGGACAGGCCGCCATGCAATCGTCGCAGCCATAGACGCGGTTGCCCATCAAGGCCGCCAGTTCGGGCGCGATGTCGCCTTGATGCTCGATGGTCAGATAGGAAATGCAGCGCCGGGGCTCGATCCTGCCGCCTTCCAGCGCACCGGTCGGGCAGGCGGTCTCGCAGGCCCGGCACGATCCGCAATGGTCGGGCTCGGGCGGGTCGGGTTCCAGGTCCAGCGGGGTATAGATCTCGGCCAGGAACAGCCAGCTGCCGAAGCGGCGCGAGACGATGTTGGTGTGCCGGCCCTGCCAGCCGATGCCAGAGCGGGCGGCCAGCGGCTTTTCCATCACCGGGGCGGTATCGACGAACACCTTCAGGGGCTGGTGGTAACGCTCGGCCAGCCAGCGGCCCAGGGCCTTCAGGCGCTTCTTGATGGTGTCGTGATAGTCGCGCCCGCGGGCATAGACACTGATGGTGGCGCGATCGGCCGGCGCCAGGCCAGCGCCGCCGGCCGGGGCGTAATTGGTGCCCAGCACGATCACCGAGCGGACCTCGGGCCACAAGGCCTGCGGGCTGGCCCGCTGGTCCATCCGCTCGGCCATCCAGCCCATGGTGCCGTGACGGCCATCGGCGACGAACCGGTCCAGCGCGTCGCGCCAGGCGGGATCGGTGTGGGCCGAGGCGAAGCCCACGGCATCGAACCCCAGCTCCAGCGCCTTGGCGCGGATTTCGGATTTGTTCATCCGGCTTTGCGGTGGGCCTTCACATAGGCCTGCAGCACGGCGTTGATGCGCGACTGGTATCCGGTTCCCTGACCCTTGAACCAGTCAAGCACCTCGCGGTCCAGCCGGATCGAGATGGGAACCTTCGGCTCCGGCTGCACCAGCTGGGCATTGGCGAACCATTCGGCATCCAGGACGGGGGCCGCATCGGGATCGGCAGCGACGTCATGCTCGACTTCCTGATCCGAGCGTGCGTCAACCTTGCTCCAGTCCGTTCGTCCCTGACGAATGTCGGCCAAGGACCTGCGCGTGATATGCTTTCCGCTCATTCGTTCGTGCCTTTCGGGCCGAGATGACTCGGCACCTGCCGCTGCGCATGGTGTAAACCACCGCGATGACGTGACCGGCCGCCGTGCCGACAGCGATGTGCCGTTCTTCGTCTCCCATACTCCGTGCCGCCACAATTAGGGGCGACAGGAAAACCTCGATGGCATCCTCGAAGTCGATGCCGTGCTTGTCGATGTTGGATAGGCGCTTGCTCTCGTCCCATTCGAACTCGGTTAAGAACATATCTACGTAATCCCCCAGGAACTACGCCCCATACACACTGTATATACAATGACTGAATTCGTCAACCCCGCCCACGGTACGGCGCCACGCCCTGGTCGGGCAGCCACAGCCCGTCGGGCGGGGTGCCGGTCTGCCAGAACACATCGATGGGGATGCCGCCGCGCGGATACCAATAGCCGCCGATGCGCAGCCAATGGGGCCGGCAGGCTTCCACCAGCCGCTTGGCGATGCCGATTGTGCAGGCCTCGTGGAAGGCGCCGTGATTGCGAAACGAGGCCAGGAACAGCTTCAGCGACTTCGATTCGATCAGGCTGGCACCCGGGACATAATCGATGACCAGATGGGCGAAATCGGGCTGGCCGGTGATCGGGCACAGCGAGGTGAATTCCGGGGCGGCGAAGCGGACCAGATAGGTCGTGCCCGGATGGGGGTTGTCGACCACCTCGATCACCGCCTGGTCGGGATCGGCGGCGGCGGTGACCGATTGGCCTAATTGGGTCAGGTGCGAGGGAGAGGTGCTCATGCCGGCGAACCTTTTTGCCAAACGACACTATCGCCGGCATGCGGCCGCCATTGAGGCGGCGGCCAAGCGCCCGCATGGGCGCGCCCGGCGAGGGGCGACAAGGCCGGGCGCCGGAAGGCGGCCAGCCGAAACACTCAAACGCTCATCTTCTTGATGGTGTTGGTGGTGCTTTGGCCGTCCACCAGATTGGCCAGCACCACCCGGCCGCCCCAGCCGATGACGTCCTCGGCACCGACCACGGTGGCGACGGTGTAGTCGGCACCCTTGACCAGCACGTCGGGCTTCAAGGTGCGGATCAGGTCCAGCGGCGTTTCCTCGCCGAAGATCACCACCAGATCCACGGTAGCCAGCGAGCCCAGCACGGTGGCCCGGGCCGCTTCCGACTGGACCGGTCGGGTCGGCCCCTTCAGGCGCGCCACCGAGGCGTCGGAATTCAGGCCGACCACCAAGCGGTCGCAGGCGGCGCGGGCCTGGGCCAGCAGCGAGACATGGCCGGGATGCAACAGGTCGAAACAGCCGTTGGTGAAACCGACCTTGACGCCCTTGCGGCGCCAGCGATCGACCATCTCGGCCGCCGCGTCCCAGCCCAGCAGCTTGGATTCGCCAGCGGCCAGATCGTCGTGGTGCAGGGCGCTGGCAACCTCGTCGGCATAGGCGACGGCGGTGCCGACCTTGGCCACCACGATCCCGGCGGCGACGTTGGCCAGCTTGGCCCCTTCCAGCAGCGAGGCCCCCGAGGCGATGGCGGCGGCCAGGGTGGCGACCACGGTGTCGCCGGCGCCCGAGACGTCAAACACTTCCTGCGCCTGGGCCGGCAGGTGGTGCACGTCGCCGTCGGCGGTGACCAGGCTCATGCCGTCCTGGCTGCGGGTGGCCAGCACTGCTTCGACGGCGCAGGTTTCGATCAGCTTGCGGGCGGCGGCGACGATGGCCTGGTCGGTGTCCACCGCCATGCCGGTCGCTTCGTGCAGTTCCTTGCGGTTGGGGGTCAGCAAGGTGGCGCCCTTGTACTTGGTGTAATCGGTGCCCTTGGGATCGACGATCACCGGCTTGCCGGCGGCGCGGGCCATGGCGATCAGCTCGGCGGCGGCGGGGTCGGCCAGCACGCCCTTGCCGTAATCCGACAAGACCACGCAGGCCGCCTCGGCGATGCGGGCCTGGGCCCGGCTTTTCAGCTGGGCCCGGCTGGAGGCCGACAGCGGGGTGCGGGTTTCGCGGTCGGCGCGCAGCAATTGCTGGTTCGACGCGAAGAAGCGGGTCTTGATGGTGGTCTGGCGGCCGGTTTCGACCACCAGGCAGGGATCGACATCGGCATGGGCGCCCAGCTGGCGACCGACCTCGCGGCCGGCATCGTCGTCGCCGACCACCGCCAGGAAGGTCGGCCTGGCCCCCAGCGCCACCAGATTGCGCACCACGTTGCCGGCGCCGCCCAGCATGGCGTTCTCGCGCTCGATGCACAGGACCGGGATCGGCGCCTCGGGCGAGATGCGGTCGGCGTTGCCATAGATGAAGCGGTCCAGCATGGCGTCGCCGATGCACAGCACCGGGGTCCCGCGCATGGTGTCCAACCGCTCTACCAACGCCGAAAGTTCCGTCATGGCCGTCGCCCCAGTTTTTCCCTGTCGGTCAGCTAACCCAAGCACAGCCGGCTTGCAAGACAAATGGTCAGGTGGACAGGAAGTGCTGCGTGCTTCCGTCCAGGACCAGGGCGGTCAGAACGCCCGAGCGATAGGCCCCGGTGTCGATGCCGATTCGGTTCGCGCGCACTTCCGGCAGCGGCCGTTGCGAGTGGCCATGCACCACCACCCACGGATGGGGGGTGGGGTCGAACAGAAACTCGTCCCTGATCCACAGCATGTCGCCGGGATCCTGGTCTTCCAGGCGGATGCCCGGCCGGATGCCGGCATGGACGAACAGATAGTCGCCGATCATGTGCCACAAGGGCAGCCGCGACAGAAAGCGCAGATGGGTGCGCGGCAAGGCCCGGATGAAGGCCAATTGCAGCGCGGCCAGGTCGGTACGCTGCTCGTCGGTCAGCGGGCCGGCATAGGATTCCACCGTCGCCACCCCACCATTGGCGCACCACGCCCGGCCCGAGCCTTGGTCGGTGAAGAAACGGACCAGATAATCCTCGTGGTTGCCGCGCAGGCACACCCAGTCGGCCTTGGCCAGCGGTCCAGTCGAGGGCGGGCCGGCGATCAGCCGATCGACCACCGCCTTGGAGTGCTGGCCGCGATCGACGAAATCGCCCAGAAACACCAAACTCAGCGCCTTGTGCGCATTGGCCTGGGCGTCCTCGGCGATGCGCGTCAGCAAAAGGTCGAGCAGGTCGGCGCGACCGTGCACGTCGCCAATCGCATAGACGCGACATCCCGAAGGAACAGAAGGAAAGCAGGAAGCGGGGTCCGAGCGCATTTCGCTCTAGGCTCACCATCGTGTGCGTTGTATTTTAAATGTCAGGGAAAAACATTGCCCGTTTCCGAGGGCCACGACAACAGCTACTCGGACATGGGCCGCCACCAGAATGGGGACGGAATGAACGCGACAGCGTTCGGAGGAAAACCGCAGGAAATCGTCACGTCGGAGAGCTTGCTCTTCGACGCCGCCGAGCGCGTCGGTCGAATCCGCGAAGGGCGCCAGGCGCTCCACCTGCATCTGTCGCAGCTTTTGCCGCAGAACCGCGAGGATGCGAAGATCCGCATCGCGTTCCGCATGTTCGAATCCATGGTCGATATGTTCCGCGGCCAAATGTTCCTGCTGACCAACAACGATATCGTGTTGATCTGCAAGGACGCCCGCCTGGCCGACCTGGACGCCATCGTCTATAAGCTGCGCGCCCTGTTCTCGAAGGACCCCTTGACCTATTCCGAGTCGGAAGACGGCGAAGATCGCTTCGTCACCTTCTACGACCTCGAGACCGAGTACGACACCTTCTTCTCGGTCTGCGCCGACCTGGTCAATCTGGCCAAGAAGCGGGTCGCCGACCAAAGGACGGCGCCGCCGGTCCAGCCGTTGGATTCGCGCAACCTCGCCCAGGTCCTCGAACGGATCGGCGCCACCGACATCGGTGGCGTGGTGCGCCGCCAGCCGTGCATCCGCTTCGTCGACAAGACCAAGGCGGAAGTGGCGTTCCAGGAATTCTACATGTCGATCGGCGACCTGCAGAAGGTGCTGGCCCCCGACGTCAACATCCTGGCCAATCGCTGGCTGTTCCAGCATCTGTCGCAGGTCCTGGACCTGCGCGTGCTGTCGGTGCTGCAAGATGCCGGCTTCAGGAAGACGCCGGCGGCCTTTTCGGTCAACCTCAACGTCTCGACCGTCGAGACGCCGGTGTTCCAGCAATTCGAGCGCGCCGTGCACGGCAAGGCCGGCATCTATGTTGAATTCCAGCTGATGGACATCTTCAACAACCTCGACCAGTTCTTCCGGGTGCGCGACCGCCTGCGCCGGGCCGGACACAAGACGGTGCTGGACGGCATGAGCCCGATCACCCTGCAATTCATGGACGCCGAGCTTTACGATGTCGATTTCGTCAAGGTGGCGTGGTCGGGCGACATGGCCGACGACGTGGTGACCTCGGATATCCAGCGTTCGCTGGGGCCGGTCGGCATGGATCACGTCATCTTGTCGCGCTGCGACACCGAGGCGTCGATCGAATGGGGCCTGCAGCAGGGCATCCGCCATTTCCAGGGTCGCTTCCTCGACACCATGGTCGCGGCCATCACCATGGCCCAGTGCGACAAGGCCAGCGCCTGCACGCTTCAGCAATGCAACAGCCGCCATGCGGTGATTTCCGGCCGGCCCAGGGTCGAGTGCGGGAACAACGACATGCTGGACCTGTTCCCTGCCCTCAAGATTTCGAAATAGGGGGGCGGCATGTTGGGATCACCTCCGACGGGCTACACCCGCCCCGCCAGCCAGGAAAGCCTGCTGCTCGACTATCTGAACCGGCTAGAGCGCCACCGTTCGGACCGCCGCGCCGTCCATCTGATGCTGTCCAGGCTGCAGACTCATAATCGTCGCGAGCAGCATATGCGCATGGCCACCAGCACCTTCGACGGTCTGGTCAAGATGCTGCAGGCCCAGGTCTTCACCATCGCCGGCGGCGATTTGATGGTGGTCTACAAGTCGCAGGCCCAGGACGAGATCGAGGCGGCCATCGTCAAGCTGCGCTTCCTGTTCTCGGACGATCCGCTGATCATCGACGACGATGACGGCGCGCGGGGCACGCTGTGCCTGTGGTACGACCTGGATCGCGAATACGACGCCCTGGTCACCTTCGCCCAGAAGGCGCTGGCCGACGAGCAGGCCAAGCGCAAGGCCGAGCAGGAACAAGCCAGCCGTGAGGCCCGCTTCGCGGAAAAGCCCAAGGGGGCGCCCTTCACCCCGGAATTGCTGGTCCGGGTCGAGGCCGCCCTGGGTCAGGCCGACCTGGCCAACCTGATCCGCCGCCAGGCGGTGTGCGCGGTGGTGGGCAACGCGCCGCCCCAGCCGGTGTTCCACGAATTGTTCATCTCGATCGCCGACCTGCGGCAGACCTTGATGCCCAACGTCAACATGAATTCCAGCCCGTGGCTGTTCCAGCAATTGACCGAGACGCTGGACCGCCGTGTGTTGTCGATGCTGAACAAGCACGACGACCGCACGCTGGAAGGCGACATTTCCATCAACCTCAACGTTTCGACCATCCTGTCGCCCGAGTTCCTGGTGTTCGACGACAACATCAAGGCCGGCATGCGCGGGACCATCGTGCTGGAGCTGCAGAAGGTCGATATCATGGCCGACCTGGGCGCCTATCTGTTCGCCCGCGATTTCGCCCATGACCGCGGCTACCGCATCTGCGTCGATGGGCTGGCCTATTCGATGCTGCCGTTCGTCGATCGCGAACGGCTGGGGGCCGACCTGATCAAGCTGATCTGGGACCCCTCGTTGACCGAGGAACGGGACCAGAAGACGGCGGCGCTGCGTCGCATCGGCACCACCCGGATCATCCTGGCCCGCTGCGACACGCCGTCGGCCATCGAATACGGCCAATCGGTGGGAATCAGCCTGTTCCAGGGCCGCCACGTCGAGCAGACCCTGATGAACGAAATGCGCCGCAAGGGCGGCGCGCGCGGCGCACGGCGTTAGGCGCGAAGCGCGGAGGTTATGCGCGAAGCGCGGCCCGTGGCCGGGCCCGCTCAGGCGCCGCGCGGGCTTAGGCGCGAAGCGCGCCCCGATCACCCCCCGCAGGTGCCGCAGCACACGTCGCCTTCATAGGACAGGCGCACCACCAGGGCGCGGCCGCCTTCGCGCAGGGGCAGGAACTGCACCAAGGCGGTGGATATCCCATCGGGCAATGGCGCGCGTTCGCCGGTCATGCGCATCATCCGGGCACTTCCCAGCGTGAAACTGTCGGCACCGTCGCAGCGCGAGAAGGCGTCGGCCAGGAAGGTCTGGGCCTGCTCGGCGCCGGTCTCGGCCATCAAGATGGCATCGCCGCGAACCATCGCCACCACCTGGGTCCGGCCATCCTCGATGCGCAGGTTGACCTCGGACGCGTGGGCGGCGGCGGCGTTGTGGACCAGGTCCAGAAAGGCGGGCAGGGCGGTCATGATCGGGGCTCCGGCAATTGCTCGGTCCATCTGCGCCATCGGGCGGATGAATGGCGTTGAGCTTGATCAAGCCCGTCCGGCGGGCCAATATCCAGGGAATGGACGCGTTCGCCATCACCGTCGATCATTTGGTCAAATCCTTCGGGCCGGTCCGGGCCGTCGATGACGTGTCGTTCGCCGTCGCCACCGGCTCGACCACCGCCATGCTGGGGGGCAACGGTGCCGGCAAGACCACCACGCTGTCGATGCTGCTGGGCCTGCTGCTGCCGACCTCGGGCGCCATCCGGGTGCTGGGGGAAGACATGGTGCGCCACCGCTACCGGGTGCTGCCCAGGCTGAACTTCTCCAGCCCCTATGTGGACCTGCCCCATCGCCTGACCGTGCGCGAGAACCTGACGGTCTATGGTCATCTGTATGGCATCGCCAAGCTGGCGGGGCGTATCGCCGAGTTGACCGCCGATCTTGACCTGGGCGCGATCATCGATCGCCCGGTCGGCAAGCTGTCGGCCGGGCAAAAGGCCCGCGTCGCCCTGGCCAAGGCGATGTTGAACCGGCCCGAGCTGCTGCTGCTGGACGAACCGACCGCCTCGCTTGATCCCGACACCGCCGACTGGGTGCGAAGCTTCCTGACCGAGTATCAGCGGCAAAGCGGGGCGACCATCTTGCTGGCCTCGCACAACATGACCGAGGTCGAGCGCATGTGCGACGCGGTGCTGATGATGAAGCAGGGCCGCATCGTCGATCAGGGCAGCCCGGCGGCGCTGATCGAGCGGTTCGGCCGCTCGACCCTGGAAGAGGTGTTCCTGGACATCGCCCGCGACCGCAACAAACCGGCCGAGGCGGCGCAATGACCCATTTCTCGTTCCGGCGCGTCGGTGCCTTGCTGCTTCGCCACCTCTACATCATGCGCGGTTCGTGGCCCAGGCTGCTGGAAATGGCCTATTGGCCGGCGGTCAACATGGTGGTGTGGGGCTTCACCAGCCAGTTCTTCGCCGGCCATTCCGATTGGGTCGCCAAGGCCGGCGGCATCCTGATCGGCGCGGTCTTGCTGTGGGACGTGATGTTTCGCGGCAATCTGGGGGTGGCGCTGTCCTTCATGGAAGAAATGTGGTCGCGCAACCTGGGGCACCTTTCGGTCAGTCCGCTGCGCCCGATCGAACTGGTGGCCGGCCTGGTGGCCATGAGCCTGGTCCGCACCCTGATCGGCGTGTTGCCGGCGATGCTGCTGGCCATTCCGCTGTACCATTACTCGATCTTCGAGATGGGGCCGGCACTGATCACCTTTTGGGCCAACCTGATGGTTTCGGGCTGGGCCATCGGCCTGGCGGTGTCGGCGATGGTGCTGCGTTTCGGGCTGGGGGTGGAAAGCCTGGCCTGGGTGATGGTGTTCGCCGTCGCCCCGCTGGCCGGCATCTATTACCCGGTCGAGACCTTGCCGGCCTGGCTGCAGCCGGTCGCCTGGGCCTTGCCACCGGCCCACGTGTTCGACGGCATGCGCACCTTGATGCAAACCGGCCTGTTCGACTGGAGCCGCCTGCTGCAGGCGGTCGGGTTGAACCTGTTGTACGTGGCGGCGGCCGCCGCCTTGTTCCTGCGCACCCACCATGTCGCGCGTCAACGCGGCCTGCTCTTGAATGTGGGGGAATAGATCGTGACAGATCCTTCGGGCTATCCGGGCATGTGGAGCGACGTCGTCGATCTGCGCGACTTCTATGAATCCAGCCTGGGCCAGATGGCCTGCCGGCTGATTCGCGGTCATTTGCGCCAGATGTGGCCCGACGTCACCAGCCAGCGGGTGCTGGGGCTGGGCTTCGCCACCCCCTATCTGCGCTCGTTCCAGGTCGAGGCCGAGCGGGTGGCGGCGGTGATGCCGGCCAGCCAGGGCGTGCTGCCGTGGCCGGCGGACGGGCCGGGCAAGACCTTGCTGGCCGACGAGACCGAATTGCCGTTCCCGGATCGTTGCATGGACCGCATCTTGATGGTCCACGCCCTTGAGGCGACCGAGAACGTGCGCGGCCTGATGCGCGAGATCTGGCGGGTGATGGCCGATGGCGGCCGGCTGGTGATCGTCGTCCCCAACCGGCGCGGCATCTGGGCCCGGCTCGAGGTCACGCCGTTCGGCCAGGGCCGGCCCTTCACCACCGGCCAGTTGGCCCGGCTGCTGCGCGACAACATGTTCACCCCCATGGCCCATACCGGCGCGTTGATCCTGCCGCCGGTATCGTCACGGCTGCTGCTGCGTTTCGCCCCGGCCATCGAGCAACTGGGGCGGCGCTGGTTCGAGGGCTTTTCCGGCGTCAACATCATCGAGGCGACCAAACAGATCTATGCCGGCGGCCTGGTGCGCGAGGCGCGCGGCCGGCGGCGCGGCTATCTGCCGGTGGCGCAGGGATTCGGGCGGGTCGGGGTCAAGCGGCAGGATTGGCGGTAAGCCAGTCCAGCACCTGTTCGGCGTGGCTGTCGGGCGGGAACACCGGATAGAAGACGTGCTCGACGATGCCGTGGCTGATCACCAGGGTCAGGCGGCGCAGCATGGTCATCGGCCCGACATCGATGGTCGGCAGGCCCAGGGCCTTGGTGAAGGCGAACTGGGAATCGCTCAACAGCGGGAACTTCAACCCCAGGCGCAGCGCCAGTTCCTTCTGAAAGTCCGAGGTCTGGGCCGACAGGGCGTACAATTCCGCCCCGGCCTTGCGGATCGCCTCGTGCTTGTTGCGCAGGCCGACCAATTCCTCGGAACTGTCCTGGGCGTCGGGGATGGTCCGCCATTCCGGCGGCAGCTTCTGCGAGAAGCCGGCGGTGACCGAATAGCACGCCACCACCAGGCGGGTGTCGCGCGCCTGCGACAGATCCTTGTCGCCTCCGGTGGCGATGGGCAGGCGCAGCGACGGAACCGGCTTGCCGGCCAACCCGTCGGCCGCCCCGTCATCGGTCGAACCCGACAGGGCATCGGCCAGCACCTGGCTGGGATCGTCCAACTCACCGATCAGTTCGGTGGCCTCGCGCACCAGCGCTTCGTGGCGCCGCCCCCAGGAATCGACCGCCTTCATGTCTTCGCTCGACAGGTTCAGGGACTTGCCGAAGCGGACCATGGTCCGAACTTCCTCGGGGTGGAACTCGCGGTCGGAATAGGCGATGGCCGACAATTTCAGCATCGCCGCCATCTGGGCGCGGCGGTCGCCCAGGGTCGTAAGGTCGGGGCCGGCGACATAATGCTCGCGCCGGGGCGCCGGGATCGACAATTCGTGGCGCAATGCGTCCAGCAGGCTGGATTCTTCCTTGCGGACCACCCCGTCGGCGGCAACCATCCGGTAGGCCATCAACAGCAGGGTTTGCCGCTGGGGTGCGCTGAGAAAACGTAGAAACATCCGGGTCCCCTCCGGGTATCGCTCCGACCGGTGCGAGTATAGACCGGGCGAAGCCCCCGCGCGACGGGTTATCGCCGGCCGTTCCAGGGCGAAAGCGGCACCAGGTTCAGCCCCATCGGCACCTGCGCCTTGGCCAGGTCCAGGGTGTCGTCGGTGACCGGGATGCGGACGATTCCGGCGGTCAACGGCAGATCGACGGTTCTCTGGGTGGCGTTCTCCAGCCGGACCAGCGGGCGGATCAGCGGCACCGAACTGCGCAGCAGGCGGGCGCGCGTCGGGTCCTGGGCGGTCACCATCACCCGCTTGATCACCGATTGCGTCGTCGCATAGGTCAAGATCGCCACGGTATTGGCCGGCATGTCGTCTTCCATGCCCGACAACGCCACCAGGCGCTTGCGGTCGCCTTCCAGGGTGAAGTGGGCGACCGGCGAATCGGTGTCGTAAAGCCAGTTTCCGTCGCCCAGGGAATAGACCGAGCGCTTGGTCTGGCGTTCGATCACCAGGGTTGTGTCGTCCTCGATCGAGGCGGCACGGCCGGCGGCAACGATGGTGTAAAGGGGCGGCCGCTTGACGTCTTCGGGGGTTTCCAGCGGCCAGGCGTCCAGCCGGATCAAGCCCTCGGCGCGGCTGGTCGAGAAGACATCGACATTGATGACGTCCAGGCGCAGCAACAGACGGCGCGGCCTGGGCTCGCCCGGCATCGGCACCAGGGCGGTGTGGAAATTGACGTTGACCATCCGGCCCTGCATCTGCCCGTCGACACCGCGCAGGCCGAACAGCGATTCCCCGCCCAGGACGTTGAACATCTCGGTGCGCTTCGCCCACAGGCCAATGCCGACGCCGATGGCCAAGATCGGCGACGTCGTCAGCAACACGAACCCGGCGAAGAACAAGCCGGCGACGAAGGTCCAGGTAAGGCGCATGTCTGTACGTCTACTCCCCGGCGAACCTTACGCGGATCGCTCCATCGGGGCAACCCGCAAGGGCTTGAGGCCTACAAGGCGACCCCGCTCTTGTAGAACTGGTCGGCCAGGCGGCCCTGCACCAGCCTGATGCCCATCGGGCGGATCAGGGGAAAGGCTTTGGGATTGTCGCAATGGGACAAGATCGCCTTGGTGCCGGCTCCGAAGCCCTGCACCGCCTTGACGAAGCTGGACAGTTCGGCGGGCGTGGCCTCGAGCAGGTCATTGTTCCAGATGATCTTGACGTAATCGGGACGCAATTTTTCGAAGTTCAAAAGCTCGAAATCGCGCCACTCGACGCCGTCGATGCACAATCTGATCTTGGCCTCGCCGGTCACCTTGCGCACGGCGGGAATCAGCGCGCTATTCTGGATCAGGTCGGTCTTGTGGACCTCGATGACGAAACGCGACGCCAGCCCTTCCGGGGCGCGGACCAGGAACTCGGCGAAGTCCTTGGACAGGATGGTATTGATGCCCAAGTTGGCACTGAAGGATTTGTGGCTGTACTCCTGGACCTCGCGGACCATCGCCTTCAGGGCGGCGCGGTCCAATTCCTCGCGCAGCGCGTGGAACAGCCAGGGATTGCTGGTGATCTGGATGCCCGGCAGGAAATTGCGCTGGATCTTGTCGGCCGACAGGGTGAACTCGACGAACTCGACGCTGTGGCTGGAATCGCCGGCCAGATAGATCGATTGGCTTTCGATGCAGTTGCGCATGTCGGCATTGCGCAGCCGCTCGATCAGCACCGCCAGCAATTCCGGCTTCATCGGCTGTTGGCCGCCTTCATCGTCCTGGGCGCCGCCGCGCCCGGTGATGGCCTTGACGGCGGCGACGACACGGTCGAGTTCCTTGACGGCGTCGCAAATCTTGAAGAAGCCGAACTCGTTATAGGCGTTGCGCACCGACAGCACGGAATCGCCCATGAACAGCTTTTCGACCTTGTTGCAGATCAGCACCACCTCGGCCAGCGGCAGGTTGGCGTAGGTCACGAACAGGTCGCGGTTGCCGGCGGTGAACAGCTTGAAGTTCTGCGCCTTCTCGAACGACTTCTGGATGAAGCGGGTCGCACCGTCCATGCGCAGCTTCAAATCCTCGCCGGCCGGAGCCAAGGACACCGCGAAATGAATGATCCGCTTTCCCAGCGGATCGCGTTTGATGGCGTGCAATTCGTGCAGGAACGCGCGTTCCGCGTCTGTAGCCCGCATGATCGACCCTCCCCCTGTCCCTGTCCCTGAACCTTAGGCCTTGTTGTGCTTGGCGGCGATATAGCGGGAATATTCGTTATCGACCTCCAGGATGTGGCCCAGCAGCCAATCCAGGACGAAGCCGCGAATCTTCAATGCCGCGCGTTGTTTGTTTCCGTCCTCGGCCTGGGTGCGCAATTCCTCGACCTTGGCGACGAATTCGCGGTGCAAGGCGGCGTGGCCCTCCAGCCCGGGATAGCCGACCGCGTTCATCAGCGCTTCTTCGTGGGCGAAATGATACTCGATATAGGCACTCAACGCGCCCAGAACGTCTTGGACGCACTCGTCGGCCAAGTCGGCATTGATGTTAACGTCCAGTTGATTGAGCAGCGCAAACAAGATCAGATGCTGGGCATCCATGTCGTCGTGGCCAATCTTGTATCCGTTTTCCCACGCAAGCATGGAGGTCTCTCCTCATCTTTGGCCACGACAATGCTGATAAAAAAAGCCGTCACGCCTGATGTGGCGGACAGCTTGGAAAAAACATTAACTCTTTGCCCGACTGCGAATCAAGCTCATTCCTAGGGCTCCGGCGGCATGGCGGAAATCGACGAATGGGTTCGCGATCCGCCAGCAAATCCCTTATTGGTTGATAGCGTTGATTTTGTATGCAATACCGTCGGGGGGTGATCGAAATCGGGGTACGCGCGTGATTCATTTGATCTGTCTGGGAAACCCTTGTCACGGAGATGATGGCTTCGGGGGCGCGGTGTTTGCGCGTTTGAACCAGGTGGCCTGGCGGCCCGGTGTTCGGCTGTTCGACGCCGCCGCCGAAGGCGGGGCGGTGGCGTTGTTTCAGGGGTGTTCTCGGGCGGTGATGATCGACGTGTTGCCGCCGGGGGCGGGGCAGCCCGGCCAGGTTCTGCGGCTGAAGGATTACCCGGACGATCCGCAAGGGGCGGCGGCCGGCGGCGGTGCGGGCATCCTGGCGACGGTGCGTCGGACCATCGATCCGCTTCCCGAGATCGAGGTGATCGGCGCGGTGGCGGTGGCCTGCATGCCGTTCCGGCCCGGCCTGTCGCCGTTGGTGTCGGCGGCGGTGGGGACGGTGGCAGCCATGTTGCGGCGGGAATTCGCCGTTAACGGTTAAGGGAATCCAGCGCACCCTGCAGGATATAGGCGGCGGCCATCTTGTCGATCACTTCGGCGCGGCGGGCCCGCGAGGTGTCGGCTTCCAGCAAGGTTCGGGTGACGGCGGCGGTGGACAGGCGCTCGTCCCACAGCGCGACCGGGACGTCGCGCAGGCGCAAAAGGTTGCGCACGAAGGCGCGGGTGGATTGGCAGCGCGGCCCCTCGGTACCGTCCATCTCGACCGGCAGGCCCAGCACCAGGCCGCCGACGCCTTGCTTGTCCATCAGGGCGAACAGCGCTTCGACGTCCTTGGTGAATTTCTCGCGGCGGATGGTGTCGAAGGGCGAGGCGATGGTCAGGCGCACGTCGGACAGGGCCAGTCCGATGGTCTTGGTGCCAAGGTCCAGGCCCATCAGGCGGGCGTCGCGGCCCAGCAGGGGGCGGATTTCGGTGATCGGGCAAAGGGCCATGGCCCCATCATAGGACGGCGCCGGAAAAAGCGCGACCCTCCTTCGACCGGGCCGGGGGGAGATGACGGCGAATACCCCCGGTTGACCGGTCGAAGAAGGGTCGTTGCCACCGCGGATGCCTGGTCAGGCCCGCGGCGCGGTTCGTCGTTCCAGCGGTTCGAAACCGGGTGCCCTCGGGCAGACTCTGGAATTGGGCGTGCCCCGCCCATTTTGCAAGAGGTCAGGACCCGACCTGGCGGAACGGCCCGGCCGCTTCCTGCAAGGCGATGTCGGCGGCGACCAGCGGGGTCTCGTGGGCCAGGAAGCGGGCGACCGGCAGGGCCAGGCGCTGGTCGGCGATCCAGTGGGCCGAGCGGGTCGGAACCGGCAAATAGCCCCGGCCCAGTTTGTGCTCGCCCTGGGCGCCGGCTTCGACCCGGGCCAGGCCATGGGCCAGGGCGAAGTCGATGGCGCGATAGTAGCAGGCCTCGAAATGCAGGAAGGCGGTGTCGGTGTCGGCGCCCCAGGTGCGGCCATAAAGGGTGTCGCCGCCGATCATGTTGAAGGCGGCGGCAACCGGGCGGCCGTCCTGCTCGGCCCACACCAGCACCACCTGCGCGCCCAGGGCCGAGGCCGAGAGCGCCTCGAAGAAGGCGCGGGTCAGATAGGGTTGGCCCCATTTGCGCCGCGCCGTCGCGTGGACCAGGCGCAGGAAATGGTCCCAATGGAAGGGCAAGATGTCGGCCCCGACCAGGGTGCGGATGGTCAGGCCCGAGCGCGCCACCGCGTCGCGTTCCTTGCGGATCTGCTTGCGGCGCCGGGATGCCAGGTCGGCCAGGAAATCATCGAACCGGCCATAGCCGCGGTTGGTCCAGTGATATTGATAGCCCAGCCGGGTCATGAAGCCGGCCGCTTCCAGTTCGGCGATGTCGCCATCGTTGGCGAAGGTGACGTGGGCCGAGGACAGCTTGTTGTCGCTGGCCAATTGCACCATGGCGGCGGCCAGGGTCGCACGGCCCGAGCGGCCGGGGCGGACCATCAGGCGGGGGCCGGCGACCGGCGTGAAGGGCACCGCGCATTGCAGCTTGGGATAATATTGTCCCCCGGCCCGGCCATAGGCCTCGGCCCACGCCCAGTCGAAGACATATTCGCCATAGGAATGGCTTTTCAGGTAAAGGGGCGCGCAGGCGGCCAGCGTGCCGTCGCTGTCTTGGACCGTCAGGTGGCACGGACTCCAGCCGGTGTTGGCGGTGGCCGAGCCCGATTGCTCCAGGCAATCCAGAAAGGCATGGCTGACGAACGGGTTGGAACTGGCGGCGCAGGCGTCCCACGCGTCCTTGTCGATCCGGGCGATCGAATGGACGGCGCTGACGTTGACGGCCGTGTCGCCTTCGGGCATCGGGGCTCCGATCTTTTTGCTTCTCGCTTGATATGGCGGCGGATTTGATGGATTCCAAGCGCCGATATGATATAACCCGCGCCTTATTCCCGGACCCCGCGCCCCAATGACCGGATCATGACGACGGCCAGCCCGCCACCCATCGACTTTGCCGCCCTTGGCCGCGCCGAGCTGGCCGACGATGGCGGCCGCGCGCTGGACGCCTTGCTGCTGGTAAGCGCCGACATCGTCGATGCCACCCGTCAGGCGGTGGCGGCGGGCTTTGCGGTGATGCCGACCGGCGGGCTGACCAGCGCCATCGGTTCGTTCGATTACAAGAAGGAAAGCGTGGACGGGTTCGCCGGGATCGTGGCCATCCGGCCCAAGGGTGCCCTGACCCCGGACATCGTCGATGCCACCACCCCGATCGAGCAGTTGCGGACCCACGAGGTGGCGGTCGATCGCGAAAACGGGCTGGTGTCGGCCGGGGCCGGCCTGACCTTCACCCAGATCAACGCCGTGCTGGCCGAACAGGTCGGCCCCAACGCCCGGGTGTTGGTCGATCTGACCAGCATCGGCTCGGCCTTTGTCGGCGGCGTCGTCGCCACCGGCGCCATGGGGCCGCTGCGCATGCGGCCCAGCACGACCCTGGATGCGGTGGTCCTGGCCGATGGCGGCGAGGCCCGGGTGATGGCCGGCGACGATCTGGACCTGGTCGAAGGACTGCAGGGCTGGACCGGCATGGTCGCCGCCGCCCGCTTCCGTTTCTACGACGTGCCGCCCTCGGAATTCGGCCTGGTCCTGCCGGTGCAGGGCAGCGACATCGATGCCGTGGCCGGCCTGTTGGCCTATCTCGAACCCTGGACCCAGGTGCACCTGCCGGGTGCCGGCGGCCGCCTTGGCAACGGCGACACCGTGTTGAACGGCGTCGAGCTGGTCAGCCGCGACTCGCTGGAAGTCTTCGTCGAGCATGCCCAGGACCCGGCCCGCTCGAAGGCCCAGGGTCTGCTGCAATCGTGCGAGTATGCCGGCGCCGACTGGCTGGCCTGCATCACCGGCTGGTCCGAGAATTCGGTCGATGATGTCCTGTTCAGCCTGCTCGACCCCGAGACCGAGACTATCGGCGGCGTGATGATCGAATATGGCGTCGGCTTCTCGTCGGGCGCCGAGATGGATACCTTCCGGGCCATCCGCGAAGGCGCCCCCGACCTGGCCCGCACCCGGGCCCGTGTCCGGCCGGAAGGGCGGATGAAGCCGTGGACCACCTCGACCGACGTCAACGTCTCGGTGCCGGCCGATGCCGGCGCCATCGCCGAAATCATGGCCGCCTATGCCGATTATCGCCAGGCGGTGCGCACCTTGGCCCGCGAATTGGCCGGCAGCGGCGTCGATATCGAATTGTCGGCCTACGGTCATTTGTCGCCGCATGGCATCGACCCGCATCACCGCGTCACCATCTTCGCCGATCAAGGCCAGGAAACCGCCCTGGCCGCCGCCCGTCAGGCGGTGCTGGCCGACAAGCGCACGCTGATTCGCGACCTGCTGCACGCCGCCGAGCGCGGCGGCGGTCGTGTCACTGGCGGCGAGAAGGGGGCGCCGTCGCTGGTCGAAATCGCCCGTGCCGCCGGCGGCGAAGGTCGCATGCCCGAAGATTTGCGGCGCCGCATGGGGCGTGCCCGTGCGGCGGTTTCTTCCGCGCCGCCGAACTTCAACTTCCGAGCGCCTGACGAGTTAAAGTGCGCACAGCCATAAGACATATGGCTTACTAATATTGAATCTTCCGTTGCTAGGTTGAAAACTGTATGGTTCCGCCGAGGGCGCTTGCCGCCCAAGCGGAGGGCCAATATTTGAATCGCGCAGATTTGTTCGTGACGGGAGTGGAGCGGCACCTGGAGCCGGATGCCATCATCGTCAGCAAGACCGATCCGCAAGGGCGGATTATCTATGCCAATCAAACATTCCTGGAAATTGCCGGGTATACCGAGGCCGAGGTGCTGGGCAAGCCGCACAATCTGGTCCGCCACCCCGACATGCCGCGGTGCGTGTTCAAGTTACTGTGGGACACCATTAACGCTGGCAATGAAATCTTTGCCTACGTGGTGAATCGGTCCAAGAACGGCGATCATTATTGGGTGTTCGCGCACGTCACGCCGACCTTCGACGCTTCCGGCGCCATCAAGGGCTACCATTCCAGCCGCAGGGCGCCCACGCCGGCCGCCATCGCCGCCATCAAGCCGGTCTATGCCGAGTTGCTGGCCGAAGAGGCCAAGCATGCCAATCCCAAGGAGGCCGCGGCGGCCGGGGTCGATCTGCTGGTTCGTAAATTCATTGGGGTTGGGGGCAGTTATGAAGACTTGGTCTTCTCTCTTTAAGTCGTTCGGCGCCGCCCTGGTGACGGCGATCCTGGCCTTGGTGCTGGCGGTGACGGCGATCGCGTCGGGCAACGCCCTGCAGATCGGCCTGGCCGCCGCCATCCTGGCCCTGGCCTGCCTGTCGGCGCTGTGGAACCGCATGGGCACCGCCGCGGTGACCCGCGTCGTCAACGCGCTGGAAGGCATGGCCGGCGGTCGTTTGGACGACCGTCTGATCCGCGTCGGCGACGGCGGCGAGGTCTATCGCCTGATGGAAGCCTTCAACGCCTCGGCCGACAAGGTCGAAGCCTTCACCCGCGAGGTCCGGGGCGCGCTGGAAGCCGCCTCGCACGGGCGCTTCAAGCGCACCATCCGCCCCGAAGGCATGAGCGGCGATTATATGGGCTATGTCCAGGCCATCAACGTCGCCTGCGCCCGCATGGAAGAAGGCGAAAAAAGCGTCGGCGCCATGATCGAGCGCATCGACAAGCAGGTCGCCGACACCATCGAAAGCGTGTCGGGCCTGACCGCCGACCTGGTCGACAGCGCCCAGACCATGTCGGGGGTGACCAGTTCGGTCAAGCACGACACCCATGCCGCCTCGGATGCCGCCGGCGACGCCTTCGCCTCGGCGCAAGCGGTGGCCGCCGCCGCCGAGGAATTGCATGCCTCGATCGCGGAAATCGCCTCGCAGGTCGGGCGTTCGACCGGCGCCGCCCAGGATGCGGTGACCCGTATGGGCGACGCCCGCCACGTGGTCGACCGACTGGGCGTCGCCGCCAACGAAATCGGCCAGGTGGTGGAACTGATCGGCACCATCGCCGCCCAGACCAATCTGCTGGCCTTGAACGCCACCATCGAGGCGGCGCGAGCGGGCGAAGCCGGCAAGGGCTTCGCGGTCGTTGCCAACGAGGTCAAGCATCTGGCCAACCAGACCGCCAAGGCCACCGACGAGATCACCAGCCGGGTTGCGACCATCCAGCGGGTGTCGCGTGACACCGTCGGCATGATCGACGACGTCTCGACCGCCATTCAGGGCATGGAACAGGTGGCGGCCGGCATCTCGGCCGCAGTCGAGGAGCAGACCGCCGCCACCAGCGAGATCGCCCGCAACGTGTCCTTGACCGCCGAACAGGCCGAAGCGGTCAAAAGCCGGATGTATTCGGTCGAGGAAAGCGTCAAGAACGCCGACGGCGCCTCGCACGCGGTCAGCGAAAGCGCCGTGCGCATGGACGAATCGCTGGTCAGCATGCGCAAGCTTCTGATCAAGGCGGTGCGCACCTCGTCGGACTTCGCCAACCGCCGCAAGGGCCGCCGCCGCGCCACCATGCTGGAGGCCGAACTGTCCAGGGACGGCCGGTCGGCCAAGGTGATCATCCACGATCTGTCGGAAGACGGGGCGATGACCACCGCGGTCCAAGGCGAGCAATGCACCCGCGGCTCGCGCGTGACCATGACCATCGCCTCCGAGAACATCACGCTGGAAGCCGAGATCTCGGCCTGCACCGAGGGCTTCCTGCACATGCATTTCGTCGCCGGCAAGCTGGAGAGCGCTCGGGTCGATTCCTTGTCGAAATCGTCGATCTCGAAGCTGATGGACCTGACCAAGGACGATCACCGCGCCTTCGTCGGACGGGTGGCCGAGGCGGTGGCCGGGAAACTCAGGCTGCTGCCGGCGGACCTGTCGACGCACCACACCTGCCGGTTGGGCAAGTGGTACGACAATGTCACCGACGACCGCATGATGTCGCTGCCGGCATTCCGCGAATTGCTGGACCATCACCGTCCGGTCCACACCAAGGGCCGCGATGTGCTGGTGGCGCTCAATTCCGGCGACCAGCCCCAGGCCTTGGCCGGGATGGATGAACTGGAGGAGCTGTCCAAGCGGGTGATCGCCACCTTGGACCAGTTGGGCCGGCAGTTCGCCGCCTGATTACTTGATTTCCACCGCCTGGAAGCGGCTGGCCTTGAAGCTCGTGGACCAATGGTTCACGGGCATGCCGGCCTTTTGCTTGAGGTGGGCCAGGAACTGCCCCTTGTCGGGCAGTTGTTCCCACACCGACGGCAGGAACAGGGCGCGATGACCGCCATCCTCGATGATCAGCCCGTCGATGCGCGGGCGAAGCTGCGCCAGAAGATCGGCCTGATCGACGAACGTCATCGGCTCGGGCGGGGTCAGCACCGACACCGACAGGTCCAGGCCTTGCACCTCGTCGGCCTTCAGCGGGGGAAAGCGCGGGTCCTTGAAGGCCGCCTTGAAGGCGTTGTCGGTGACGTCGTCCAACAGCGGCCGCCAGGCAATGGCCGAGCCGATGCAGCCGCGCAACTGACCGGCCCGCTTCAGGGTGACGAACACCGCGCCGGGCTGGCCCATCGCCGCCGGCATGTCGGAGGTCATCACCTCGCGCGCAGGGTGGCCGGTTTGCAGCCCGACCCGGATCGAGGCCCAGGCCAGCTGTTTCAGCAACTCGCCCATGGCGCGGATTGGGTCCTCGGCCGATGGTTCGGCCGGGTACAGCGCCCAGGCGCCATAGCCGACCACCCGGTCCTTCGGGCCGGCGGTGTCGCCGGAATTGCGCACGTCCAGGGTGACGATCTCCAGGCCGCGGCGCTGGGCCGCCAGCAACAGGCCGCCGACGGGAATGCGGCCGCAGGCCTGGTCGCGGCCCAGGCCGTTGGGGTCCAGCCGCTCGATGGCGGCGACCGAGGCGGAATCGAGCTTCTGGCAGGACGGATAATCCAGGTAATGCGACAGGTCGGTCGAGATGACGATCAAGGTTTCCGGCCCGCCCCAGGCGGCGTCCAGCAGGGCGGCCACTTCTTCCGGTCGGGCGTCGCCGATCACCACCGGGACCAGGGTGAAGCGGGTCAGGCAGCGCTGCAGGAAGGGGACATGGACTTCCAGCGAATGTTCCTGCGCATGGGCGGCGTCCAGGCTGCCCAGCATGGGGACGCCCTGCAGGCCTGCGATGAAGGCGCGGTCGATGGGCACGGGACCCAGGGGTGAGGCCCAGGCTTCGGCCCCGCTGACCGCCATGCCGCGAAAGGCCACGCGGTGTGACGGCCCCAACAGGACGACGCGGGTGATGGTGTCACGGCCGCGTTCCAGCAGGGCATAGGCGCTGGCGGCCACCGGCCCGGAATAGACATAGCCGGCATGGGGGGCGATCAGCGCCTTGGGCACCTGTGCGCGGGCGGGCGTGCGCGCGCCGGCCTGGCCCAGATAGGAATCGACCTGCTGGGCCAATTGGGCGGCGTCGGCCGGATAGAACTGACCGGCGACGGCAGTGGGGCGAATGGCAGTCATAGTCGGCATTTTACGCTATAATCGGGTCTTATACCCAATCCGAATGATCAATTCGGATATCGTGTCTTGCGCCCATTGCAGGCGCGGCCAAGCAAAGGGTGGTCGTCCATGACCGATGTCCAAGGATCGCACTTCCCCGCCCGCCACTGGCACGTCCTGGAAGACGGCCGCATCCAGTGCGATGTCTGCCCGCGCTTTTGCAAGCTGAACGACGGCCAGCGTGGCCTGTGCTTCGTGCGCGCCCGCATGGGCCAAGCCATGGTGCTGACCACCTATGGCCGCTCGTCGGGATTTTGCGTCGACCCGATCGAGAAGAAGCCGCTGAACCATTTCCTGCCCGGCACCGGGGTCTTGTCGTTCGGCACCGCCGGCTGCAATCTGACCTGCAAGTTCTGTCAGAACTGGGACATCTCGAAGGCGCGCGAGATCGACCGCCTGAACCAATTGGTCGGCCCCGAAGACATCGCCCGGGCGGCGCTGCAGACCGGGGCGCGCGCGGTGGCTTTCACCTACAACGACCCGGTGATCTTCCTGGAATACGCCATCGACACCGCCAAGGCCTGCCGGGCGGCGGGGATCAAGACTGTGGCGGTGTCGGCCGGCTATATCGCGCCCGAGGCCCGGGCCGAGTTCTATGCCCACATGGATGCCGCCAATATCGACCTCAAGGCCTTCACCGAGGAGTTCTATCACACGCTGTGCGGCGGCCATCTTGGCGCCGTGCTGGAGACCTTGAAGTACCTGAAGCATGAAACCGACGTGTGGTTCGAGATCACCACCTTGCTGATTCCCGGCCAGAATGACGGCGATGACGAACTGGCGGCGCTGGCGGCCTGGGTGGCGACCGAGCTGGGGCCCGACGTGCCCTTGCATTTCTCGGCCTTCCATCCCGATTACAAGATGACCGACCTGCCCAACACGCCGCTGTCCACCCTGGCCCGCGCGCGAGACATCGCCCGACGGGCTGGATTGCACTACGTCTATACCGGAAACGTCCATGACGAGGCCGGCGGCAGCACCTATTGCCCCGGCTGCGGCGCCAAGCTGATCGGCCGCGACTGGCACCAGATCACCCGCTGGCACCTGCGGCCCGACGGCACCTGCCCGGATTGTGGAACCCGGATCGCCGGCCATTTCGAGGCCGGCCCCGGCACCTGGGGCAGAAAGCGCGTGCCGGTGCGATTCGGGCGTGGTTAGCGGCGCCTGTCTTGACCAGCGACAAGAGGCGCACCAAACTAATGCTCTATGCTATTGAGCATTGACGGGCGACGGGGCGCCCATGACCGAACGCCTGGACGGAGTAAGGCTAAGATCATGAGCGAGAACGAATTGTTGGAGTGGGTGGCCGATAAATCCATCATCGTCGTCGAGGACGAAAGTTCGTCGCGGATGGTGCTGGCGGGGCTGCTGCGCAGTATCGGCGCGACCAAGGTGCGCGTCGCCACCAATGGCGAGGACGCCTTGCGTCAAATCGAGACCAAGGGCGTGCCCGACATCATCTTCTGCGATTGGATGATGCCGGAAATGGACGGGCTGACCCTGCTGTCGGTGGTCAAGCCACTGCATCCCGGCGTTCGCTTCGTCATGGTGACCTCGAAGAAGGAGCCGGACGACGTCCGCACCGCCGCCGCCCTGAAGGTCGATGGCTATGTCGTCAAGCCCTATGCGCGGGCCACGTTGATGGACAGCCTGGCGCGGCTGCGGGCCAAGGAAGCCTGACGACGAAAAAGGCCCCGGACGCTGATCCGGGGCCTTTGGGTCGCGATGAATGGCTCAGGACGCCTTGCGGACGCGGATGATCACATCGACGCCCACCATTTCCATGCCCGGCGGCGCGGTCGGCAGGTCAAGGACCCGCGGCTGCGTGCCGGGGATGTCCTCGATGCGGCCGGTGGCCTCGTGGTAATAATGGTGGTGTTCCGAGACGTTGGTGCAAAACCAGCTGCGCTCGCCCACCGGCACCCGCTTGACCAGGCCGGCGGCGGCGAATTCGTGCAAGGTGTTGTAGACGGTCGCCAGTGACAGGCGAATCCCGGCCGACTTCGCCTCTTGGTGCAGGCTGTCGGGCGTCAGATGGCGGCGGCCGCCATCATGGATGATTCGGGCGATGGTCAGGCGCTGACGTGTGGGGCGAATACCCACGGCCCTCAGGGCTGACTCGTCGATTGCAGGCACGACATCCTCCCCACTTACCAAAAATTACGGATTGCATATTAGGGGCGATACAAAAAATGAGCAACCAAATGATGAATTGAATCATCCCCCGATTCCGGCCTGTATCGTTCAGGTGCCGTCGGCGATGAATCCGGCCAGTTTTCGCAGCATGGACAGGTCGCGGTGCAGGTGCTCGAGGTCGTGATTGCGCCAGATTCGGCCGAAGCAGCCCAACGCCTGGCAGTCGCCGCAGGCCAGGTCGCGGCCCTTCAATTCGGCCTCGAGGCTACTGATCATGGTTTCCAGATGGCGGCGTCGTTCGGCGACGTCGACCAGATCCAGGAACGCCAGCTTCAGTCTCAGGCCGGTCTGGCCCAACGCCGCGCCGGGCTGGTCGAGCGGCAAGGACAGCATCAGGGACAAGGTCTCTCGGCCCGCTTCGGTGATGGCGAAGACCGGGTCGGGACTGGTCGGCTCGGCCGACAGATGGCCGCCGCGGACCATTTCATCCAGGCAGTCGCACACCAATTGGCCCGACGGACTCCACTGGCCGGCCGAGATGGTGTCGATGGCCTGGCAGATCGTCTCGGTGTCGATGGCGCGCCGCGCCGCGCAGCCCAACGCCGCCAGCCAGATGAAATCGCCGGCTCCCATCGGTCGGGTCCACGGAATGCTTGCCAGGGAGGTTCGATCGAGATGGCTCATGGAAACACCGCATGCAAGTGATAATCATTCGCATGTTTAGCCGATGGGTCGATGGGCTGTCAACCGCCCGCGCGGTGCTGCGATGCACAATTTTTCGCTGTGGATTTTCCGTTGCGGCGGCGCTTGCCGTTGCCGTATCGTCATAAAAACAATGGGCCAACCGGCCCAGAAAATCGGGGAGCATGTCCATGCCCATTCCAGGCCACAAGAGCCTGACGGTTGGTGTTCGCGAAATCGACGCCGGCACCGAGGGCCTGTGCTACCTGATGAACCGCCTGTTCGAGCCGATGGTCGAATGCCGGCGGGCCGGTGGCGTATGCGACCGCACCCAATGCACGCGGATTTCCGCCTTGTTGCGCTATGTCGACCGCAACTTCCTGGCCCAGGAAGCGCTGATGGAGCAGGCCGACTACCCGTACGAAGACCATCACCGGCGCGAGCATTGGCGCCTGGTCCACCAATTGCGCCGCATGCGCGAGGGCAATGTCTGCGCCGACCGTGACCGCACGGTGGTCAGCGAGGTCGTCGGCCGCTGGATGATGGAACATGTCGGCGAATGCGATCGCCGCCTGGGCAATTGGGCGGTGACGCGCCGCGTGCTGGACCCGTCCAGCTGATTTTGCCGTTCCGGGCAAAAGACCGCCTAAATTCCTTAGTCTTGACCAATGTTAAAGCTGGCTCCTTGCCAGCCCGGATAGCTTCGTCCTCGTGGTGGGGCATGTCCTCACTCCAGGCTTGAAATGTAAAGGGTGCGACCACCGTCGGGGGGAACCGCGGTGGATGGAGTTCAAACCCTCATCGTTCGAGGAGCGACCATGTCCGAGACACTGACGAAAGCCGCTGCCCGTAATATTTTTTACGGCGGTACGGCGTTTTTCTTCGTGGTGTTTGTCGCCTTGACCGCGCATAGCGTGACCAGGGCCAACGCCATTGCAGCAGCCAACCCCGTCACCCCTTCGGTGGCGGCCGGCAAGCATGTTTGGGAAAAACATTCTTGCATCAATTGCCACACCCTGATCGGTGAAGGCGCCTACTACGCGCCGGAACTGGCCAATGTGTGGGTGCGCTTCGGCGGCAAGGAAGACGCCAACGGCGCCCGCGAGGCGCTGAAGGCGTGGATGAAGGGCCAGCCCTCGGGCATCGAAGGCCGCCGCCAGATGCCCCAGTTCAATCTCTCCGAGAAGGAACTGGATGACCTCGCTGACTTCTTCAAGTGGACCAGCGAGATCAACACCCAGAATTGGCCGCCGAAGGTCAGCGGTTAAGGCGCGAGGTAAAGACTATGAAATACCAATCGCAAAAGGTGGCGCTGTATTACTTCGCAGGTGCGATGGCTCTGTTCGTCGCGCAGGTGTTGTTCGGCACCCTTCTGGGCACCGTGGTCGTCAAGCCGAATTTCCTGGCTGACCTGGTTCCCTTCAACATCCTGCGCATGATTCACACCAATGCGCTGATCGTCTGGCTGCTGATGGGCTTCTTCGGCTGCGCCTACTACCTGATCCCGGAAGAATCCGAGACCGAACTGCACAGCCCCGGCCTGGCCGTGTTGCAGTTCTGGCTGTTCCTGATCGGCGCCGCCGCCGCGGTGGTCGGCTACCTGTTCAAGATCCACGAAGGCCGCGAGTTCCTGGAACAGCCGCTGTGGATCAAGCTGGCCATCGTCGTGGTCGCCCTGATGTTCCTCTACAACGTCACCATGACGGTGCTGAAGGGTCGCAAGACCGCCATCACCAACGTCTTGCTGATGGGCCTGTGGGGCATCGCGGTGTTCTTCCTGTTCTCGCTGTACAACCCGAACAATCTGGTCCTGGACAAGATGTTCTGGTGGTGGGTCGTCCATCTGTGGGTGGAAGGCGTGTGGGAACTGGTCATGGCTTCGGTGCTGGCCTTCCTGATGATCAAGCTGACCGGCGTCGATCGCGAGATCGTCGAGAAGTGGCTGTACATCATCATCTCGATGACCCTGTTCACCGGCATCCTGGGCACCGGCCACCACTACTACTGGATCGGCACGCCGACCTATTGGCAGTGGATCGGCTCGATCTTCTCGACCCTGGAAGTCCTGCCGTTCTTCGCCATGGTGGTGTTCACCTTCTACATGGTGTGGAAGGGCGGCCGTCAGCACCCGAACAAGGCGGCGCTGCTGTGGTGCCTGGGCTGCTCGACCTTCGCCTTCTTCGGCGCCGGCGTGTGGGGCTTCCTGCACACCCTGGCCCCGATCAACTACTACACCCACGGTACCCAGGTGACCGCGGCTCACGGCCACCTCGCCTTCTACGGCGCCTATGTCATGCTGAACGTCGCGATGTTCACCTATGCCATGCCGCTGCTTCTGAAGCGCGAGCCCTATAACCAGCTGCTCAACATGTGGGGCTTCTGGATCACCACTTCGGCGGTGACCTTCATGACCTTCGCGTTGACCTTCGCCGGCGTGGTGCAGACCCATCTGCAGCGCGTGCTGGGCATGAACTTCATGGAAGTTCAGGAACAGCTGGCTCTGTTCTACTGGTTCCGTCTGGGCGCCGGTCTGTTCACCCTGGTTGGCGTGATCCTGATCGTCTACTCCCTGGTGGTTCCGGGCAAGGCCGCGCAGGCCGCCAAGACGGGTTATCAGCCCGCCGAGTAAGGTGTGATCAAAGGGGGGCGGGCCGCTTTAAAACCAAGCGGGCCGCCCCTTTTTTATGGACAGCAAACCGTCTCCCGCGAAAAAGTCCCCAGGCTTCGGCTCGGTGTACTTTTCCCCGATTCTGTTTGGAAACCCCGTGCTCAAGCAAGCTTTCCGCGCGGGATTGGCTTGTTCTCCCGCCATGAGGCGAGCACGGCTCGCCTCATGGCGGCTGTCAAACGCGAAAAATAGGCGCAGGGCCGCCCCAAGCCTATTTTTCTCCTTTTGAATCAACGTGCAAAAGTACACTGAGCGAAGCGAAGGACTTTTACACGACACTTAAACCGGAGTGATACCAATGAGCGGCACCCAGACCGACATCCCCTTCTACATGCCCGTGGGCAACGAATGCCGTCTGTTCGAGCTGGCCTTCCGCCACAAGCTGCCGCTTTTGTTGAAAGGGCCCACGGGGTGCGGCAAGACCCGCTTCGTCGCCCATATGGCCGCCCGCATGGGCCGGCCTTTGCACACGGTCTCGTGTCACGATGATTTGACCGCCGCCGACCTGACCGGGCGCTACCTGCTGAAGGGCGGCGACACCATCTGGGCCGACGGCCCGCTGACCCAGGCGGTGCGCACCGGCGGCATGTGCTACCTGGACGAGGTGGTCGAGGCCAGGAAGGACGTCACCGTGGTCTTGCACCCCTTGACCGACGACCGCCGCATCCTGCCGCTGGATCGCACCGGCGAGCTGTTGGATGCGCCCGACGAATTCATGCTGATCGTGTCGTACAATCCCGGCTATCAGAACGTCCTGAAGCAGCTCAAGCCTTCGACCCGCCAGCGCTTCGTCGCCATCGAGTTCGACTTCCCGCCGGCCGACATCGAGCGCAAGGTGGTCGCCACCGAATCCGGCCTGCCTGAAGAACAGGTGGTCTCGCTGGTGATGCTGGCCCAGAAGCTGCGCGCCATGAAGGGCCACGATCTGGAAGAGGGCGTCTCGACCCGTCTGCTGGTCTATTGCGCCACCTTGATCAATGCCGGGCTGCCGGTGCGCGAGGCGGTGCAGGCGGCGATGATCGAGCCGCTGACCGACGATTTCGACGTCAAGAAAGGGCTGGACGAACTGGTCGTCGCGGTGTTCGGGTAACGCCGATGAGCTGGCTCGAGAAGCTGGAACTGGAAGAAACCGTCGGCCGCTTCTGGCACCGTTTGGTCGGCGAGAAGCATTCCTGGCCGCGCCACCCCGACGCCGCCGTCGCGCTGGACGAGGTCCGCGCCCAGCTGGCGGTGTTCTTTCGCGGCCTTGGCGGCGATTCGGGCGTCGCCATCGCCTCGGCCTCGCTGCGCACGTCGGAACACCGGCTGACCTGGCGCCAGCGGATCGGCATGGACGACGAACGCATGGTGGTCGCCGCCCGCGACGAGGTGTCGCTGTCCTTGCCCGACGTCCTGGACCATTTCCCCGAGGCCGGTCACAATCGCGATCTCTATTTCTGGCTGGCCGCCTTCTTCGCGATGCTGCCGCCGGCCGGCCCGCAGGAATCCGACCCCTTGCGGACCGACCTGGCCTTCCTGGCCCGGGCCTCGCTGGCGACGCGGGCGGTCACCGCCCAGTTTCCCGGCCTGGCCAAGCGGTATGGCGTGCTGTCGGCGGTGCTGCGTGCCCTGCGCCCCAAACGCCCGGTCGCCGGCATCGAGGCCCAGGTCGAGGCATTGGTGACGGAATTGCTGGGCGGGCCGGCCGACCCCGCCAACCCGTTGCGTCCGGTCCTGTCGGGCATCATTCCCGACCAATTGTCGGCGCCCGCCACCTACAAGCCGTTCCTGCCCTGTCCGCTGTGGGGCGAGGCGCTGCACCGCGAGCCCGAACCGCGGCTGGACGAGGACGAAATCTCGACGCCGGATTCGAAGAAGGAAGAGGAAGGTGCGGACAACAAGCGCCGCCACGCCGAGCGCAAGAAGCAGGACAATGCCGACCGCAAGGACCCGCTGATCCTGAACCGCTTCGAGAAGATCCTGTCCTTCGCCGACATGGTCAACGTCAATCGCGGCGCAGACGATCCCGACGAGGAGGAAGCCAAGAAGGCCGCCGAGGAGATGGACAAGATCACCATCTCGCAACATGGCAAGAAGGCGGCGACCAAGCTGAAGTTCGACCTGGACCTGCCGCCCGAGGCGACCGACACCACCAAGCTGTCCGGCACCCATCTGTATCCCGAATGGGATCATCGCGCCGCCTGCTATCACAAGGACCATTGCGTGGTCCATGTGGCGGTGGCCCCCGAGGAAGGCGAGAATTGGGTCCCGGACGAGCAGGCCCGTCGGCGTATCCGCCAGGTCAAGCGCCAGTTCGAGGCGCTGCGCACCAAGGCCCAGCTTCTGCGTGCCCAGGTCGATGGTTCGGAATTGGACACCGAGGCGGTGGTGCGGGCCAGGTCCGACCTGGCCGCCTCGGGCCAATGTTCCGACCGGGTCTACATGCAGCGCCGGCCGATGGAGCGCGACCTGGCGGTGGCTGTGCTTCTGGATGCCTCGCTCTCGACCGATTCCTGGGTGGAAAACCGCCGGGTGTTGGATGTGGCCAAGGAAGCGTTGGCGGTATTTTCCCACGGACTGGCCGCCTGCGACGACCCCTTCGCCATCTACACCTTCACCTCGCGCAAGCGGGCCTGGGTCAAGGTCGATACCGTCAAGGATTTCGACGAAACCTTAAGCCCGGCGGTGATGCGCCGCATCGGCGCGGTCAAGCCCGGCTATTTCACCCGCATCGGCACCGCCATCCGCCACGTCACCAAGCAGTTGGAGGAACGGCCCAACCGTCACCGTCTGCTGCTGGTGATCACCGACGGCAAGCCCAACGACATCGACCATTACGAAGGCCGCTACGGCATCGAGGATACAAGGAAGGCGGTGGCCGAGGCCCGCGCCAAGGGCATGGCGGTGTTCGGGGTCACCATCGACAAGAAGGCGCAGACCTATTTCCCGCACCTGTTTGGCCGCGGCGGCTATGCCATCGTCCACCATCTGGCCCAGCTGACGGCGGCATTGCCGCGCATCTATCGGCATCTGGTGGGGTAGGGTCAGGATCAGGCGGTCAGCACCTCGGTCACCGTCCGCCCGGCCACCATGCCGCGGGCCTTCAGAGAGGCGATGGTCCAGCCCTGCGGCGCCTGGTAATGGGGCAGGTCGGGCTTGCTGGTCCAGTTCCCGCCCCATTCAAGGCCGCATTCGGCGGCCAGGCCGCCCACCTGAGCCCAGTCGCTGACGCCGTCCTGGTTCCAGTCGCACCCATTGCTCCAATCGACCTGGCGGCCACTTTTGACCACGATGTCGAAGGCCAGGCCATAGCCGTGGAAACTGTCGCTGGCCGTCGGCGCCCAGGTGACCGCATGGCGATTGCGCGCCTCGTCGATGGGCGCCATGCCGGCCTGCTTGCGCAGGGCGTTGACCTCGTCCAGGGGTTTCCTGCTTTGGGCGAACAAGGCGGCCTGTTCCTCGGCGGTGCGCAAGGTCTCGGTGATCTGCACTTCCAGCTTGAAGCGCTCCATCGCCAACTGGACCAGCTTTTCAGCGCGGCGGCGAACCTCTGGATGAAGCTTTTCCGTTCCCCTCATGACCAGCCCTCCCGACGCAAAACAACCATTAATATTTATGTCTGCCGGGAAAAATCCGTCAAGATTGATTTTGGTGGGACGGGGGCTTTTCCCGTCCCGCCGCCAGCACTGCGCGCCACACCTTGTCGGGGCCGTAATGGTCGCGGGCAAAGGCCAGGGCCCGGCTGGCGATGGCGTCGCGCAGGTCGGGGCGGCGTTCCAGCACCCGGCAGATGCCCTCGATGTCGCCGGCATGGGACCAGGGCAGGTAATGGTGCCAGGGGGTGAAGAAGGCTTCGGTGCCGCTGCCGTCCTGTTCAAGCAATAAGGCGCCGCAGGCGATGGATTCCCATACCCGGCCGGTGACCAGGCGTTCGGCCTGGTCGTGGGCGGCAAGGTTCAAGACCATGCCGGCCCGGGCCAGGTGCGCGGCATAATCGGCCGAGTTGGCGGTACGCTGCTTTCGTTCGGCGCCGATCAACAGGGTCAGGCCCAGCGGCCGGTTGGCCAGGGCGGCTAGCAGCATCACCCGGTGGGGCTGGGCCAGCCCGCCCACGAACAGCAAGCCTTTGTCGTTGGTCCCCGGCGCGAAGGGCGGGTGCAAGGCCGGCACCGGAATGGCCACGCCCTTGCCGCCCATGGCCGGCAGGGCCGGCGAGTGGGGATCGAACACCAGAACGCCCTCGGAAATTTCCGCCCAATATTCCATCAGCGACTGGGCCGCCTTCAGGGCGTCGCGGAACATGCAGACCAGCCGGAAGCCGAACCGGGCCTTCCACCCGGCCACCATGTCGCGGGAAAGCCCGCGCCCGGTCGGCGACCAACTGCAATCCAGCAGCACGATGTCGGGGCGGGTGCGCTCGATATGCTGGGCCAGGGCCGCCAGCCGCTGGGCGATGGCGCTGTCGGGGGCGCGCACTTCCAAGGGCTTGCCGGTGGAATCGTCCAGCCACAGATCCAGCTGGCCCCCGGCCACATCGGCGGTGGCGGCCAAATGGGCGGCCAGATCGTTGGGGAAGACCTCGCGGCCGCCATTGGTGGCGGCGCCGACGAACAAGACGCGGGCGCCGTCGGGGGAAAGCTCGGCCCCGGGCAGGGCGAAAGGCGGGTTGGGGGGCGCGGCCAGGCCGTGCTCGATCTTGGCCTCGATGGCGTCGGGCAAGGTGGTGGGGGGGCGGCAGGGTCCGATCATCGCCGCCAAGCTATCTTCGTTGGCCTGCCAGATCGGCTGCAGCATCCGGAGCGATGCCTCGGGCTGGCCGGCTTCCAGCAAGGCCTCGCCGGCCCGGACCAGCGCCATCGGCGCGATCCCGTGGCGGCCCATCCATTGGGCGACGAAGCCCGCTCCCTCGCCCGCGCGCCCGGCCTGGCGGCAGGCCTTGACCAGCCGGTCGTGGCCGTCGTCCCACTGGCCAAGGCCGCCCAGGGCCGCGACCAGTTCGGTGATGTCGTCATGGGTGCCCGCCTCGAAGGCGGTCAGAAGCGGCAAGATTCTGAAGGGGCTGCCCGGAATGATGCGGGCGGTGAGGTCGCGGGCGGTGTCATCGTCGCCGACCTGGGTGGCCAGGCAGGCACGGTCGGCCAGCAGGCCGTCATCGCCTGGCGCCTCGGCCAGGCCGCATTCCAAGGTCTCGATGGCGAGGTCCAGCAAGCCGCCGGACCGGGCCAGATGGGCCAGCGAGCGCCAGGCCAGCGGCGGCGGCGCACCGGCCTTGCGCCATTCCTCGATTCTTGCCTTGCCGGCGGGCTGCGCCGTCGCCGGGAAGCGCTCGGCCAGCCAAGTCTCGAACACAATGGTCACAATTGGTCGAGCCGGCGAAAGAAGGCGGCGACGGTATCGACGGTGTGCTCGCCATAGCGCCTTCTCAGCTCGGCCGGCCGCGCCACCACCTGGGCGCGGACGTCGGCAAACAGGGCCCGCATCATCTCGGCGAAACTGGTCTCGGTCAGCTGCCAGGTGGAATCGGGCGAGCCGGGCTGAGCCGGGGCCAGATGCGAGTTGACCAATGACAGGAACCAGTCGCGGCGATGCTCGAAGGCGCTGAAATAATGGGCCACCACCACCAGGACATCGGTGGTCAAGGCGTGGGTTTCTGGGTCGGCATGGATGCGTTCCCAATCATAGCCGCCGCTGCTGGCGCGGTGGCGGTCCAAGATGGCCTGGCTTTTCCTTTGGCATTGCTCGTACAGCATCGGGCCGATCATCTTGTCGATGGCCAGGTTGAAGCCGGGGATCACCCGGCGCGAAAGCACGCCCTTGCCGCCATCGTCGCCCTGGCGGGGCGGGAACAGGGGGGCGAAGGCCTTCATCAGGATGCGGTCGAACGGCTTGCGCCTGGCGCTTTCCCACTGCTTGGCCTCGCGCGTTACCGAGCAGGCATCGTACGAGCGGCGAAACACCGACTGGAAGCGCTTGGCTTCCTCGGCCAGGAAGGATTCGGCCAGTTCGCGGATGGCGGCGGCGGAAAGCGCGCCACCCCGACGGGCCGCTTCCACCTCCAGCCGGGTGGTGAAATGGCCGATCATGGTGTTGGCGATGGCCTCGCAGGCCTTGGGGCCGCTTGGTCCGGACGGCGGATCGAAGGTGGTCATGCTCGCGAAACTCCCCTGACTGGGCCAGGATAGCAGGAATTGCCGGCTCTGCACATTGACAGCCAGCGTCCCGGTCCCTAGGCTTTGGGGCCATGTCCCAGGCAATAACCATCGCTCTCGCCCAGATCAATCCGGTGGTCGGTGACGTCACCGGAAACGTCGCCCGCATCCGCGAGGCCCGCCTCCGCGCCGCCCGCGACGGCGCCGATCTGGTGGTGTTCCCCGAATTGACCATCTCGGGCTATCCGCCCGAGGATCTGGTGCTGAAGGCCGCGTTCCTGGATGCGGTCGAAGGTGCGGTCGACGATCTGGCCGCCGATACCGACGATGGCGGGCCGGCGGTGCTGATCGGCGCGCCCTGGCGGGTCGAGGACCACACCTACAACGCCGTCCTGCTGCTGGACAAGGGCGCCATCGCCGCCACCCGGCTGAAGGCGCATCTGCCCAATTACGGCGTGTTCGACGAAGCCCGGGTGTTCACCGCCGGGCCGCTGCCGGCGCCGATCCTGTTTCGCGGCATCCAGCTGGGCGTGATGATCTGCGAGGACATGTGGTACGCCGACGTCGCCGACGGGCTGGCGGCGCTGGGGGCCGAAATTCTGCTGGTGCCCAACGGTTCGCCGTTCGAGCTGGCCAAGGCCGGGGTGCGGCTGGAGCGTGCCGCCGAGCGGGTCGCCGCCACCGGCCTGCCGCTGGTTTATGTCAACCAGATCGGCGGTCAGGACGAACTGGTGTTCGACGGCGCCTCGTTCGTACTGGCGGGCAAGGGCCAGATGGTCGCCCGCCTGCCGGCCTGGCGCGAAGAGGTGACGACCCTGACCTTCACTCGGAACGGTGCCGGCTGGCAGGCCGACGGCGCGCTGGCCCCCGAACCCTGCGCCGATGAAAGCCTTTATCAGGCGATGGTGCTGGGCCTGCGCGACTATGTCACCAAGAACGGCTTTCCCGGCGTGGTGCTGGGCCTGTCGGGCGGCATCGATTCGGCCCTGGCGGCGGCGGTGGCCGTCGACGCCCTGGGGGCGGACAAGGTGTGGTGCGTGATGATGCCGTCGCCTTATACCAGTCATGAAAGCCTCGAGGACGCCGAAGGCGTCGCCCGCTTGCTGGGGTGCCGGCTGGATACGGTATCCATCGAGCCGGCGATGGCCGCCTTCGGGGTGATGCTGGCGCCGTCCTTTGCCGGCCACAAGGCCGACATCACCGAGGAGAATCTGCAATCGCGATCGCGCGGGCTGACCTTGATGGCGCTGTCCAACAAGTTCGGCCCGATGGTCCTGTCCACCGGCAACAAGAGCGAGATGAGCACCGGTTACGCCACCCTTTACGGCGACATGTGCGGCGGCTATGCCGTGTTGAAGGACGTCTACAAGACCGCGGTGTTCGCGGTGTGCCGGTGGCGCAACCTCTGCCGTCCCGACGGCGCCTTGGGGCCCAGTGGCCCGGTGATGCCCGAGCGGGTCATCACCAAGCCGCCCTCGGCCGAGTTGAAGCCCGACCAGAAGGACCAGGACACCTTGCCGCCCTACGACCAGTTGGACGGCATCCTGTCCTGCCTGATCGAGGGCGAGATGGGCGTCACCGAGACGGTCGCCCAGGGCTACCCCGAAGATGTGGTGCGCCGGGTCTGGCGCATGCTCGACCGCGCCGAATACAAGCGCCGCCAAGCCCCGCCCGGCGTCAAGATCACCGGCCGCTCGTTCGGTCGCGATCGGCGCTATCCCATCACCAACGGCTTCACCAGGACCATCTGAATCGTGTCGGTCACCGTCCGTTTCGCCCCCAGCCCCACCGGGCTGCTGCATGTGGGCAATGCTCGCGTCGCCCTGATCAACTGGCTGTTCGCCAAGGCGCATGGCGGCTATTTCGTGCTGCGCTACGACGACACCGATGCCGAGCGCTCGAAGCCCGAATATGTCGCGGCCATCGCTGCCGACCTTGACTGGCTGGGGCTGGAATGGGATCGCCATTTCCACCAATCGGCCCGGCTGGACCGCTATCGCGAGGTGGCCGAGGCGCTGAAGGCCCAGGGCCGGCTTTATCCCTGCTACGAGACGCCGGAAGAGCTGGAATACAAGCGCAAGCGCCAGCTGGCGCGCGGCCAGCCGCCGGTCTATGACCGCGCCCACCTGCACCTGCCCAAGGTCGAGCTCGAGCGTCTGATCGCCGAGGGCCGCACGCCCCACTGGCGCTTCAAGCTGGATCACCGCGTCGAGCAGTGGGAGGATCTGGTCAAGGGAGCGATGCATGTGGATTGCGCCTCGCTGTCCGACCCGGTGCTGATCCGCGCCGACGGCACCTTCCTTTACACCCTGCCCAGCGTGGTCGATGACGCCGATTACGCCATCAGCCACATCATCCGCGGCGAGGACCACGTCACCAATTCGGCGCCGCAATTGCAGCTGTTCCGCGCCATCGGCGCCACACCGCCGCAATTCGCCCACCTGCCGCTGATGACCGACATTTCCGGGGCGGGCCTGTCCAAGCGGCTGGGCTCGCTGTCGCTGTCCGAAATGCGCGAAGACGGTGTGCTGCCGATGGCGGTCAATTCCCTGTTGGCCAAGCTGGGCACCTCGGACGCCATCGAGGAACGCAACAGTCTGGACAGCCTGATCGAGGAATTCTCGATCACCCATTTCAGCCGCTCGACCGCCAAGTTCGACCCGGTCGAACTGGCCCATCTCAACACCCGGCTGCTGCACGCCATGAGCTTCGCCGAGGCCCAACCGGCCTTGGCCGCCCTGGGGCTGGATCAGGCCGACCAAAGCTTCTGGGAGGCGGTCAAGGGCAACCTGGCCAAGATGGCCGACGCCCGCCAATGGTGGCCGGTGGTGGCTGGCCCGATCGTGCCGGTGGTCGAGGATCAGGCCTTCCTGGACGCGGCGGCCGGTCTGTTGCCGCCCGAGCCGTGGGATGCATCGACCTGGAGTGCCTGGACCAATGCCATCAAGGCCGCCACCGGGGCCAAGGGCCGCGCCCTGTTTCACCCGCTGCGCCTAGCCTTGACGGCCGCCGAGAATGGACCGGAACTGAAGAACCTGCTACCTCTGATCGGCCGCGAAAAAGCCCTGGAACGGTTGGCCGGCAAGGCCGCCTAGGAGTCCCCGCATGCCCCTGGTCCTGTACAACACGCTGACCCGCAAGAAGGACGTGTTCGAGCCGCTGAACCCCGATCGCGTCGGCATGTATGTGTGCGGCCCGACCGTCTATGATCGCGCTCATATCGGCAATGCCCGGCCGGTGATCGTGTTCGACGTGCTGTACCGGCTGCTGACCCGGCTGTATCCGGCGGTGACCTATGTCCGCAACATCACCGACGTCGATGACAAGATCAATCAGCGCGCCAAGGATTCCGGCGAACCGATCTCGGCGATCACCGAACGCACCACCAAGATGTTCCATGACGACATCGCGGAATTGAACGCGGCTCCGCCCACCATCGAGCCGCGCGCCACCGATCATATCAACCAGATGCTGACCATGATCGAGGGGCTGATCGCCAAGGGCTTCGCTTACGAGGCCGAGGGCCATGTGCTGTTCTCGGTGCCCAGCATGAAGGATTACGGCGCCCTGTCGCGCCGGTCGATGGACGAAATGATGGCCGGCGCCCGTGTCGAGGTCGCGCCCTACAAGCGCAATCCCGCCGATTTCGTGCTGTGGAAGCCGTCCACCCCCGATCTGCCGGGCTGGGACAGCCCGTGGGGCCGCGGCCGTCCGGGCTGGCACATCGAATGCAGCGCCATGAGCGGCCAGTATCTGGGCGTCACCTTCGACATCCATGGCGGCGGCCAGGATCTGGTGTTCCCCCACCACGAGAACGAGATCGCCCAAAGTGTGTGCGCCAACGGCGCGCCCTTCGCCCGTTATTGGCTGCATAACGGCTATCTGATGGTCGAGGGCGAGAAGATGTCCAAAAGCCTGGGCAACTTCTTCACCGTGCGCGAATTGCTGGAAATCGCCCCGGGCGAGGCGATCCGCCTGGCCATGCTGTCGACCCATTATCACCAGCCGTTCGACTGGACCGCCGACGGCTTGAAGCAGGCCCGCGCCACCCTGGACCGGCTTTACACCGCGTTGCGCGGCGCAGCCGACATCGTGGCCGCCGAGGTCGCGGCCCCCATCGAGGTGATGGCGGCGCTGGAAGACGATCTGAACACCCCGCTGGCCATCAGCCATCTGCATGAACTGGCCGGCAACCTCAACAAGGCGGCCGACACGGAGGCCAAGGCCCAGGCCAAGGGGCTGCTGCTGGCGGCGGCCGACCTTCTGGGCGTGCTGAAGCAGGACCCGGAAGCGTGGTTCCGCTGGCAGCCGGACAGCGGCGGCAACGGCCTGTCGGAAGCCGATATCGAGGCGGCCATCGCCGCCCGTCTGGACGCCCGCAAGACCAAGAACTGGGCCGAGGCCGATCGCATCCGCAAGGATCTGGCCGAGCAGGGCGTGGTCCTTGAGGACGGTCCCGCCGGCACCAGCTGGAAACGGGTGTGATCCGATGCATCTGAGCGCGGGGCCGGACCTGTTCCACTGGCGGGGCTGGCGCGTGCTGTCGATCCTTGTGGTGGCGGCCCTGTTCCTGGCCCCGGCCCTGTGGAACGGCTATCCGCTGATCTATTACGACACCGAAGATTATGTCGAGATGTCGTTCACCTGGCAGCCGATCATCTGGCGCATCATGACCTATGGCGCCTTCACCTGGATCGGCCATCCCTTCGGCACCTTGTGGGCGGTGGCGTGGACGCAGGCACTGATCGGCGCCTGGATCATGCACGAGGCGGTGTGGGCCTGGGTGGCGCGCTATCGGCCGCAGGTCTATGTGCTGATGGGGGTGATCGTCGCGCTGTTCACCGGCCTGCCGTGGGTGGTCAGCCAGATCCTGGCCGACATGTTCGCCGGCTTCGCCGTGCTGGGGCTGGCGGTGCTGGCCTTTGGCGACAATCTGTCGCGGCCCCGCCGATTGGCCCTGGTGCCGTTGGTGGCGCTGGGCATTTGCCTGCATATGTCCCATGTGGCGGTGGCGGCCGGGCTGATCATCGCGATGACCGGCCTGCACCTGTTCTCGCGCCTGTCGCTCAGGCTGCCGCGTCCGCGCCTGCTGTTTCCGGTGCTGGCGGTGGCCTTGGGCACGGCCGCCGTGCCCGGACTGCATTGGGCGGTGACCGGCCAGGCCTTCTTCACCCAGTCGGGGCAGGTGCTGCAATTGGCCCTGTTCGTCCAGGACGGACTGGCCAAGAAGTATCTGGACGAGGTCTGTCCCAATGGCGCCACCTTCAAGATGTGCGCCCACAAGGAAGGTCTGCCCTACACCGCCGACGAGTTCCTGTGGGGCGACAGCGCCTTCGACGATCTGGGCGGCTGGAAGGCCATGCACGACGAGGCCGGCGCCATCGTCTCGGGGGCGATCAAGACCTTCCCGGCCGACGTCGCCCGCGCCATGGCCCGCAATACCATCACCCAGATCGACCTGATCGGCTCGGGCGAGGATCTGGTGCCGATGTCGTGGCACTTCGTGAAGACCGTGTTGAAGCGCTATCCGCGCGATTTCCGCTCGTTCCGCTTCGCCATGCAGCAGCGCGCCGAAGGGATCGACTTCACCCTGATCAACCAGATCCAGGTGCCGGTGGCCCAGGCGGCGCAGGTGGCCCTGTTCGGTCTGCTGGTGGTGGCCTGGCGGCGGCGCGACCGCATCTCGGCCGGGCTTCTGGTGACCGTCATCCTGGCGATCATCGGCAACGCCGTGGTGTGCGGGGCCTTGTCCAACCCGCATGACCGCTATCAGAATCGTCTGGTGTGGCTGGCCTTGTTCGCCTGCTCGGTGGCGGCGATCCGCCTGGATCAGCGTTTCACCCGCCGCAAGCCGGTTCCGCCTACCTGACCGTTCCGGCCAGGATACGTTCCTTGTCCAGCCGGTCGGCGATGGCCTGCAGCCGCGCGATCACCGCATCGGCGTCGGGATAGGTTTTGGACAGCACCAGATAGACGTCCAGGCGCGACACCAGATCGGACTGCACCCGGCTGATCGGGTGTTCTGCCAGCACCTCGCCGGCCGGGCCGGCATAATCCAGGACGTAATCGACGCGGTCCCGCGCCAACAGGGCGAAGGCGGAATCGTGGCTGGTCACTTCTTCCGTCCGTACCGCGTTGGCCGGATCGGCGATGAAATCCTTGAGGCCGGCATAGGAATATCCCCGGATCAGCGCCACCCGCTTGCCGGCCAGGCCTTCCTTTCCGACCAGCGCCGGACTGTCGGCCTGGCGATAGGCCCGAAGCTCGGTCGAGGCGACCGGGTTCTTGCCGTAAAGGCAGCATTCCGCCAGGGCCGGCGCGCGGACCAGCATCGAGAATTGGGCGGTCCCCGATTTCAACACCTCGAACATGCGGCTGGCGGGATAGCCCCGCGCCGTCCACTTGATGCCGGCCTGGGTGAACATCACGTTGGCCAGACGCAGCAGCGGATTGTCGGGCTCGCCCTTCGCATCGACGCGGGTGGTCCACACCGACTGGTCGGGATAGACATATTCCAGCTCGGCGGCGAGCGCCGGGGCGGCGGCCAGCCACGACAGGGCGAAGGCGGTGGCGAGGACGCGCAGCATCGTCAAGCTTCTCCTAGTGTGGTGATTCCGAAGTTCGCATCAAAATGCGGACATCGGAATCACCACACAACTCAACAGATTAGTGGCCTGCTCATCCCAGAAATTCACTTGCGAATTTCTGGGGCAGGACACTAGGGCGGGCTATTTCCTGGGCAGCCGGTGGCTGACGGCTTCCATCAGGCGGTTCGGCAAGGCGCCGGCCAGCCATGCCGCCATGGCCATCGGCCAGGGAAAGGCGATCCGGCCGCGATTGGCCGCAAGCCCCGAAATGATGATACGCGCCGCGCGGTCGGAATCCATTAGAAACGGCATCTTGAAGCGATTGGTCGCGGTCAGGCGGGTGGTGACGAAGCCCGGACAGATCACCGACACCCTGATTCCGTCGTCGGCCAGCCAGTCACGCAGGCCTTCGCCCCAGGCCTTGACCGCCGCCTTCGAGGCGCAATAGGCCGGCGCGCCGCCCAGGCCGCGATAACCCGCCAGCGACGACACGATGGCGATCTGCCCCGATTTTCTCGGTCGCATCACCTCGATGGCCGGCAGGACGGTGTTCATGACCCCGCCGACATTGGTGGCGAAGATGGCGCGGGCCTGCTCGGCGGTCTCGCCGTTGCCGCCGGTACCGGCCGAGATGCCGGCATTGGCCACCACCAGATCCAGCGGCCGGCTGCCGTTGCAGGCGCCGACCCACGCATCCATCATCGCCCGGTCGGTCACGTCGAGACGGCGCGAATGGGCCTCGGCGCCCAAGGCCCGGCAGCGATTGGTGACGTCGGACAGGCGTTCGCGGTCGCGGCCGGACAGGAACAGGGCGATGCCGGGCTTGGCATAGGAAAGCGCCATGGCTTCCCCGATGCCCGACGACGCGCCGGTGATCAGGATCGACGTGGGGGACACCTAGTCGTGCTCCGTCAAGATGGCCTTCAAGGCGCCGACCAGCGGCGGGAGGTCGCCTCGCGCGGCGTCAAGGATGATGGCGGGATCGACCGAATGGTATTCGTGGACCAGGATGTTGCGCATGTCGGTGATCCGCGACCACGGCACGTCGGGATGGCGGTGCTGGATCGGCGACGGGATGCGCTTGGCCGCCTCGCCCAGAACTTCAAGGTTGCGCAACACCGCATCCTGGGTGCGCGGGTCGGCGACGAAAGCGGCGGTGTTCATGCCATCGACATAGCGGGTGATCCGTTCGATGGCTTCCAGCATGTCCTCGATGCGGACCCGCCAATCCTTGTGGCTCACAGTTCACAGGCCTCCTCGCCCAGCACCGGCACGCATTCCGCCAGGATATGCGCCTGCAGCCGGGGTTTGATGTTGCCCTTGGTGATCAGATCGACGGGGCGACCCAGCACCCCTTCCAGGGCATGTTTCAATTCGACATAGCGAAACAGCCCGCCCGGCTGGCCGGGGAGGAATTCGACCATCAGATCGACGTCGGACATCGGCCTGGCCTCGTCCCTGACCACTGATCCGAACAGGGAAACCGACTTGACGCCGAACCGTTCGAACAGGTCGGCGTGGACCCGCAAGGTCTCGATCACTTCGTCGCGGGTGATGGGCGGGCGTTGGCGGCCGATGCGGGTGGCATAGGCCTTGACCGCCTCGACCTTGTCGGCCGGGACGCGGACCATGACCTCGACGACGTTGGGACGGCCCCTGGCGGGGCGGCGGCGTTCGCTCATGCCCCGATGATAAAGCGAAATCAGCCGCCGGTATAGGTCGTGGCGATGCGCCGGGCGGCGGCGTGCAACGAGTCGAACTCGCCGATGGTGGCGGCGCTGGGGCGGTTCTTGATTTCGGCGCTCTTGGCCAGCAGGGCTTCCAGGTTCTCGGTGCCGTGGCGCAGGTCGCGGGCGACCCGCTCCATCAACTCGCTGATCAGGTTTTCCAGGTTGAAGGCGCCGCGCAGGACCATCTCGGGGGTATGAGTCCCTTCGCGGGCCTTGTCCAGCAAGGTCTTGCATTCCCATTCGCAGCCGGCGGCCAGTCGCTTGATCCGTTCCAGCGACAGCGTCCCGAAAATCTGAGACTTCTGGGAATCATACCGTTCGGGCGCCGCGCCGGCGGCACGGGCCTGCACCGGATTGGGCACGGTGAACGCCGCCGCCGAGGTCGCCCCCGGCCGCGCCTGCTTGCGCCGGTCCGGCCCGATGTAATCATGGGTCACCACGAACGGCTTGCGCCGGTTGGCGAAGGCACCCAGCCGGGTGGCGATCTGGTCGGGCGAGAACGGAATCAGCAGCAAATCGTCGGCGCCGGAATTGACGCAATTATGGACGCGCGATTCGTCGGTGGTGGCCAGCAACATGGCGCCGACGATGAAGGGGTCGGTGCCCAGGCGGCCCAGCCGGGTCTCGCGCAGCAGATAGGTGGTGTCGGTGCCGTCGATCTCGGAGTTCATCACCACCATATCGAAACGCTCGGTGGCGAACGCATTGTGGGCGTTGACGAAGGTGTTGGCCTCGGCAATGTCGCGAATACCAAGATTATTCAGGCCAATTCTGATGCCTTGTTTAATCATGCTATTGGGCTCGCACACGAGAGCACGGACTTTCGCCAGTGAACCTGCGCCGTTGATTGCCGCATTCCTGCTGGGAGCCCGAGATATTGCTGGTGATGTGCTGGCCATTCACTGCCTGTTTAAATGCTATTTACAATGGCTATGTCCCCATAAAAACTATCAATTTTGTTGCGCAATTTACAAGAAATTTAGGACTTCTGCTGAAACAATTGTTTTATTTATGCGGCGATCAGCTGTGCGCGCCGGGTTGTTGCCGGGCCGCGCCGCCGCTATAACCAAGCCGAAACCCTGCCAGGAGATCGCCCGTGACCGTCGCCAGCATGACCGGCTATGCCCGCGCCGAAGGGCGCGATGCCCAAGGTTCGTGGGTGTGGGAAGCCAAAAGCGTCAACGGGCGCGGGCTTGAATTGCGGCTGCGCCTGCCGCCGGGCTTGGACGCGTTGGACCCCATCGCCCGCGAGGCGGCGGCGCGTGTGCTCAAGCGCGGCAACATCCAACTGTCCTTGAACCTGACGGCGGCCAGCGAGGCCCCCATGGTGCGGATCAACGCCGCCTTGGTGCGGCAACTGGCCGGTCTGGCCGCCGAACTGGCGCCGCTTTATCCCCATGTGCAGCCGGCCAGCTGGGACGGGTTGCTGGCGGTCAAGGGCGTGCTGGAGCCGGTCGGCGCCGAGGACGAGGACAGCCCGGACAAGCGCCAGGCGCGCGAGGCGGCGATCAAGGACAGCCTGATCCAGGTACTGGATCAACTGGCCTTGATGCGGCTGTCCGAGGGCCAGCGCATCAAGGCGGTGCTGCTGGACCAACTGGCCGAGATTTCCACCCTGTCCGAGCGGGCCGGCGGCACCGCCGCGCTGCGGCCCGAGGCGGTCAAGGAACGATTGCGGGTCCAATTGGCGGCGATCGTCGAGGCCCAGCCGTCCCTGATCGACGAGCGGATCGCCCAGGAAGTGGCGTTGCTGGCGGTCAAGGCCGACATCCGCGAGGAACTCGACCGTCTGCGTGCCCATGTCGGCGCCGCCCGCGAGCTGTTGGCCGCCGGTGGCGCGGTCGGCCGCAAGCTCGATTTCCTGTCGCAGGAATTCAACCGCGAAGCCAACACCTTGTGCTCGAAGGCGCAAGACGTCGAACTGACCCGCATCGGCCTGGATCTGAAGGCGGTGATCGACCAGTTCCGCGAGCAGGTTCAGAACATCGAATAGGGGAAGATCATGACCGCCACGCCGCCCGCCAACCTTCCGACCGTCGCCCGTCGCGGCCTGATGCTGGTGCTGTCGTCGCCGTCGGGCGCCGGCAAGAGCACCATCGCCCGCGCCCTGCTGGATCGCGATGCCGACATCGCCATGTCGGTTTCGTGCACCACCCGGGCGCCGCGCCCGGGCGAGGTCGACGGCAAGGACTATCATTTCGTCACCGTCGAGACATTCCAGCAGATGGTCGCCGCCGGCCAGTTCCTGGAACACGCCAAGGTGTTCGACAATTATTACGGCACGCCGCGCCAGCCGGTCGAGGACGCCCTGGCCTCGGGCCGCGACGTGCTGTTCGACATCGACTGGCAGGGCACCCAGCAATTGGGGCAGAACGCCCGCTCGGATCTGGTCACCGTGTTCATCCTGCCGCCCTCGGTCGAGGAACTCGAGCGCCGCCTGCGCGGCCGGGCCCAGGATACCGAAGAGGTGGTCAGGAAGCGCATGGCCAAGGCCGGCGACGAGATGAGCCACTGGTTCGAGTACGATTACATCCTGCTCAATACCGAGGTCGATCGCTCGATCGCCCGCGTCCAGGCCATCTTGGATTCCGAGCGTCTGAAGCGCGACCGCCAGGTCGGCATGGCCGCCTTCGTCAACAATCTGCGCGGCGAGGGATGAGCGCCGGTCCCGCCACCATCCTGGTCTATGTCGGGCTGGACGCCGTCGGCGACGGGCTGATGAAGCTGCCGTTCCTGCGGGCGCTGAAGGCCGCCTTCCCCCAGGCGCGCATCACCTGGATGGCCGGCAAGGGCCACAGTGTCTATGCCGGTATCCTGGCGCCCCTGGTCGAAGGCCTGGTGTCCGAGGTGCTGGACCAGGCGGGGATCGGATCGCGCGTCGGCGAATTGTTTGGCCGTCGTCCGTTGGCCGGGCGGACATTCGACCTGATCATCGATACCCAGCGCCGTCTGCTGACCAGCCTGATCCTGCGGCGGATCGGCCATGAACGGTTCATTTCCGCCGCCGCCGGGTTTCTTTTGTCCGACGCCCGCCCGCCCGCCGGCTATCGCCGGCCGGCCTCGATGGTGGCGCAAGTGATGGATCTGGTCGAACTGGCCAGCGGACAGCCGGCCGATGCCTGCGCGCCTTTGCCCAACGACGCGGCGATCGCGGCGACCGCGGTCGCTCTGCTGCCCGACGGGGCTTCTTATGTCGGGCTGGCCCCGGGGGCGGGCGGGCGGATCAAATGCTGGCCGCTGGACCGCTTCATCGCCGTCGCGCGCAGGCAAGCCGAGCTTGGGCGGGTGCCGGTGTTCCTGCTGGGTCCGGCCGAGGCCGACTGGGCCGGCGCGATCCGCGAGCAGGTGCCCAATGCCCGCTTCCCGTTGCAGCAGGCGGCGGCGGTCACGCCGATGCTGACCATCGCCCTGGGGCGCAGGATGGGGGCGGCCATCGCCAACGATTCGGGCACCGGCCACATGCTGGCCCTGGCCGACATTCCGCTGGTGTCGTTGTTTGGTCCGACGCCGGCCGACAAATTCGCCCCGGCAGCTCGGACGCTGACGGTTTTACGGGCCGCCGACTGGGGAAGCGACAAGATGGACGCCATCCCCGAGACCGCCGTCCTGGCCGCGCTCGACAAGTGTTTGCTTTGACCGCGCGTGAGGCCAAGGGTACCATCGGCGCCGACCTTATTCGACCACGGGATGGAGACCGCAGCAGCATGGATATCAAGGACCACATCAGGGGCATTCCCGATTTTCCCAAGCCGGGCATCCTGTTCTATGACATCTCGACCCTGTTGGCCCATCCCGATGCCTGGCAGGTGGCGATGGGGCGCATGTCGCGTGAGGTCCGCAAGTTCCAGCCCGATCTGCTGGCCGGCGTCGAATCGCGCGGCTTTCTGGCAGCGGCGCCGCTGGCGCTGAAGCTGGGCTGCGGCTTCTCGTCATGCTGCGCAAGAAGGGCAAGCTGCCCGGCAAGACCATCAAGCACGAATACAGCCTGGAATACGGCACCGACACCATCGAGATCCAGGAAGACGCCGTTCAACCCGGCCAGCGCGTGGTGGTCATCGACGATCTGCTGGCCACCGGCGGCACCATGACGGCCGGCGTGGACCTGTTGCGCAAGGTCGGCGCCAACGTGGTCGGCGCCGCGGCGATCATCGAGCTGACCTTCCTGCCCGGCCGCAAGCGTCTGGCCGAGATGGACGTTCCGTTCACCGCGCTGGTGTCGTACGACGACTGAATCATAGGGCCTGAAGACCGAGAAGGGCCGCACAGGGATGGATTTCGCGTTACAGGCCGCTCTCTTGGGCGCGGTGATGGGCTCGGCGGTTCTCGCCGTGTCCACCATCTATGGCTGGACGCTGCCCGGTGCGCCCAAGGCCTTCGGGTGGTGGGCCGGCGCGTTCATCCTGGAAGCCGCCAGCAAGGCGGTGCTGCTGGGCGGCGGCGATTCCTTCATGATCGAGGCGTCGGATTTCTTCCACGGCATGGCGACCGGGTTGTCGCTGTGCGGCGCGCTTTCGTTCATGGGCCGCCCGATCACGCCGACGATCCTGGGGGTCGGGCTGTTGTTGGCCGGCGGCTGGGCGGTGGTGGTCCATGCTTTCCGCGAGGCGGCCGGGCTGTCGGGCCTGCCGTTGTTCGGGGTCGGCGGCCTGCCCATGCTGGTCGGCGCCTGGGCTTTCCTTGATCGCGGCCAGCCGGTCGATCGCCGCCAGCCCAACCTGTTGGCGTCGATATCGTTCGCCGCCAGCGGCATCCATCAATTGTCGGCGCCGTTGCTGCATGCCCATCCGACCTCGGCGACGCTGTCCTTCGTGGTGTCGCAATTCCTGTCGATGGTGATGGCGGTGGCGCTGCTGCTGGTGGTGCTGCGCAGCCAGCAGGCCAGGGCCGAAAGCGAGGGCCAACGGGCCAGCCTGCTGCAAAGCCGCCTGCTCGACGCCCTGGATGGCGTCCAGGACGGCATCGCGCTGTTCGACTCCTCGGGGACGTTGGTCACCTCGAACGACCTTTACCGCGAGTTCCTGGCCCCGGCCGCCAACGCCATCCGCCAGGGCCAGAACATCCACGACATCTTGAAGGCCGAGGCCGAGTTCTGCCTGGTGTCCGATTCCGTCGGGATCGAGGACGGCCGCGAAGTCCAATTGTGGGATGGACGCTGGGTCGCGGCGAACGTCTATGGCACCGCCGATGGCGGCCAGCTGCGCATTCTGCGCGACGTCACCGCCCGGAAGCAGACCGATCTGGCGTTACAGGAAAGCGTGAACTGGCTGCGCGGCATCATGGACACCGTGGTCGATGGCATCATCACCATCGACGACACCGCCACGGTGCTGTCCTACAACCAGGCGGCGGCGCGCATCTTCGGCTACAATCCCGACGAGGTGGTCGGCCGCAACGTCAGCATGCTGATGCCCGAACCCTACCGCGCCGAGCATGACGGCTATATGGCCCGCTATCGCCGCACCGGCGAGGCCAGGGTGATCGGCATCGGCCGCGAGGTGCACGGTCAGCGCAAGGACGGCAGCAGCTTCCCGCTGGAGCTGTCGGTGACCGAGATGCGCCAGGGCGAGCTGGTCACCTTCATCGGCCTGGTGCGCGACATCACCGACCGTAAGCAGGTCGAAAACGCGCTGGTGCAAAGCGAACAGCGTTTCCGCGACCTGGCCGAATCGGCGTCGGACTGGTTCTGGGAACTGGATGGTCAGCTGACCTTCTCGTTCGTCTCGGGCCGGGTGCGTCAGGTCCTGGGTGTCGGGCCGGCCCATTTCATCGGGCGGTCGTTCCTGGAACTGGGCGACGCCGCCGAAAATCCGGTGGATTGGCATGCGCAACTCGGGCTGATCCAGGCCCGGCGGCCGTTCCGCGGCTTCGTCTTCCTGAACCGCATGCCGTCGGGCGCCATCAAGTTCGTGGAAATGGCCGGCCGGCCGGTGTTCGACGCCGACAATTCCTTCGCCGGCTATCGCGGCACCGCCAGCGACGTCACGCCCTTGAAGCGTCACGAACAGGAACTGGCGGCGCAATCCAGCCTGCGCCAGGCGATCATCGACAACATGGCCCAGGGCGTCGCGGTGTTCGACGGGACGGAACGGTTGGTGGCGCTCAACAAGCACGCCCGCCTGATGCTGGACCTGGCCGAGGGCGACGTCGATCCCGGCCAGTCGAACCTGGAAGGCATGCTGCTGCATCTGGCGGTCCAGGGCGAGTTCGGCCGCGGCAACGCCATGCGCAAGGCTGGCAACCGGCTGGCCCGCTTGCGCGAGCAGCCCAACCTGGTGTTCGAGCATGCCAGGCCCATGGGTGCGGTGATCGAGGTGCGCGCTTCGGGCATGCCGGGCGGCGGCCTGATCTTGACCTTCACCGACATCACCGACCGCAAGAAGGTCGAAGACACCCTGCGCGAGGCCAAGAACGCCGCCGAGCGCGGCAATCGGGCCAAGGCCACCTTCCTGGCCAACATCAGCCACGAATTGCGCACGCCGCTGAACGCCATCATCGGTTTCTCGGAATTGATGAAGCACGAGATTTTCGGGCCGCTCGAGCCGGTGTCCTATCGCACCTATGTCGATGACATTCACGAAAGCGGCATGCACCTGCTGGAGTTGATCAACGACATCTTGGACATGTCCAAGGCCGAGGCCGGAATGACCGATCTGGTCGATAGCCTGGTTGACGTGACCTCGGTGATGCGCAGCTCGATCCGGATGATGGCGAGGCGCGCCCAGGCCAACGGCGTCGATCTGATCGAGGATTACCCGGCCGATCTGCCCTTCCTGCGCGGCGACGAGCGCCGGGTGCGCCAGATCGTCCTCAACTTGCTGTCCAACGCCGTCAAGTTCACCGAGGAAGGGGGCTCGGTCACCCTGTCGGCGGTGGCCGACGAACAGGGCTATTGCATCCGGGTTGCCGATACCGGCATCGGCATGAGCCCCGAGGATCTGGAGCGCGTGATGGAGCCCTTCGTCCAGGCCGACACAAGATTGTCGCGCAAGTACGAAGGTACCGGCCTGGGATTGCCCTTGACCCGCGCCCTGACCATGGCCCATGGCGGCACCTTGGTCATCTTGTCCGAACCCGACAAGGGCACCACCGCCACCGCCTGTTTCCCGGCAAGCCGTATCGTCAACAATCCAGCCGAGGCGATCGCCATCGAGGAAAGCCTGCGGCGAGGCTAGACCGTTTTCCGCCCGAGCGGAAACCGGCCTAGAGTCATATGTTTGGCCCGTGCCGGGCCGCTCAGGCGCCGCTCTGGAGTCAAATGCTTGGCCCGTGCCGGGCCGCTCAGGCGCCGCTCGGGCTGGCCCGCGTGTTCACCCTTGGCGTGAACACGCTAAGGCTCAGCCGTCACGCAGCACCCGGGCCGGCGGGATGCCGATCGATACGGTGGTGCCGGCCCCCGGGCGGCTGGAAATATGGAACGTGCCGTCATGCAGCAGCACCAGGCGGCGCGCCAGCGGCAGTCCCAGGCCGTTGCCTTCCTGCTTGGTGACATGCGGGCTGGAGCCACGGCCGAAGGGCTGCAACACCAAATCCATGTCCTTCGAATCGATGCCGATGCCGGTGTCGTGGATCATGATCCGCACCCATCCGTCGGGCGTCGGATCGATGTCGATCGTGACCAGGCCGCCGGCCGGCGTGAATTTGATGGCGTTGTTGATCAGATTGACCAGGATCTGGCTGAAACGCAGCGAATCGACCCTGACCTTGGGGATCTGCGCGTCGGCCGTGCCGGCGAAATCCAGCCGCAGCGACCGGCTGGTGGCGAGCGGCATCAGGGTGGCCAGGCAGCTTTTGATCAGTTCGCAAATATCGATCTCGTCATCGATCAGCGCGACCTTGCCGGTATCGATCTGGGCCATGTCCAGCATGTCGTCGATGCTGCCCTTCAGCAGCATGCCGGCATGGTGGACGCTGCGCAGGGCTTCCTTCTGCTTCGCGGTCTGCAAGGGGCCGAAGATTTCCAGCTGCAGCGCCTCGGTGAAGCCCAGGATGGCGTTCAGGGGCGTGCGCAATTCATGGCTCATGTTGGCCAGGAAGTCGGTCTTGGCTTGACTGGTCTCTTCGGCGTGCTGCTTGGCCAGTTGCAGCATGCGATATTCCTGTTCCTCGGCTTCCTGCGCGGCGGCGGCGACGCGCGCCTCGGATTCGCGGCGGCGCTGGTCGGCGCGAATGAATAAGGTGACCAGCAGCGCGCTGGCCAGCAGCGCGACGATGGCGGCCGGGATCAGGATGCGGTCGGCTTCCTCGAATGGGGCCTGCATCACCGCCTTGGGGACGCCGTACAGGATGGTCCATCCCAGCCCCGGAATGCGATGGAAGGTGGTGACCACCTCGCTGCCCTCCTGGGTCAGGGCCAGGAAGCGGCCGCGCTGGGCGGTGGTCGCGGCAAGCTTCGAGCCGGCCGAGTCGGTGATGCGGGCGCCGACGAAGCTGTCGGGATCGCGCGAGCGGGCGGCGATGCGCCCATTGGCGTCGATCACCGCGACGACATGGGTGGCGGGAAAGTTCTGTCGTGTCAGCACCGCGCTCAAGGCTGCCGGGAAGAAGGTGCCGTTCAGGATATAGCGGATATCTGCGCCCTCCATCACCGGCACCCCCATGATGATCAGGGGCTTCGACTGGATGCTGCCGCTGGGCACCACGCCGAAGATCTGGGGCGCCTTGGTCTCGACGATCCGGGCGACGTTGCCGGGCGCGCTGGTATAGGGCAGGGGCGCGCCGTAGGGGCGCAAGGTGTTGGTCACCATGGTCTTGTTGACCGGGTCGATCAACGCCATGGTGAACCAATGCTGCTCGGGCCGTCGGACGACGTTGGTCAGTTCGCGGTGGAACGCGCCGATGTCATTGCGGACGATGTCGGTCGATGACGCCATCACCGTCAGCACCTGGAAGCGGGCCTCGATGTCGCGCTCGATGGCGGTGGACAGCGCGGTGACGATGCCGTCGATTTCCGACTCGATCAGCTTGCGGCGGTCGTCGGCGTAGAAATATCCCAGGACCAGGGCGAATGCGGCGATGGGCAGCGCGGTGGCGCAGCAGATGGCCACCAGGCGCCAAGATTGCGGCCATTCCTTGGCCCATCCGATCCGGACGGGTCGGGGGCTGTTGTCGTTGTTGCCGTCGAAGCGAGCCGCGGGCGCCATCCTGTCCCCAGCCATCGTGGTTGGTCGTTGATTGGATACCAGTTCGGGCGTTTTGTCGATGGGGCCGATGACCCAGGCGGGCCGGGGCGTGGCGGAAAATCTAGTCGCAGATCAAGATGCCTTCGACGATGTCGGGATCCTCCTCGGCCGGCTTCAGGGCGAAGCCCATCTTGGCCGCCAGCTTCAGCATCGCGGCGTTCTCGGCCAGAACCTGGATGACCATCTCGTGGGTGCCGCGGTTCCTGGTGAAGGCCACCATGGTTTCCAGCAATTTGCGGCCCAGCCCGGTTCCCTTCAGATTCGAGCGGACCAGGATGGCCAGCTCGGCCCGGTGGTTGTCGGGGTCGGTGACGGTCCGCACCACGCCCAATGTCTCGGGCTGACCGTCCTTGCCCGTATGGGTGGCGATGAAGGCCATTTCGCGGTCGTAATCGATCTGGGTCAGCCGCGCCAGTTGGTGGTGGGCCAGGGTGCGGATATGGCCGTGGAACCGGTAGCGCAGATCCTGCGGCGTCATGTGGCCGATCAGGTCGGCGTGGGCCGGCTCGTCCTCGGGCCGGATCGGCCGGATCAGGACCTCGGTGCCGTCGTGCAGCACGGTCGGCTCTTCCAGGTGGCCGGGATAGGGCAGGACGGCGAAATGGCGGCGGTCGCCGGGGGTGATCGGCTCGATGCGCATGCGGGCATCGACCGCCAGCACGCCCTGGTCGTCGCAGAACAGCGGGTTGACGTCGCAGGCGACGATCTCGGGATTATCGACCAGCATTTGCGACAGCCGCACCAGCGCCACCGCCAGCGCCTCGATATCGGCGGCGGCGCGCGCCCCGTGGGCGGCCAGCAGGCGGACGATGCGGGTGCGTTCGATCATGGCGCGCGCCAAGGGCAGGTTCAGCGGCGGCAGGGCCAGGGTGTGGTCGCGGACGATCTCGACGGCGCGGCCGCCCTCGCCGAAGACGATCAGCGGGCCGAACAGCGGATCGCAGGCGATGCCGATCATCAATTGGCGGGCATGGGGCCGCAGCGCCATCGACTGGATGGTGAACCCCTCGATGCGGGCGTCGGGGCGCTTGGTGGCGGTGCGATGCAAGATGCCGGCGCAGGCGGCGCGCACGGCGTCGGGGGTTTCCAGGTTCAAGGCGACGCCGCCGACGTCCCATTTGCGCGGGATGTCGGGCGAGGCGACGGTCAGGGCCACCGGCAGGCCGATCTCGACGGCCTTGCGGGCGGCGGCTTCGGAATCGGCGACGTGGTGGCTGGGCTGGGCGGCGATGCCATAGGCCGCCAGCATGGTCTTGGCCTCGGATTCCAGCAGCAGGCCGCCGCCGGCCGCCAGCGAGCGAGCGACGATGGCCCGCGCCGAGGCGGCATCGGGCTGGAAGTCCAAAAGATGCGACGGCGGCGTTTGCAGCAGCATCTCCTGGTGGCTTTGGAAGGCCAGCAGGTGGCGAAAGCCCCTGACCGCCTGGCCGGGGGTGTCGTAGGTCGGCAGGCCGGCCTCGGCGAACAATCGCCGCGCCGGACGCGCCGCCGCCTCGCCGACCCAGCAGGTCAGGACATGGCCGCCATGGCGCTTTTGAGTATCGACGACCGCCCTGGCCACCTCGATGCCGTCGGTCATGGCGTTGGGGGCGTGGATCACCAGCACGGCGTCGATTTCCGGGTCCTCGATCAGGACGCGGATGGCGTCGGCGGTGCGCTTGCCGTCGGAATCCACCGCCAGATCGACCGGGTTGCCGACCTTGGCGGATTTCGGCAGCAACACCTGAAGCTTGCGGATGCATTCCTCGGACAAGGGCGCCAGGGTGCCGTTGCCGCGCAGCAATTCATCGACCGCCATCATCGCCGTCCCGCCGCCATTCGAGACGATGGCCAGGCGGTCACCGCGCGGCGGCCGAGTGCGGGCCAGGGTCTCGACGGCGGCGAACAATTCGTCGAGGTCGGTCACCCCCAGGGCGCCGGCCCGGCCGATCGCCGCCTCGAACGCCTCGTCCGGCCGGGTCAGCGCTTCGGCCAGGAAGGCCGCCTGCGACGGCGACGGATCGTCGGCGGCGCGGCCGGCCTTGACCAGCACCACCGGCTTGTTGCGGGCGGCGGCTCGCAACGCCGGCATGAAGGCGCGGCGCTCGCGGATATCTTCGATATACAGCAAGATCGCCCGGGTCGCCTCGTCATTGGCCAGATGGTCCAGCGCGTCGGCGAAATCGACATCCATGCAGTCGCCCAAGGACAGGAACGCGGAAAAGCCGATGCCGCGCGGCCTGGCCCAGTCCAGGACGGCGGTGCACAGCGCGCCCGATTGCGACACGAAGGCGATGCGGCCCGGCTCGGCCGGGATGTGGCTGAAGCTGATGTTCAGGCGCGACTTGGGCACCAGCACCCCCAGCGAGCCGGCGCCCAGCAGGCGCATGTTGTGGCGCCGCGCCGCCTGGCGGCAGCCGGCCCATTCGGCGTCGGCCGACACCACGATGGCGATGCGGCAACCCTTGCGGCCCAACTGGTCGATCAGGCGGGGCAGGGTGTCGGGCGGCGTGCACAAGATCGCCAGGTCCGGCGCGATGGGCAGCAGGTCCACCGACGGATAGGCCAGCACGCCGGCGACGGCGCGGTATTTCGGATGGACCGGCATGATCGGGCCGGCGAAGCCGCCATCGAGCAGGTTGCGCATGACCACGGCGCCGACCGAACGCGGCGTGTCGGACGCGCCCACCACGGCGATGGCCGTCGGTTCGAACAGGAAATGCAGGTTGCGCACGCTCATGGCGGTCTCTCAGCTGCGTTGGCCTTAAAGCGATGGCCTGGGACGCGGTAATTTGCAAGGCTTGTTTGCCCGTCCTGTGCGCCCCTTTGCCAAAAGGGGGAAGTGGGGTAAACAGAGAGGGCAACGTCGTTTTCCGCCCAGATAGGTGCCTGGATGATCCGTGGTCTTGCCCTTGCCGTCCTGATCAGCGTCGCCGGGCCGGCATTGGCCCAGACGGCCACGCCCCCGATCCAGGAGGAAACGCCGCACTTCCAGCCGATCCGGCCGGTGGCGCCAGAGCCGGTCGCCCCTCCGGCCGCCGCTCCGGCCGCGCCCGCCGAACCGGTGGCGGCGCCCGAGCCCGCACCGGAGGCCCAGCCCGCCGCTCAAGACCCGGTGCCGGCGGCGATGAAGGCGATCGAGACCAAGGTGCCGTTCCAGATTCCCAATTGGGCTCTGGGGATCGTCGTGCTGTCGGTGGCCTTCCTGGCCGGGTCGTTCCTGGCCGGCGTGGTCGGGGCCATGGTGTTCAAGGCGCTGCGCCGGTCGGAATTGAAGGCGCGCCGCCGCGCCGTCGCCACCACGCTGGCAACCGAGCTGGAAACCCGCCGCCTGGCCTTCGAGGCGGTGCCGATGCCGCCCAATGCCGAGGCCGGGGTGTCATTCGTGTCGTCGGTGATCTCGCTGGCCGGGATCGAGGCCGGCTACCGCTCGGCCCAGGGTGAATTGTTCCTGCTGCCGCCGCAGACCGCCGCCAACCTGTCGGTCCATTACGCCGCCGTGCAGCGCGTCGCCGACTTCGTCAAGGGCCAAAGCCTGGCGGCGGCGGTCCGCATGATGCAGGCCAACCGCCTGGGCGGCCATCCCTGTCCCGACGCCGGCGCCATGCGCGACGCCCATGTCGAGATGGCGGCGGCCTTCCGCGGCATCGACAAGGTGATTGCCGGATTGAAGACTCTGGCCAAATAGGGAGGCGACCATGGCCGCAGGCAAGCATCCGCTGGGCGTTCGCGATGATTTCGTCTGGGGCGCCTCGACCTCGGCCTATCAGATCGAGGGAGCCGCGTTCGAGGACGGGCGCGGCCCCAGCATCTGGGACATCCATTCGCGCACCCAAGGGCGCACCGCCAACGGCGATACCGGCGACGTCGCCTGCGACCATTACCACCGCTGGCCGGAAGATGTGGCGCTGCTGAAGAAGCTGGGCGTCGGCGCCTATCGCTTCTCGGTGTCGTGGCCGCGCGTGCTGCCCCGGGGGCGGGGCGCGGTCAACGACAAGGGCATGGATTTCTATGATCGGTTGATCGACGGGGTGCTGGAAGCCGGCATCCAGCCGTGGCTGTGCCTGTATCACTGGGACCTGCCGCAGCGCCTGCATGAACTGGGCGGCTGGACCAACCGCGACGTCGCCGGCTGGTTCGCCGATTACGCCACCTTGATCGCCACCCGCTTCGGCGACCGGGTCAAGCATTTCGCCACCTTCAACGAGCCCAATGTCTGCACGCTGTTCGGCTATGGCATGACCTGGTGCGCGCCTGCCGCCGAGGACCGCGTCGCCTACCTGAAGGCCAGCCACCATCTGAACCTGGCCCATGGGGCCGGAATCGATGTGCTGCGCGGGCTGGTCAAGGATGTGTCCATCGGCTGCATCTACAATCTGCAGCCGGTCCACCCGGCCGACGAGGCGGTCGCTGCCGATCACGAGGCGGCGGCCAAGCTGGACGCCCACTGGAACCGGGTCTATGCCGACCCGCATATCCTGGGCCACTATCCCAACGTGGTGGTCGAGGATTACGAGCCCTACATGCAGGCCGGCGACCTGGCCCGCATCTGCCGGCCGATGGATTGGGTGGGGATGAACCATTACGGCCCGATCTGGACCAAGGCGGCGCCGGGTTCGCAGATGGGCTTCGCCTGGGCCGACGTCAAGGTGGCCGACGCCCACCCGGAAATCGGCTGGGAAATCTTCCCCGAGGCCTTCACCGACCAATTGCTGGAAACCTCGGCTCGCTACAAGCTGCCGGTCTACATCACCGAAAACGGCTGCGGCCGCAACGACGACCAGGAAATCGCCGATGCCGATGGGTATGTGGACGATTTCTACCGCATCACCTATCTGAAGCTTTACACGGCGGCGATGAAGGCGGCCATCGACAAGGGCGCCGACGTGCGCGGCTATTTCATCTGGTCGCTGTTGGACAATTTCGAGTGGGGCTCGGGCTACGGCAACCGCTTCGGCATCATCCGCGTCGATTTCCCGACGGGAAAGCGCACGCCGAAGAAGTCGTTCCAGTGGTACGCCGATGCCATCAAGGGGGTGTTGGGGTAACCGGGCTGTTCCCTGCCGCCGCGTCGGCGTCCCGGGTACCCGGGACGCTTCCAGTGCCGGTCATCGGCACCTAATCCCGGCTGCCGTTCTTCGGCTTCTCGGTGGCGCGGCGAAGCGGGTGGATCAGCCAGTGGCGCAGGTCCAGGGCGCCCATCTTGCGGCGGCGGTCCGAGGTGCGGACCAGGCTGGTCTCGCGGATGAAGGCCGGGCCGTGGCCCGACGCCTCCAACACCAGCTTGCGATGGTGGAACTGTTCCAGCCCCTGGTTATAGCCCACCGTCAAGATGGTGGCGTGGGGCAACTCGGCGATCAGCAGGCTCATCAGTTCCTGCTCGGCCTTTTCTTCCAGGCAGTCGGTGGCCTCGTCCAGGAAGATCCAATCGGGGCGATGCAGCAGCAGGCGGGCGAAGCCGATGCGTTGCTGTTCGCCGAGCGTCAGCACCTGTTCCCAATTGCCGACATCCAAAAGCCGGTGGGTCAGGTGGCCCAGCCCGACCTTCTGCATCGCCTTCAGCACCGTGGCCTCGGCGAAGACGTCGCGGTCGGACGGATAGCGCAGCGTGCTGCGCAATGATCCGATCGGCAGATAGGGCCGTTCGGGCACGAACGAGATGGCGCCGTCGCCCGGCAATTCGATATGGCCGCGTCCCCACGGCCACAGGCCGGCCACCACCTTGAACAGTTTCAAGGCGCCGCCGGGATCGCCCGAGATCAGCACCCGCTCGCCTTGTTGGATTTCCGCCTCGAAGCGGCTGACCACGGTGGTCCCGTCGGCGTTGGCGATGGTCAGGTCGCGGAAGGCCAGGACCGGCTTGTCCGACGGGCCGACGCAGATGCGGCTGTCGGGCATGCAGGCGATGTCGCCCTTCAGGGTCTCGATGGCGTTGTGCAGCGCCATGACCCGCTCGACCGAAGCCTTCCATTCCGCCGCCTTCGACAGATTGTCCACCGGCCATGACAGGGCCGAGGTCATCTGCTGGAAGGCCTGGGCGATCTGCATCAGCGCGCCCAGGGTGATGGCGCCGGCGATGTAGCGCGGCGCGGTGATCAGAATGGGGAAGCCGGTGGCCAGCACCGCGTAACCCGACGAGAACAGGAACACCCGGGCCAGCGCGTTGGTCTGGATGTCGAAGGCGTGGACCACGCCCTTGAACATTTCGGCAAGGCGGCGTTGTTCTTCCGGCTCGCCATCCAGCAAGGCGATGGATTCCGAGCTTTCGCGCACGCGGACCAGGCCGAAGCGGAAATTGGCCTCCTTGGTCTGGCGCAGGTTGACGGCGCCGACCAGGGGGCGGCCGATCAGCACGGCGGCGGTGGTGCCGGCGCTGGCATAAAGCAGCGAGACGAACACCATGTGGCCGGGCACGTCGAATTCGGTGCCGAACAGCGGCACCTGGATCACGCCCGACAGCGTCCACAGGATCTGGGTGAAGCTGACCAGCAGCAGCACGCAATAGACCAGGGAATGGGCCAGGTCGATGGCGGCTTCGGTGGCGTTCCTGACGTCCTCGGCGATGCGGCCGTCGGGGTTGTCGTGCTCGCCGGGGATGTGGGTGACCTGATAATGGCGGCCGTCGGCCAGCCAGTCGTCCAGCAGGCGTCGCGTCAGCCAGTCGCGCCAGCCGACCTGGACCCGGCGCTTGATCACCAGATGGACGGCGGTGACCGCCATGGCGAACACCAAGATGATCACCAGGGCGCCGATCTGCACCAGGAAGCGGTCCATCGACCGCTGCTCCAGGGCGTTGAACAGGTTGGCGCTCCACAGATTGATCAGGATCGGCGACACCACCTGCAACAGGGTCAAGGCCACCAGCAGGCCCAGCATGCCGCGCACGCGCCACTTGTCCTCGCCGGCCCAATAGGGGCCGGCCAAGCGCATGAACTGGCGAAGGAAGCCCTGTCCTTTGACGCTTGTCGTCGGCTGTTGTGGAATCTGCTCGTCCACCGGCATGGGTGATGTGACCTGCCCCGTCCCTATTTCCCACAAATTAAGCATGTTCCGAGGCTTGAGGCCAGTCGCTCGGCTAGGTTCTTGACCGGGCGCCAGCGCAAAGCCACCATCAGGATCGGTATCGTTCGATAAGGAAACCCCGCCCGTGGCCGACCTCGACCCCATTGCCTATGACGACGACTTCCTGCGCTCGATCTTGAAGGGCGTCAGGACCATCGCGGTGGTGGGGGCCTCGGCCAACTGGAACAGGCCCAGCTATTTCGTCGCCAAGTACCTGCAAGACAAGGGGTATCGGGTGATTCCGGTCAATCCCGGCCTGGCCGGCCAGACCTTGCTGGGCGAAGCCGTCTATGCCGACCTGGCCGCCATCCCCGAGCCGATCGACATGGTCGATATCTTCCGCAATTCCGAAGCCGCCGGCCCGATCACCGACCAGGCGGTGGCGATCGGCGCCAAGGTGGTGTGGATGCAATTGGGCGTCCAAAACGACGCGGCGGCGGCGCGCGCCCAGGCCGCCGGCCTGAAGGTGGTGATGAACCGCTGCCCCAAGATCGAGTTCGGCCGCCTGGGCGGCGAGCTTGGCTGGTACGGCGTCAATTCCGGCATCATCACCAATCAGCCCAAGGAAGCCCCCCGGCCCAAGCGCGAGCGTGCCGCCCGCTCGTCGGCGCCCCTGGATCACGGCTTCGCCACCAAGGCGGTGCATGCCGGCGCCGCCCCCGACGCCGCCACCGGGGCCCGGACCACGCCGATCTACCAGACCACCTCGTATGTGTTCGAGGACACCGACCATGCGGCGGCTTTGTTCAACCTGCACACCTTCGGCTACATCTATTCGCGCCTGACCAACCCGACGGTCAGCGTGCTGGAAGAACGCATGGCCGCCCTTGAAGGCGGCCGCGCCGCGGTGTGTGCCGCCTCGGGTCACGCCGCCCAGTTCCTGACCTTCTTCACCTTGCTGGAAGCGGGCGACCATTTCGTCGCCTCGCGCAATCTTTATGGCGGCTCGCTGACCCAGTTCGGCCTGTCGTTCAAGAAGCTGGGTTGGCACTGCACCTTCGTCGATCCGCACGATGCGGACAATTTCAAGGCCGCCATCGGCCCCAATACCAAGGCCATCTTCATCGAAAGCCTGGCCAATCCCGGCGGCATCGTCGTCGACATCGAGGCGGTGGCGAAAGTCGCACAGGAATCCGGCATCCCGTTGATCGTCGATAACACCCTGGCGACGCCTTACTTATGCCGCCCGTTCGAATGGGGCGCCGACATCGTCGTTCATTCGACCACCAAGTTCCTGGCCGGGCACGGCAATTCGGTCGGCGGCTGCGTCATCGAATCGGGTGGCTTCAATTGGTCTTCGTCGGACAAGTTCCCCAGCCTGACCAAGCCCGAACCGGCCTATCACGGCCTGACCTTTTATGAAACCTTCGGCGATTTCGCCTTCACCACCAAGGCCCGGGCGGTGGCTCTACGCGATTTTGGGCCAGCCATGGCGCCGATGAACGCCTTCCTGACCATCACCGGCATCGAGACCTTGCATGTCCGCATGGAACGCCATTGCGCCAACGCCCAGAAGGTCGCCCAGTTCCTGGCCGACCATCCGCAGGTGGCGTGGGTGTCCTATGCCGGGCTGGCCGACAGCCCTTATCGGGCGTTGTGCCAGAAATACCTGCCGCAAGGGGCCGGCGGGGTCTTCACCTTCGGGGTCAAGGGTGGCTTCGAGGCCGGCAAGCAGGTGGTGGAAAAGGTCCGGCTGTTCAGCCACCTGGCCAATATCGGCGACACCCGGTCGCTGATCTTGCATCCGTCCAGCACCACCCATCGCCAGCTGACCGAGGACCAGCAGATCGCGGCCGGCGCCGGCCCCGACGTCATCCGTCTGTCGATCGGCCTGGAAGATGCCGTCGATCTGATCGCCGACCTGGATCAGGCGCTGGCCGGCTGACCACGGTCTTTCAGCAACCGGCTGAATTCGGCGGCCGGCACCGCCTTGCTGTAGAGGAAGCCCTGGGCCTCGATGCAGCCCTCGGCCTGCAGGAAGTCGCGCTGACGCTCGGTCTCGACCCCTTCGGCGATCACCGCCAGGTTCAAGGATTCCGCCAGGCCGATGATGGCGCGCACCACCGCCTCGGCGCCGTGGCCGGAATGCAGGTCCATGATGAAGGACCGGTCGATCTTGATCATGTCGAACGGGAAGGCGCGCAATTGGCCCAGGCTGGAATAGCCGGTGCCGAAATCGTCCATCGACAGCCGGACGCCCTGGTCCTTCAGGCGGCTCAGGATGGCGGCGGCGGCGGCGGTGTCCTTCATCACCGTGCTTTCGGTCAGTTCCAGGTCGAAGGCCAGGGAATCGGTGCCCCAGCGGGCCATCGCCGCCTGTACCTGCCGGACCAGGCCGGGGTCGTGGAACTGGCGGGCCGACAAATTGACCGAGATGCGCAGGCGTCGTCCGTCCGCGGTCCAGTCCCGGCCCAGGCGGCAGGCCTGGTCGATGACCCAGCGGCCCAACGGCAGCACCAGACCGGTTTCTTCCGCGACCGGGATGAAGCGGTCCGGCGACACCATGCCCAGCGTCGGGTGGTGCCAGCGCAACAGGCCTTCGGCGCCGATGATGGTGTCGGTGAACAGATTGACCTGCGGCTGGAAGAACAGCTCGAACTCGTCATTTTCCAGGGCGCGGCGCAGGTCGCGTTCGACGGTCATGCGCTCGCAGGCCTGGTCGTTCATCTCGCGGGTGAAGAACTGGAAGGTCGAGCGCCCGGATTCCTTGGCCCGGTACATCGCCGCGTCGGCATGCATCAGCAGGTCCTGGCCCGAGGTGCCGTCGCGGGGCGACAACGCCGCGCCGATGCTGCAGCCGACCACCAGTTCCTGGCCATCGACCTCGATGGGCGCGCTGACATCGACGATCAGGCGCCCGATGATGTCGGCGACGACGTTTTCCGATTCGGGGGCGACCAGCAAGATGGCGAATTCGTCGCCGCCAAAGCGGGCGACGGTGTCGCCGGCCCGCACCGCCTTGGCGATGCGCTGGGCGGTGGTCTGCACCACCTTGTCGCCGGCGGCGTGGCCCAGCGTGTCGTTGATCACCTTGAAATGGTCAAGGTCGATGAACAGCAGGCCGATCAGGGTCTCGGTGCGCCTGGACTGCGCCAGGGCCTGGGTCAGTCGGTCCTCGAACAGGAAGCGGTTGGCCAGGCCGGTCAGGGAATCGTGGGTGGCCTGGTGTTCCAGCTGGCGCTCATAATTCTTCTGGGCGCTGATGTCTTGCAGCGTCTCGACGGCGCCGACCACGCGCCCGTCCAACCCGCGCAAGGGGGCGGCGGTGAAATAAAGCCAGCGGGCGCCGCCACGGCAGTAGGGGAAGTGGTCGACGGCTTCCCAGGCGCCGTCGATCAGCTCCGACGGCTTGTACTTGCCGTCGTAATGGGTGGCGACCCGGGTTTCGGTGTCGGAATCGACCACCAGATCGGCCATCACCGGCCGGGCCTCGGGATAGAACGGCCGCCACTGGTCGCGGGTGCCGACCATCTGTTCCTTGGTCAGGCCGATGATCGCCTCGCAGGCCTTGTTCCAATGGGTGACCTTGTGGTCTTCGTCGATGACGAACATCGGCACCGGGCTGCCCTCGACGATGGCGGCCAGGCGATGTTCGCTTTCGCGCAAGGCCTGTGCCGCCCGCTTCTCGGCGGTGATGTCGCGCAAGGTCTCGATGGCGCCGACCACGGTGCCGTCGCAATCCTTCAGGGGCGCGGCCGAGAAGGACAGCCATTTGCCGCCGCCGGGGAAATGGGCGAAGAAATCCTCGGCTTCCCATACGCCGGGAACGGTCGCCGAGCGACGGCACTTGCCGCCGTAATAGGTATCGACCTGCTCGGCCAGGATGCCATCGACGATCAGGTCGGCCATCACCGGGCGTTGCTTGGCATAGAACGGCGCCCACGACCGGTCGGTGCCGACGACCGCCGAGGCCTTACACCCGGTCACCGCCTCGCAGGCGGGATTCCAGTGGGTGACGCGGTGCTTGGCATCGATGACGAAGGTCGGGACCGGGGTGCCGTGGACGATCTGATGGACCCAGTCGTCGGACTGTTCGGGTACGGACAGGGGCACCCCGTCACCATGGGGCTGGATCATGCAGTCATTTGCTCCGGGGCGCCGCGTGTGCCGACGGCTGTGCTCACCGGGCGAAGCATACGGTGATGACCCGATGGGATGCAACATTTACAAGGTGTTCACCCCGGTTAATTCCCGCCAAATCAGGCCGGCGGTAGAGCCCTTCCGTCGTCGCGCAACCAAACATAAAGGGCCGGTATGACCAGCAATGTCAGCGCGGTCGACGAGGCCAGGCCGAACACCAGACTGATGGCCAGACCCTGGAAGATCGGATCGGCCAGGATGAAGGCGGCTCCGATCATGGCGGCGGCGGCGGTCAGGGCGATGGGCTTGAAGCGTGTGGCGCCCGAATCCAGCACCGCCTGGCGGATCGAGGCGCCCTCGGCCAGCCGGTGGCGGATGAAATCGACCAGAAGGATCGAGTTGCGCACGATGATGCCGGCCAGGGCGATGAAGCCGATCATCGAGGTGGCGGTGAAGGGGGCGCCGAACAGCATGTGGCCGATGACGATGCCGATCAGGGTCAGGGGCACCGGCACCAGGATCACCAGCGGCAGGCGGAAGCTGCCGAACTGGGCGACCACCAGCAGATAGATGCCCAGGATGGCCACCCCGAAGGCGGCGCCCATGTCGCGGAAGGTGACATAGGTGATTTCCCATTCGCCGTCCCACAGCAGGCTCGGCTTCGATTCGTCGGTCGGCTGGCCGTGATATTTGACGTCTATGCTGCCTGCCAGCTTGTCCTCGACGGCGAACATGCCGTAGATCGGCGCCTCGGTACGGCCGGCCAGTTCGGCGGTGACCATCTCGGCATAGCGGCCGTCGCGTCGGAAGATCGGCGGGCTGGCGGCTTCATAGCTGACCTCGACCACGTCGCCCAGTTCGACCGTTCCCTTGCGGGCCGGGACCGGGGTGTTGGCCAGCAATTCGCCGGGATGCTTGTCGCCCGGCGCCAGCGCGATGACGATGTCCTTGGGCACCGCGCCTTCACCACGATGGGAATATCCGACACGGATGCCGCCCATCAGGGCCTGGATGGTGTCATAGACCGCCTGCTGTTCGACCCCGAAGAATTCCAGCCGTTCCTGGTCGATCGAGACGTGCAGGCGCTGCCACGGCGCCGCCAGCGAATCATCGACATCGACGACGAAATCGACGCTACGGAAGGCGTCGCGGACCTTGGCGGCGGCGGCGCGCCGGGTTTCGGCATCGGGGCCGTAGATCTCGGCCAGCAAGGTGGCGAGAACCGGCGGGCCGGGCGGCACCTCGACCACCTTGACCGAGGTGCCTTCGGGGACGTCCAGGCCCTGCAGGCGGGCGCGGACATCCAGCGCGATGGCGTGGCTGGCCCGGTCGCGGTCGTGGCGACTGGTCAGGTTCAGCTGCAAATCGCCCAGCTCGGGGCTGGCCCGCAGGAAGGAATGGCGGACCAATCCGTTGAAGTTGAACGGCGCGGCGGTGCCGGCATAGGCCTGGATCGATACCAGCTCGGGCAGCGAGGCCAGGCGCCCTGCTGCGGCCAGCAGGGCGCGGTCGGTGTCCTCGAAGGTGGCGCCCTCGGGCAGGTCGATCACTACCTGCAGCTCGCTCTTGTTGTCGAACGGCAACAGCTTCACCGTCACCGCCTTCAACGGGAACATGGTCATGGACAGCAAGGTGGCGATGGTGATTCCGGCCAGCAGCTTCCTGGACGGGGCACGGCCGTTCAGCAGCGGCCGGGCCAGGCGGCGATAGAACCCGTCCAGCCGGTCGGCGTGGCCGTGGTGCGAGGCAGCGTTCGAGCGGCCGGCGATCTTCAGCAACAGCCAGGGGGTGATGATGATGGCGACGAAGAACGAGAACATCATCGCCGACGAGGCGTTGGCCGGGATCGGGCTCATATATGGCCCCATCAGGCCCGAGACGAACATCATCGGCAACAAGGCGGCGATGATGGTCAGCGTGGCGACGATGGTCGGGTTGCCCACTTCGGCGACGGCGGCGATGGCGGTGTCGGCCTTGTCGGCGCCCGGCTTCAGGCCCCAATGGCGGACGATGTTTTCGACCACCACGATGGCGTCGTCCACCAGGATGCCGATCGAGAAGATCAGGGCGAACAGCGACACCCGGTTGATGGTGTAGCCCAACAGCCACGAGGCGAACAGGGTGAGCAGGATGGTCGACGGCACCACCAGCGCGACCACCAATCCCTCGCGCCAGCCCAGCGCCCAGGTGATCAGCACGACGATGGACAGCGTGGCCAGGCCCAGATGGAACAGCAATTCGTCGGCCTTGTCGGATGCCGTCTCGCCGTAATTGCGGGTGGTCTTGATGGCGATCTCGGTCGGCACCACCCGGCCCTGGATGGCGGCCAGGCGGTCCATGATCTGGTCGGCCACCAGCACGGCGTTGGCGCCGGCCCGCTTGGCAATGGCCAGGCTGACCGCCGGCACGCGGGCGAGCGTGCCGTCGGCCGCCTTTTCCAGGTGCCAGGCGCGCTGTTCGCGGTGTTCGGGGCCGATCACCACGCGGGCGACGTCCTTGACATAGACCGGGCGGCCGTCACGGGCCAGCAGCAGCAGATTGGCGATTTCGGGCACGCCCTTCAGGGTCTGGCCGCCGACCACCGGCAGGAAGCGCCCGGCCTCGCGCACGCTGCCCGCCACGAACGAGCGGTTGGCCGCCTCGATCTTGGTGACCAGCTGGTTCAAGGTGATGCCGTAAAGGGCCAGGGCCTCGGGGTCGGGCTCGACCCGGATCTGGTCCTTGCGGCCGCCGACCACATAGGTCAGGCCGACATCCTCGACCTTGACCAGTTCCGAGCGTAACTCCTCGGCGATGCGGAACAGGGCGGAATCGTCCCAGCGGTCGGCCGCCTCGGGCTTGGCCGACAGGGTCAGGACGATGATGGCGACGTCGTTGATGCCGCGGCCGACGATCAGCGGCTCGCGGATGCCGGTGGGCAGGCCGGTCAGATTGGCGCGCACCTGTTCGTGCACCCGCAAGATGGCGGCATCTTCCGAGGTGCCGACCTTGAAGCGGGTGGTCACCACCACGCGGTCGTCCCAGGTCTGGGAATAGACATGCTCGACGGCGTCGATGCCCTTGACGATGGTTTCCAGCGGCTTGGTCACCAGTTCGGCGGCGTCGGCGGCCTTCAAGCCTCCGGCCTCGATGATGATATCGACCATCGGCACGCTGATCTGCGGCTCTTCCTCCCGCGGCAGCGCGGTCAGGGCGATCAGGCCGACCGCCAGCGCCGCCAGCAGCAGCAGGGGCGTCATCGGCGAGCGGATGAAGGCGCGGGCAAGCTGCCCCGACAGGCCCAGCTTCATGGCGCTCACCATGTCACCACGTCGCCGGATTTCAGGCCGCTCATCACCTCGATCCCGTCGGCGGTGGGGGCGCCCAGTTGCACGGCGACGGCGCCGACGCCCTTGACGGTGACCAGATCGACGCCCATGCGCCGGCTGACCGCCTCGCGCGGCACGATGATGGCCGGGCGCTTGCCGGTAGAGATGTGGACCGGCACCCGTTCGCCGACGAAGAAGCTGTCCAGCCCCTCGACGCCGACGTCGGCGAAGACCCGGCCGTCCTCGATGCGGGGATAGACCTGGCGCACGGTGCCGGGGCGCAAGCGGGCGTCGGCGGTGCCCAGCGCGCGGGCGCCGACCTCGACGGAATCGCCTTGCTTGATGAAGCGGGCATGGCGTTCCGGCAGGGCCAGGCGCAGCACGTAATTCTCGGCGGCGATGGTGGCGATGGTCTCGCCGGGCAGCACGACGCTGCCCTCGGTGACGTGGACCTTCAGGACCCGGCCGGCCTTGGGCGCCAGTACCGCGCCCTCGCCCGAACGCTCGGCCGAGACCTGGACCTCGGCGCGGATGGCGGCGATGGCCCGGTCGGCCACTTCGAGGCGGGTGGCGGCGTCCTCGACCCGGGCCTTGGTGGCGGCACCCTTGGCCAACAGGTCCTGGGCGCGGCGATGCTCGATGGCCGCCAGGTCGCGCTCGGCCTCGGACGCCTTCAGCTTGGCGGCGATGCCGGCGGTGGTCAGAGCCAGCTTGGGATCGCCCACGGCGGCGATGCGCTCGCCGGCCTTGACCTGCGTTCCCTCGTCCACCAGCAGGGCCGACACCGTGCCGCCGATGCGGGCGCGGGCCAGCACCTCATCGACGCTTTCGACGGTGGCGAACACCGCCTTGACATCGTCCACGGGTTGGATGTCGATGGTCGCCTCGCCGGCCAGGACGGGGCTTGCGGCGCACAGCAGCACCAGGGCGGAAAGACGGGCGAGGGCGGGCATGGCGGACTCTTTCGCGAAGGGTTCCCTTGACATATATATTAGCTTGCGCTAATTTTCAAGCAACACACGGCCCATTTGGCAATTAAGGATAAACCATGAGCATCGATCGCGTCGTCTTCGCTTTTGCCGGCACCGTCATCCTGATCAGCCTGGGCTTGAGCCAGGTTCATTCGGTCTATTGGCTGCTGATGGTGGCCTTCGTCGGCGCCAACATGCTGCAGGCCGCCTTCACCGGCTTCTGCCCGCTGGCGATGATCCTGAAGAAGTTCGGCGTCAAGCCGGGCTGCGCCTTCGAATAGGGATTGTTCGGCGGCGCCCGGCGAGGGGCATGATTTAACGCGCCGCGAACATCCGCCAGCGGCGTTCGGTGTCGATGGCCCCTTCGACGGCGGTCGGCGACAGGGTCAGGCAGCGTTCCTCGCCGTGCTGGCGCAGGCGCAGGCAGGCGGGGACGGCCTTTTCCTCTTTCAGCCCGGTGATCAGGCCGCGATAGCGCAAGCCGCCGTCGAACGGGCGAACTGTCACGACCGGCGTGCCGCCGCCCAGTTCCGCCCGCAGCGCCTTGGCCTCGCGCGCCAACTCACGAGCCACCGTGGCGCGGTCGCGTCCGAACGCCACCTCGATGGCCCAGCCGGCCGGGGCCTTGGGCAGGGCATGACTGTCGCCCGGCACGCCGCCCCGGCAGGAATCCGATGACAGGTCCGGGGCCGGCCCCGGCAGGTTGGCCAATTGAACCAACGCAGCACCTTCCGTCGCGCCGTTGAAGGCGCGGTCCATCAGCCGGGCGGCCAAGGACAGGCGCTGTTCCTTGCTGGCCGCGCCCATCACCACGGCGATGGCCTGGCGGCCGCCCCGGCTGGCGGCGGCGGTCAGGTTATAGCCGGCCGGACAGGTGAAGCCGGTCTTCATGCCCTCGGCGCCTTGATAGGCGGTCAGGAAGCCGTTGAGCGTGGGCAGGCGGTTCTTGCGCCATTCGACCTCGCGGGCGGAAAACAGCGACCAGCGGTCGGGGAAATCGCGCTTCAAGGCCAGGGCCAGCAGCGCCATGTCGCGGGCGGTGGTCAGGTGGCCGGCGGCGGTCAGGCCGGTGGCGTTGGCGAAGCGGGTGGCGTTCATGCCCAGGCGGGCCGCCTCGCGGGTCATGCGGGTGGCGAAGGCCGGTTCGGACCCGGCCAGATGTTCGGCCACCGCCACCGCCGCGTCGTTGGCCGACCGCACCACCACGGCGCGCAGCGCCTCGGCCAGGGTCAGCGACTGGCCGACCTTCAGTCCCAGCACCGAGCCGCCCTGGGCGGCGGCATGGTCCGAAACCGTCAGGCTTGTGTCGGGCGATACTCTTCCGGCGGCAAGCTCGGTGAAGGCGACATAGACGGTCATCAGTTTGGTCAGTGACGCCGGATGGCGGGGCTGGCCGGCCCGGTCTTCAAGCAACACCCGTCCGCTGCCCGCGTCGATGACCAGGGTGGCGGGCGAGGGCGGCTCGGCGGCGCGGGCGGGCGTCAGCCACAGGGCGATCAGGGCAAGGGCGGCAAGCTGTCTCATGGGGGGCGGATGACACCATCTTCGCCCCCATAAGGCAAGGGGATCAGGCGGCCTTGTCGACCAGGGCGTAGAACTCGGCCTCTTCGCGGGCGACCCGCGCCTTCAACCGGGCCAGCATGTCGCGGCTGGCGGCGACGAAGCCCACGGGGTCGCGGGCGATGGCCAGCGGGCCGGGCCACGCCTTCTTGTAGGCATCGAAATCCTGGCCCAAATCACCCATCTCGGCCTGGAAACGCCGCGCGGTGTCGCGCACCCTCAGGTCGGCGTGGGCCAGGCAACTGGGGTAAAGGGTGTTGTCCTCGATGGCCAGGTGGACCGAGAATTTGCCGAACAATTCGCGCACCACCGTCGCGACGGCGGCGGGATTGTCGGCGATGGCGGCTGCGTCCAGATGGGTTTCCAGCCGGGCGGCGATGGCGCGCAAGTCGTCGTGATGCTTGCGGTAGGTGTCGGTCTTGGGCATGGCGGGCCTCGTTTCGTTGTGGTCCGCCGTTGATAGCCGACAAAACAGCTATGGTAATTGACCCCAGTCAAGCCGGTTTGGTGCGGCAAAGTCGCACCAACCTGATTGGGTTTAGAAGCGATAGCCGACACTGACCATGGTCAGCCAGTTGTCCAGGCTGTCGGCCTCGGTCCACTGATAGCGGGTCTCGATCCCGAAGATCGCGTTGCCGACATAGGAATGGGCCGAACCGCCGAATTGCAGACCCAGCGAATCGTCGAGATTCTTGCCGTCGGCCCACACCCAGCCCAGGCCGGGTCCCAGTCCGATCCACAGATTGGGGCGGGCTTCCACCATCCAATGGACATTCCACTCGGCGCTGTTCAGTTCCAGCCCGTCCTGGTCGGAATGGTTCCACGAGAACATGTGGTGCAGTTTGCCGTAGGTGGGGGCGACGCCCAGATTGTCGATGGCGAATTCCGCGCCGAAGGCCGGCCGGCCGTTGGTTCCGGAATTGTCGATTTCCCACCAGCCGCCCTTGGCGGCGACCGACGGGTTGGCGTTGGTGCCGATATCGTCTTGGGCGATGGCCGGGCCGGCAAACGTCAAGGCGATCAGGGCGGCGCTCAAAGCTTGAAATAAGCGGCGCATGGCATCCTCCTTCGGAAGATGGCCGTCTATCCCATATGGTACTCCGATCGCTTCCTTCCAGGCGGGCAAGCTTTGCATCCCAGCCCTGCACGTCTTTGTGCTATCAGCGAGGCCATGGAAACCACGTCGTCCCGTCTTGGCTTCGCCGCGCTGATCTTTGGGGCCTGCTGCATCGGCTTCGCGCCGATTCTGGTGCGGCTGTCCGAGGTCGGGCCGGTCGCCACCGGCTTTCATCGCCTGCTGTGGTCGCTGCCGGTGTTCGCCCTGGTGGTGGCGTGGAGCCGCGCCCGCGTGCCGGTCGATCGCACCGCCTGGGCCGGCATGGCGGCATCGGGATTGTTCTTCGCCGCCGACCTGACGGTGTGGCACCTGGGCATCTGGCTGACCACCATCGCCAATGCCACGCTGTTTTCCAACACCGCGCCGGTCTTCGTGGCGATCGGCGCCTGGCTGGTCTGGGGCCAAGCCCCCAACCGCCGCTTCCTGGCAGCCCTGGTGGTGGCGATGGCCGGCGCCGCCTTGCTGGTCGGCTCGAGTTTCCGCCTGTCGCTCGACCGCGTCGCCGGTGACGGTCTGTCTTTGCTGTCGGGGGCCTTCTATGGCGCCTATATCCTGAGTGTCGGGCGCTTGCGGGCCAGGCTGTCGATGCCGCTGGTCATGCTGGCCGGCGGGGCGGCGGGCTCGGTTCTGGCTTTCGCCGCCGCCCTGGCCCTGGGCGAGTCCGTCTGGCCCGAGACGGCGCGCGGGTGGGCGGTGGTGGTCGGGCTGGCACTTCTGGGCCAGGTGGCGGGGCAGGGATTGATCGCCTGGGGGCTGGCCCATGTGCCCTCGACCCTGGGGGCGGTGGTCCTGCTGGTCCAGCCGGTGGTTGCCGCCGCCATTGCCTGGACCTTGTTCGGCGAACGGCTGGGGGCGATGGAGCTGACCGGCGGCATGGTGGTCCTGTTCGGCATCCATCTGGCCCGAAGGTCCCAGCGGGCTTGACAGTCGGGCGTCTGCGTCGGCACCATCATTGGTATGACCAGAATCACCGCTTCCACCGCCGAGGCCCGCATCCGTATCTCGGATCGTGTCGCCGATCAGATCCTGGCCCGCATCGCCTCGGGCGAGTGGGCGCCCGGCCAACGCCTGCCGGGCGAGCGCCAGTTGGCCGAGGAGATGGAAGTGTCGCGCGTGTCGGTGCGCGCCGCCCTGCAGGGGTTGAAGACCCAGGGCTTCCTGGCCGCCGTCCAAGGGGGCGGGACCCGGGTGGTGTCGAATGCCGCCAGCATGGACCCCAGCCTGGCCGAGTTGATCCGGGTCAACCACCAGAATCTGGCCGACCTGGCCGAACTGCGCTGCATCATCGAGGTGTGGGGCGCCGGCCGCGCCGCCAGCAACGCCACGGCGGCGCAGCGGGCCGAGCTGTCCGAGATCATGGACAAGATGGAAGCCGACATCGCCGCCGGCAAGCACAAGACCGAGAACGACATCCGCTTCCATCTGGCCATCGCCAAGGCCTCGGGCTCGGCGGTGCTGATGCATGTGATGGGGACCTTCCGCGGCATCTTGCAAAAGATGCTGGACGTTCATCGCTACGAGATGTTCCCGACCCCGGCCGACGACCAGACCATCCTGACCCATCACCGCGCCGTCCATGACGCCATTCTGGCCGGCGACAGCGAAAGGGCGAATGCGGCGATGCGGACCCATCTGGATTGGGTGGTCGCCGCCTATCGCGACGAACAGGTCCGCAAAGGCTCAGACCCGTCGTGACCGCGAACGGCGCGCTGCCCTGGGCGATGTGGGCCCTGGGGGCGGCCTATTACTGCTATGGCTTCTTCCAGCGGGTGGCCCCCGCGGTGATGGTCGATCAGATGATGGCCGAGTTCCAGGTCGGCGCCGCCATCGCCGGCATGCTGTCGGGCCTTTACTTCTACACCTACGCGCCGATGCAGATTCCCATCGGCCTGCTGCTCGACCGCTTCGGGCCCCGGCGGATGCTGGCGGTGTTCGCCGCCTTTTCCTGCGTCGGCAGCGCCCTGTTCGCCAGCGCCGACAGCGTGACCGCCGCCTATATCGGGCGCGGCCTGGTCGGGGTCGGCGCCGCCGTCACCTGGGTCGGCGCCCTGAAGCTGGCCTCGCTGTGGTTCCCCGCCGACCGCTTCGCCATGATCACCGGCCTGACCCTGGCCATGGGCATGGCCGGTGCCGTCGGCGCCCAGGCGCCCCTGGCGGCGGCGGTCGCTTCGGTGGGGTGGCGGGGCACCATGTGGGGGGCGGCCGTGGCCGCCGGAATCCTGGCCTTGGTGCTGGCCCTGTTCGTGCGGGACGGCGCCCATGGCGCGCGGTCCGGTGCCGGAGCGCCGTCGCTGCTTGAAGGTCTGCGCCGGGTGCTGGCCTTGGGGCAGACGTGGCTGCTGGGGCTTTATTCGCTGACCATGGCCGCGCCGATGCTGTCGTTCGCCGGGCTGTGGGGCGTGCCGTTCCTGATGCAGGTGCACGGGCTCAGCCGGGCCGAGGCGGCCTTCACCACCTCGGCGATGCTGGTCTCGTGGGGGATCGGCTCGCCGCTGACCGGCTGGATCTCGGACCGCATGGGCCGGCGCAAGCCGGCCCTGGTGGCGGCGGCCGCCCTGTCGCTGGTCTTCACCGTCGCGGCCCTGTTTCTGCCGGGCCTGCCGATGCTGGTGCGCCAAGGGCTGCTGTGCCTGTTGGGCATGGCCTCGTCGGGTTTCGTGCTGTCCTTCGCCACGGGGCGCGAGAACGTGCCGGTGTGGGCTTCGGGGGCCGCCTTGGGGGTGGTCAACACCGCCTCGATGAGTTCGGGCGCCATCTTCCAGCCCTTGATCGGCTGGCTGCTCGACCTTAGGTGGGAAGGAATGGTGATCGCCGGCAGCCGGGTCTATGGCGCCGACGCCTGGGAGATGGCGTTGGCGACCCTTCCGGCCTGCCAGGCGGTGGCACTGATGGCCGCCCTGGCCACGCGCGAGACCTGGTGCCGGCACCCCGAACGCTGACCCACCCCGTGGGGGATGGGGGAAAACCGTCATACCGGGGCGGTTTGCCGGGGGCGCCGGCTCTGCTATGGTGCCGCGCGAAAGCAAGATGGCCCTGAAACGACTACGGATATCGTCATGCGCAGGTCACGAAACGCCAAAATCATTGCCACCCTGGGGCCGGCCAGTTCGACCCCGCAGGCCATCGAGGGGCTGTTCATCGCCGGCGCCGATGTCTTTCGGCTGAATTTCAGCCACGGCAGCCACGCCGATCACCAGGAGCGCTACAACACCATCCGCGCGCTGGAAAAGGAACGCGGGCGTCCGATCGGGGTGCTGGCCGATCTGCAGGGGCCGAAGCTGCGCGTCGGCAATTTCGCCGATGGCAAGATCCGGCTGGAGAACGGCGACGCCTTCCGCTTCGACCTGTCGTCCGAGCCGGGCACCCAACAGCGGGTGTCGTTGCCGCACCCGGAAGTTTTCGCCGCCCTGACCGTCGGCACCGACCTGCTGCTGGATGACGGCCGCTTGCGCATGCGGGTCGAACATCACGGGTCGGATTTCGCCGAGATGCGGGTGCTGGTCGGCGGCGATCTGTCCAACCACAAGGGCGTCAACGTCCCCAACGTCATCTTGCCGATCTCGCCCTTGACCGATAAGGACAAGCTGGATCTGGACTTCGCCGTCGATATGGGCGCCGACTGGATCGCGCTGTCGTTCGTGCAGCGCCCGTCCGACGTCCTGGAGGCGCGCAAGCTGATCAACCGCAAGGTCGGCAATCGGGTCCGCCTGCTGTCGAAGCTGGAAAAGCCGTCGGCGATCGAGCACCTGGCCGAGATCATCGACCTATCCGACGCGGTGATGGTGGCGCGCGGCGATCTGGGCGTCGAATGCCCGGCCGAAACCGTGCCGATCCTGCAAAAGAAGATCGTCAAGGCCGGTCGCTGCGCCGGCAAGCCGGTGGTGGTCGCGACCCAGATGCTGGACAGCATGGTCCATGCGCCCACCCCCACCCGGGCCGAGGCCTCGGACGTCGCCACCGCCGTCTATGACGGCGCCGACGCGGTGATGCTGTCGGGGGAAACGGCGGCCGGCGATTACCCCATCGACGCCGTGACCATGATGCACCGGATCATCGTCCAGGTGGAAAAGGACGATCATTACCGCCTGATCACCGACGCCTCGCGCTCGCTGCCCAACGCCACCACCCGCGACGCCATCTCGGCCGCCGCCCGTCAGGTCGCCCACACCCTGGGGGCCGCCTGCATCATCACCTATACCGCGTCGGGCTCGACCACCCTGCGCGCCGCTCGCGAACGGCCGGAACAGCCGATCGTGTCCCTGACCCCCAACATCGAGGTGGCCCGCCAGATGGCGCTGGTGTGGGGCGCGCATTGCGTGCTGGGGCCGGAGGTGCGCAATGTCGGCGAGATGCTGGAACGCGCCGCCAAGGCGGTCCAGAAGGACGGCTTCGCCGGCCCGGGCGACAGCATCGTCATCACCGCCGGTGTGCCGTTCGGCTGTTCGGGGACCACCAACCTGCTGCGGGTGGCCGAGATCGACGATACCGGCGAGGGGGTCTAAAACAACGGTATGGCCGCCCTGCGTTGATGCCGCTTCCTGCACCCCAGGCCCAGGCGTATGATGGGTTTGTCAGGTGAGGGAGGCGAATATGTCCAATATCCTCTCTGTTATATCGGCCATGGCCGAGGTGGCGACGGTCACCCACGAGGAACCGACCACCCGCAAACCGAAGCAACCGGTCGTCACCATCTCGCGCGATTACGGATCGGGCGGCGACATCATCGCCACCCGTCTGGCCCAGCGCCTGAACATTCCCCTGTATGACGAGCGGGTGCTGAAGGAAATCGCCGTCCGTCTGAACGACGATCCGGCCATCGTCAAACTGCTGGACGAAGGGTTCGGCAAGGCCAAGGACATGTGGTTGTACCGCCTGTTCTCGGGCAAGGATGTCGGCCCCGATGCCTATCGCGACACCTTGATCAAGGTGGTGATGAGCCTGGGCCGCATGGGCGGCATCCTGGTCGGGCGCGGCGCCCACGTCATTCTGACCGACGCCTGCGCGCTCAGGGTCCGGGTCACCGGCTCGCCCGAAGTGTGCGCGCGCCGCATGTCCGCCTCGGGGCACGGCTCGTTCTCCGAGCAATTGGCCAAGGCCAAGGAAATCGATCATCAGCGCGGCAAGTTCGTGTGGGAGGTTTTCCACTCGCGCCTGTCGGATTCCAGCGCCTTCGACATCAACATCAACACCGACCGCATGGGCGATTTCGAGGATGTGGTCGATATGCTGATGGGCATGGCCAAGGCCATCCATTCCGGCCGGGTGTTGGCGCTATAGGTGTCCGTGCAAAAGTCCTTCGCTTCGCTCAGTGTGCTTTTGCACGGGGAACGGCCTAACCGATCCGTCCCAGGGCCTGGCCCCCGCCGGGGGGCTGGCCCGGCGGCAATTGCGGCGCGGCGGCTGCCGCGGCCGTCTTCATCAGCTTGTCGATCTCCTCCAGCATCTTCGAGGCCGTCTCGACGATGGGGGCGAATCCGTTGGGGTCGGCCAGACGTTCCAGCAGGGCCTTGTAATGGGCCAGCATCAGCAAGGCGTCCTGGTGCCTGGCCGGCAACATCGCATTGACCTCTTTGCGCAGGCGCGACGGAATGCGCCGGATCAGGCCCATGCGCCGGTTCGACAGCACCTTGAAATTCATCACCGACGCCATCTGGTCAAGGTCGGTGGCCGGGTCCAGCGACTCGAACAGGAACTCGATCAGCTCGATCTCGCCATGTTCGAGGATCAGGAAGGTCTTCTGGGTCTTTTGCCAATCGGCGATGAAATTGGCGATCCGACTGAGCTGGTTCGAGATGTCGGCGCGAAACAGGCGGGCATCCAGCATCCGCCACGCCCGCGACGACGCCATCGGCAGCTTGCCGGGCAGCCCGAAATTGCGGCTGAGATTGTAGGCGGTGGCCAACAGCGCGCGTCGATCCGATCCCGCCGTAGCCTTGCCCCAGGTGACGGTCAGCAGGTCCAGTGCGGCAAAGTCGGTGGCTGGCGGCGGATCGGCCAGCAACGCCTCGAGCCCCTCCTGGTTGGGCGGCAACTCGCCTGATCCCACGCGGGGGATGGGTGCGCCGAACGCGTCGCGGTTGGCGGCGATGATCGCCTCGGCCCAGGCGGCCAAGCCCGATTCCGGCTGATCCGAAGGGGCCGCGATTGGATCAGGCGCCACTTCGGGCGCGATTGGATCAGGCGCCACTTCGGGCGCGACCGGATCGGGCGCCACTTCGGGCGCCGCGGGCTCCGGTGCTGGCGCGGGGGCTTGTTCCGCGGGTTGCGGGGCGGCCTCGGCCACAGGCGGCGCTGCCGCAGCGATAACAGGCGGCGGAACGGGGGCCTCGACCACCCGCGCGGGCGGCGGCTCGGGCTGGTCCAGCGGGCCGACGGCAGGCGCCAATGCCGCAGGCGGCGGCGCGACGACCACCGGCACAGGCGCTGCGGCCGGAACTGGGGGCGGGGATTGCGCCGGCTCGGCCGCGGCGGCTTTGGGCGCGGGGGGGCGCCGGGACGGCTTCAGGCTGGCCTTGATGGATGGCGGCGGCGCGGGCGCCTTCGCCGGTTGCAAAGGTTGCGCGGCCTCCGCCGGTTCCAAAGGTGGCGCGGCCTCCGCCGGTTCCAAAGGCGGCGCGGCCTCCGCCGCGGCCGGGCTGGGGGCGGCCGGCTTTGCGGCGACGGTCCTTTTGCGTGTTCGCACGGGCGAGGCCACCATCTCGATCGTGGCGGGCGGTGCCGGTGGCGGCGGCGGGGGTGCCTCGATGGGCTCGGCGGAAACCGGTTCCATTGCCGGGGGGCGCCGCAGTGGCTGGGGCGCGGCGCTGGTCAAAGCCGGCCGAGGCGGCGCGACCAAGGTCGTCGATAGCGAAGGCGGCGTTTCCGGGTCGCTCTGGGGTGCGCCACCGGTCTCTCCCGCCGCGACCGTCGTCAACAAGTCGAAGTCGGGGCCGGACAGGCCGGGTCGGGTTGGCGGTGGGCGCCGGACAGGCTGCACGCTGCGGTTTTCGGTGCGCAGGTCGCTTCCCGGCGCCAACAGGTCCATGTCGGTGGGTTGGCCCGCAGGGATGAAGGCCGAGGCCTCGGGGGCCATCGATTCAAGCGCGGCGTCAAGGGACACCGGATAGTCGGTCGGGGGCGCGTCGGGGAAGTCGAGCGTGCCGGGGGCGTCTGTTTCGGCCGTCCACCCCCCGGGGGCGGTCAGAGGCCGGCTTCCGACCTCGGCCAGCACCAGGGCCGCCTCTGCCTCGCGCGCCAAATTGATGGCGAGCGGCGGCGGCGGCGGTGGCTCCGCGGTCGGAGGCTGCGCGGCATGGGCCGCCTGCTTGCGGCGGGCGAAACGGGTCGGCGGTGGCGCCGGCCGGTTCCATTGGGGGGCTTCGACGAGGATGGTGCCGGCATCGGCACCCGCGCCGTCGATCAGGTCGGGATTGGACAGGACCGCGTGGGCGATCCGCAATTGTGGCAACAGGTCGGGATCGATGTCGGGCAAAGACGGGAGGGAATCGTCGTCGGAAAACTTGTCGGGCAGGTTCTGCGCCGCCGCCTCGGCAACGGCGAGCAATCCGCTTGATGACGGGCGTGGGCGCGCCGGCTCGTCCTCGGCCAGGACTTGGTCAAGGAGTTCCGTCAAATGGTCTGCCGGCATGCCGACGATATCGGCAGGCGGCAAGAACCCGGCTCGGTCGGGTTTTCCGCGCATTGCCAAATGATAGCCCATTGGTCCCCTTACTCCCTATGGACTATTAGCCCAGGGTCGGTTACCGGAAAGTTTATGATCCAACAACTTGCGCGATTGTGCAGAACTCGGCGACGCTCAATTCTTCTGCTCGGCGCGTAGGCGGGATGGCCGCGGCGGCCAGGATCGCCTCGGCGTCGCCCAGCGCTTTCAGACTGGACCGCAGCATCTTGCGGCGCTGCCCGAAGGCGGCGGCGGTGACCCGTTCCAGGACCTCCAGCCGGGCCGGGGCCAACGGCGCCGGGCGTGGAATCAACTGCACCACCGTCGACATCACGTTGGGCGGCGGCGTAAAGGCGCGACGATCGATGTTGAACAAGGGCCGGACCTCGCACAGCCACTGGGTGATCACCGACAGGCGGCCGTAATCGGGGGAACGGGGCCCTGCTGCCAGGCGGTCCACCACCTCTTTCTGGAACATCAAGGTCAGGCTTTCGAAGGCGCTGGCCTGGCGCAGCCATTGCAACAGCAGCACCGTCGAGATGTTGTAGGGCAGGTTGGCGACGATGCGCCGTGGCGCCTCGCCCAGGCTGGCGGCATCGATCTCCAGCGCGTCGCCGGCGATGATCTCCAACTGACCGGGATAGGCTTCGGCGATTTCGGATTGAATGGCGATGGCGCGGTCGTCGCGCTCGATGACGATCAGGCGGCGGGTGCCGCAATCCAGCAGCGCGCGGGTCAGGCCGCCGGGACCGGGGCCGATCTCGATGGTGGTGCCAACGGCCAGATCGCCGGCCGCCCGCGCGATGCGGCCGGTCAGGTTGAGGTCGAGCAGGAAGTGCTGCCCCAGCGACTTGCGCGCCGCCAGCCCATGGGCGGCGATCACCTCGCGCAACGGAGGAAGCCGGTCGGTCATGACAAGGCAGCGGCCCGGTTGGCCGCGATCTCGGCGGCGGTCCTGATGGCCGCCATCAAGCTGGTTTCGACCGCCTGGCCGGTGCCGGCCAGCGCAAACGCGGTGCCGTGGTCGGGCGAGGTGCGCACGAACGGCAAGCCCAGGGTGATGTTGACGCCGCCGTCGAAATCGATGGTCTTGATGGGGATCAGCGCCTGGTCGTGATACATGCACAGCACCGCGTCGTAGGTCTGGCGGGCGCGGGCATGGAACAAGGTGTCGGATGGCAGCGGACCGAACGCGTCGATGCCGGCGGCCCGCAGGTCGGCGATGGCCGGGGCGACGATGTCGATGTCCTCGCGTCCCATTCCGCCATCCTCGCCGGCGTGGGGGTTGAGCCCGGCCACCGCCAGACGCGGAAGGGCCAGGCCGAAATCGACCCGGAGCGCGCGGGCGGTCTGGGTGCCGACCGAGACGATCAATTCGCGGCTCAGCAGGCGGATCGCCTCGGTCAGGGCGACATGGATGGTCACCGGCACCACCCGCAAGCCGGGGCAGGCCAGCATCATCACCTCGTGACCGTCCAGGCCGGCCAGATGGGCCAGGTATTCCGTGTGACCGGGAAAGGTGAACCCGCCCTGGTACATCACCGCCTTGTGAATCGGGTTGGTGACCAGTGCCGACGCCCGGCCCGCAGTGCATAATTCCACCGCCCAACTGATGGCGCGGGCGACGGCGCCGGCATTGGCCGGGTCGGGATACCCGGGGCGGACCATGGCCGGCAGGTCGAGCGCCAGCACCGGCAGGGCCTGGGCGAAAATGTCGGCGGCCTGGGCCGGGTCGGCGATGGTGACGATCGGGCAGTCCAGGCCCAGCCGGGCCGCCAGTGTCCGCAGGCGGTCGGGCTGGTCGATCATGAAAAAGGGGGGCAAGCCCTCGCTTCGCCGCAGCCAAGCCTTCAGGGCGATGTCGCCGCCGATGCCGGCGGGCTCGCCCATGGTCACGGCCAGCGGGGCGATCATCACAGGCGGACGTCGATGAAGGCCTGGCGGCGCAGATCGCGCAGATAGCGGCGCGAAAGCATGTCCATGCGCTCGTCCTCGATGGTCCGACGGACCTGATCGCGGGTCAGGCCGGCGACCTTGGTCGCGTCGTCGCGCGAACAAACCATCATCACCTGGATGCCGTCGGTGGTCAGGTTGGGCTGGGTGATCTGGTTGACCGCGACCGCCATCAGGATCTGGCGGGTTTCCGCATTCAGCGACGACAAGGCGGACGGACCGATCCGTTCAACCTTGAGGGCGCCGATCCGGTGGGCGTTGGTGTCGAACTCGGCGCAGGTCTTGGCCCCGGCCGAGACCTTGGCGGCTTGGGCCAGCAATTGCGGGCGCGGCGGCGCCCCTGGCCCCTGCGGCATCGGCAGGACCATGCGCGAATAGGTGACGGTGCTGGCCTCGGGATCGACGAACTGGCCGGCGACCCGTTGGTCGATCAGGGCGATGATATGAAAGCCGCTGGAGGTGCGGGTCAAGGGTGACACCTGTCCCTTGGTCAGCTTGGCGGCGATGGTGGCCACCTCCTCGTCCAGGCTGGTCTCGTTCATCCATCCCATGGTGCCGCCATTGGCGGCGGTCGGCGCGCGCGAGAATTGCCGGGCCAGGACCGCGAAAGGGGTGCCGGCGCGCAACTGCTCGATCAGGCCTTCGCCCAGTCGCTTGGCCTCGTCCTCGGCGGCGGCGGAATCGACCGGCAGGTAAATTTCGGCCAGCAGCGATTCCGGCTGCCCCTGGCGGGCGCGCATGATCTCGAACCGGTCGGTGATTTCTTCCTCGCCGACGCGAATCTGCGGCTGGATCGCCCGGGTCATCAGCCGCATCCAGGTCAGGTCGGCGCGAATCTGTTCGCGGATGGTGGTGGCCTCGATCCCCTGCCGCGTCAGGTTGGCGATCAATGTGCCCTTGGGCATGCGGTTTTGCTGCTCGATCATGCCGATGCCGGTGTCGATGTCGCCGGCGGTGATCGATATCTTCAGACGATTGGCCTCCTGCATCTGCAGGCGTTCGTCGATCATCTTGCGCACGACCTGCGGCACGACGCGGCGGCGGTTGTCGACATTGTCGGGGATGTTGGCCGAAACCAGCGACAGCCTGACCCGGGCGATGACATCGTGAAGCGAAATCGCCTCGTCGTTCACCACGGCGGCGACGCGGTCGAAGTCTTGCGCCCCGGCCGAGGCGGCGAAGGCCAGCGGCGCCAACAATGTCAAGGACAGGATCAAGCGGCGGAACATGGGTCACCCTTACCTTGGCGCACCGTCGATTGCGACGGTCCGATCGTCAGAATACGTTGAACGGCACGTCGCCCAAAGTCCTGAAGACGACGTTGAAGGTCAATTCATAGCCGGCCAAGATGTCGCGGTCATGAATGTAGGATCGGCGGAAATTGGTGACGAAGGCGAAGCACTCGTCCGAATAGATCAGCTTGGTCGCCCATCCCAGCGGCCCACCATTGTCCGACAGGTCCGAGGCCGCGCTGGCCTGCGCCGCCCAGTGTCGGGTCATTTGCGAGCTCAGGGTATAGGTCACCACCTGCTTGGACGGGAAGGTCAGGTTCTCGCTCTCGGTGGTGTCGAAGCGGTAGTAGCTGACATCGGCCCGCAAGATCGGGCTGCCGACGCTGATCCGCGTTTCGTTGCGGCGGACCTCGGCGGTCTCCTTGTCCAACCGAACGCGATTGAGGAACGAGATGTTGCCGGTCGGCGCATAATCGAAGCGGGCGACATAGTCGGAAAGGTTGTCGCCGAAACCGGATCGCTCGGAATAGGTCGAGTCGGCGTGCGCCCGCCAGCCTTGTGCGACCTGGGCGGCGACATAGCCCAGCCGGCGCGGATGGGCGCTCCAGCGCAGCCCGTAGCCGCCGCGCAGACCGCCCTCGACCCGGTCCAGTCCGGTCTTGCGGTTGGCACGCAGGATGTTGACGTCGTCCAACTCGCTGTCCAGCGAGTCCTCGTTGGGAATCGAGCGCGGATTGTTGCCGTTGGGGCTGGCCGCGACCATCACCATCGGCTCGATGATCTGCGGCATCGTGGCGCTGTCGCGGACGAAGGGGTAGCGCCAATTCGCCGCCACCTGCGGGACGACACGCCCTGCGGTCGCCGAGCCCTGGTTCTCGTTCAGATGGTCGGAATGGTAGCCGTCGCCGCGCAATGACACCGACACGTCGGTCAGGTCGCCTTGCTTGCCCCGGAATGGGCGGTTCCAGGCGACATTGGACGACAGGCGTCGTGCGGAAACGCCGTCCAGCCTGTTGTAGGCCAGCATGTCGCTATCGACGGTCCAAAAGGCGCCTCGCGAATTGGGGTGCGACTGGTGGCTGAACATCGCGTGGGGCAGGACCAGCGGCGAGGTGTCGTCATCGTCGGTTGGGCGCAGCCCCTGGAACGCCATCGCCTCGACCAGGGCGTAGTTGCGACGCCCGAACCCTTCCAGATAGGGGCGGGTGGTCAACCACGGGCGGTTGCTGTTGATCGGGTAGCCGTAAAGGCTGTTATAGGTGCCGTCCGACGTCCGCTGCAACTGATAGCCCGCCCGCCAGGTTCGGTCGAGGTCGAACCGGCCTTCGGAATCGATATGGCCACGGGTCGCGGCGGTGTGGCGATCCTGGGTCAGCGAGGCGTTCGTCGTGGCTTCGCCGGAACGCCCGATCCAGCGGTGATTGCCCGCCAGCACGACGCGTTGCAGCACGCTGTCTTGGGCGTCGTCCAGCGTCTCGGGAGTGCTGACCTTGGTGGCCGTCGAACTGGGGAACAGGAAGCGCGGCGAGAATGTGATGTCCTGATTGTCGGCGATCGCCCAGAAATAGGGAACGGTGATGTTGGCGCCCAGGCTTGACGACAAGCCCATGGTCGGAGCCAGCAGGCCGCTTTTGCGCTTCACCGTCGGATCGGGGTGCGACAGATAGGGGGTGTAGGCCACCGGGATGCCGGCCAGTTCCAGCCAGGCATCGCGATATTCGATGACCTGGGCTTCCTGGTCATGGGTGATGCGGACCGCCTTGGCTTCCCACAGCGGGCGGCGGTCGGGCTGGTTCCGGCACGGCTCGCAGGCGGTGTAGACCGCCTTGTCGAAGTCGGTGCGGTTGCCGCCCGAGCGGATGCCGCTGGCCGCCGCCATGCGCGAGCGATCGGACAACAGCACGCGCAATTCCTTGCCGACGCCATCCTTCAGGTCCCCGGTCAGCTCGAAATACTCGGCGAACATGGTGTCGCCGGTCGGTTCGACCAGGGTGACGTTACCCGACGCCGTCATCACGTCGTGCTTGAGGTTGTAGCTCAAGGTATCGGCGATCAGGGTCCGGCCGGTCTGCCCCACCTCGACCCGGCCCTTGGCGGTGACGATGCCCAATTCGCGGTCGTGGATGATCTGGTCGGCGGTCAGGCGGACCGGCTCCTCGGCCTCGTCGCCATCAACGCTGTCCTGGGTCGCCGGCGCCATTGGCCGCGGCGCCTTGGGGGCGGCCTCGGGCTCGGCGGCAGCCGGCTGAACCGAGACCGGACGCACCGGTCGGTTCGTCTGCCCGGGTTCGGCCGGGGCGTCGTCGTTCCAGGCGTCGCCCCATCCGCGAATGTCCGAAGCCGATGCGGCCGGAGCCCTTGGCGCGGCGGCGACCGGTGTCGATGCCGTCGGAAATGTCGGCGCCGTCGCCGGAATGGTCGCCCGGCGCGGCTGTGGCGGTTCCGGAACCCCGTCGTCCCCCCAGGCCTGGCCCCAGCCGCCGGGTTGGACCGGCGCGGGCGCAGCGATCGGGGCCGGCGCCATCGGGGCTATCGGCGCGACCGGCCTAGCCGCCGGAATCGCGGCGCGGGTACGGGCCGGAGCCGGTTCGGGAGCGGATTCCTCGCCCCAGGCCTGCCCCCATCCGCCGGGTTGGACCGGGGCTGGCGCTGGCGCGGGCTGCGGGGCGGCGACCGGAGCGGCCGGCTGGGCGGCCGGGATGGTCGCACGGGGTCGGGACGGCTGTGCCGGGTTGGGGGCCTGGTCTTCGCCCCAGGCGTCGCCCCAGCCGCCGATCTCGCCGGCGCCGACCGCCAGGGCAGGTGCGGCGGCCACGGTCAGCGGCGTGGTCAGGACGGCGATCAAGGCAAGGCGGCGCATCGGCAAGGCCTCGCGGATCAACCGGCAAGACCGGCGAAACCGCCGATCCTGCGCCGACGGGGCCGGCCCGTCGGGTGTTGGATGAACCACAGGCCGCCGGCGATGGGAATGGCGGCCGCGACATACAGCAAGGGAATGAAGGCAAGCGACGAGGTCGCCAGATTGGCCACGCCCAAGGCCATGGCCTGGGCGGCGATCATCAAGCCGACCGCGGTCAGGATCGCCGGCGTCTGGCCGCGGCGGTCGAAGCCGGCGCCCAGCAGGCAGGCCAGGGCGATCACCGCGAAGCCCAGATTGTAGAATGGCGAGGAAAAACGCTGGTGCAGCTCGACCTTGGCGCGGCGGTACTCGGACCGGCCCAGTTCGGACTCGTTGACCGTCAGCAATTCGGCGATCGAGCGCTCGCGGGCGTCGCGGTAGCGGTCGCCGCCCTTGCCGGTCGCCGTGGCCAGATCGACGGTATAGGAATCGAAATGCAGCACCGACAATTGTCCGGTTCCACGCGGCAGGCTTTGCCGGTTGCCATTGACCATCAGCACGCGCGGGCCGGACTCGGTGAAGATCAGGGCGCCGCGTTCGGCCATCATGGTCATCGGCTTGTCGGGATTACGCTTGTCGTGCACCAAGATCCCCAAAAGCTCGCCATCGGGGCTGCGCGCCCCGACATAAACGGTCAGGCCGTCCCCGAACTTGTTGAACGCCCCTTCCTGCAGCAACACATTGGTAATGTCGTTGCGGATCGACCATTGCAATTCGCGGAAGTGCTGGACCGAGGCGGGGATGATCCACAGCGACAATGCCAGCCCGACCGCTGTCGTCACCCCGGCCAGCAGCAAGGTCGGCTGTGCCAAAGCCCAGTTGGACACCCCGGCCGAGCGCAACACCACCAATTCGCGGTCGGAATTGAGCTTGTTGTAGGTGAAAAGCGCCACTGCGAAAAGGGAAATCGGCAAGATGACCACCAGGAAGGTGGGCATCAGCATCATGGTCAACTTCAAGAAGGTCGAGGCCGAAATGCCCTTGGTGACGATCAATTCGATGAAGCGCAGCGACTGGGTCAGCCACAGCACGCACGACAGGGCCAGGGAGACGAAGATCATCCCCACCCCGAGCTGCCGCAGTATGTATCGCGTGATCCCCGTCATGGCGGCGGATTATAGACAGGCCTTCGCCCGGCGGCCAAAGGGAATCCTACGAGACGGCTTGCTTTCGTGCCGCCAGCGGCAAGGTGAAGCGGAAGCAGCACCCGCCCTGCGGCGAGTCCGAGATGTGCACGCGGCCGCCATAATGATCGATCACCCGAGTACACAAGGTCAGGCCGATACCGGTGCCCTCGGGGACCGACAGCGGGTCCAGGCGCTGGAACATGGTGAAGACCTTCTCGCGATATTCGGGGGCGATGCCCTTGCCATTGTCGCAAACCCAGAACTCGGCGTCGGGGCCGGTTCCGTCGCAGCCGATGTGGATCGAGGGGCGACGGTCGGGATGGTGGTGGCGCAGCGCGTTCTCGATCATCTGCCTGAACAAGATGTCGAGGTGGCCATCGCGGATGTTGAGCACCGGCAAGGGGTGGTCGATGGTGATTTCGGCGTGAAGCCCTTCGACCAGGGGGGCCAGATCCCCGACGACGCGATTGATCGTCTGTTCAGGTCGGATCTGCCCTAGCGGGTCGTCTATTCGTGAAATGCGGGTGTAATCCAGCAACGCCAGGACCAGTTCGTTCATCCGCTTGGCGCCGTCGCGGGCAAAGCCGATGAAGGCGCGGCCGTCATCGTCCAACTGCCCGCCATAGCGGCGTTCCAGCATCGAGACATAGGTGGCCACCGCTCGCGACGGCTCGCGCAGATCATGCGAGGCGACCCAGGTCAGCGTTTCCAATTCCTGGGCCGAGCGCGCCAGGCGCATGTTGGCCTCGCTCAGCTCCCGGGTCCGCGACTCGACCGCGTGCTCAAGGCCGACCAGATGACGGAATTCACGTGCGGCCAGCCACAAGCCGACCAGCGCCAGCACCACCGCCGGCGGCAACAATTGGAACAAGAGCGGCGTGTCGTGCAGATATTCCAGGATGCCGTAGGGCGCGGGATGCATCGCCAGCACCGTCCAGCCGGCGCTGGCGATGGTTTCGCGGTGATATTGCCACTGGCGGCCGGCCAGGGTGGCAAGTCCCGACGCGCTGCTCAGACTGTCCACGAAAGCCGGACTGGCGTCGCGCGGCAATGCCGGAACGGCCGCAGCGGCCGGGCTGGAATGGATCAGGCGCCCGGCGCGATCGAACACCAGGGCCGGCATGTCCTTCGGCCCGGGCAATTGCCGCCACCGATCGTCGAGTTCGGCGAATTCCAGCGACAGGCCGAGTATGCCGGAAAACTGGCCGGATGTGTCGCGCAACGGGATCGCCAGTCCGGTCACCACCTGGCCGCTGACCGGGCCGGTATGCGGGTCCATGACCTCGAACAGACTTCCCTTGGTGGCGAGATTGATGAAGAACGGCGCCTGCGAGATATTCGTGGGTTTGCCGCCGGGGAAGGGTTTGCCGCTGGCCACGAATATTCCGGCGGAATCGGTGGCGGCGAAGTTGACCGCGGCCGGGAAACGCTGGTTCAACCGGGCGAACAAGGCCCCGCAGGACGTTCCATCCCGAGTCTTGACGCAATCGGTTTCAGCGATGGCGATCAGGACCAACCGATAGCCGGCGATGAAATCCTCGGCGGCCTTTTGGTGGTCCTGGGCGATTTGCTCGATCTGGCTTTGCAGGCTGTCGCGACGAGCTGTGTAGTCCGAGACCACGATGGCGCCGCCATAGGCCAGCGCCATGGTAACGGCCGCAACCATGGCCATGGTCAGTTGGTGATGGACCAAACGCACCATGGATCACTCTCCGCCGATTGCCGCCGCGACACCTCCCTCGCCCCATACTGAAGTTGGGATGGTGTGGGCGGCAATCAAGCCCCAGACGTCACTGCCGCATGCCGGTCAGGAAGGACCCCACTTCGGTCCGCAAGGTTTCGGCCTCGCTCAGCAGATCGTTGGCGGCCAGGAACATGCTCTGGGCCATCGAGCCGGTTTCGCCCGCCGCCCGCGACACGTCGGCGATGTTGCGGGTGATTTCGCCGGTTCCGTCCGAGGCCTGCTGGACGCTGCGCACGATTTCCTGGGTGGCGGCCGATTGTTCCTCGACCGCCGACGCGATCGAGGCGACGATGCCGCTGACCTTGTCGATGGTGTCGCCGACGGCGCGGATGATGGACACCGCATCATGGGTGGCCGACTGAACGGCGCTGATCTGGGCGGAAATCTCCTGCGTCGCCTTCGAGGTCTGATTGGCCAGGCTTTTCACCTCGTTGGCGACCACGGCGAAGCCCTTGCCGGCCTCGCCGGCGCGGGCCGCCTCGATGGTGGCATTCAGGGCCAACAGGTTGGTCTGGCTGGCGATGGTGTTGATCAGGCTGACCACCTCGCCGATGCGCTTGGCACTTTCGTCCAGGCTGGACATGGTGGCGTTGGCGTTCTTGGCCCCTTCCACCGCTTCCGCCGTGGCTTCGACGGTGGTGGTGATCTGCCGGGCGATTTCCTGGACCGACGAGCCCAATTGCTCGGCGGCGACGGCGACGGTCTCGACGTTGGCCGCGGCCTGTTCGGCCGCCTGGGCGACGGCGGCGCCCTGTTCGCTGGCCCGGCTGGCGGTGTTTTGCAGGCCGTCCGAGTTGGTGTGGACCTGGCGCACGGTTTCCATCACCGTCTCCAGGACGTGCTCCATCGCCTCGTTGAAGCCTTCGGTCAGCTTCTCGCGCCGTTGGGCGCGCTCGGCGCTGGCGGCGGCCGCCGCCTGCTTTTCCTGCTCCAGCCGATTGGTCCGCTCGATATTGTCGCGAAACACGGCGACGGCCTGGGCCATCTCGCCGATTTCGTCGGTCTGGCCCAGCGACGGCACCTCGACCGAAGTGTCGCCGCGCGACAGGCGTTCCATCACCGAGGTCATCTCGTGCACCGGCCGGGCGATCAGCCGGCCGGTGATGATGACGACGACGATGCCCAGAACCGCGAAGAAGCCGAAGGTGCCGTAGAACTGCAGTTGGGCCGCAGCCGCGGTGTCCTGGGCCTTGGCGTAGACCTCGCCGGTCTTGGCGTCGGTCACCTCGGCCAGCCTGCGGATGCCGCCTTGCAGGCGGTCGAAGGTCTGTTCGGTCGAGGTCATCAGGATCAGGCCGGTGGTGGCGTCGATACCGGCCATCTCGACCACCTCGCCCGCCGAACGGCCGTATTCCTGCACGGCCATCGCCACCGCCTTCATCATGGTGCCCTCGTCGCCTTCGGGCATCTTGGCGGCGAAGTCGCGGGTCTCGGTGCCCAGCATGGCGATGTCGGCCTTGATCCGCTCTTCCAGCGTCTTGATCTTGGCCTTGTCGATGCCTGCATTGGTCCAGCCCAACAAGCGGTAGGTGTTGGACTGAACGCGGGTGCTGACCGTCTCGATCTTCGAGACGAAACGGTTGTTGGCGAACGAGACGTCGTGCAATTCGGTCAGGGCCGCCGTTTCGCGGGTCAGGCCGACCTGGAAGATGACGGCCAGGACCAGCATGCTGGCGAACAGGATCAGAGGCGCGAACAACACCTTGACGGCGATGCGCGTGTTGGCGAGGCGGTTGGCGAGCATGAGGGGCGGCTCCTGACCGAATGCCTTAGGGCTTGTAGATGCCGGCGCCGATGAAGACATCGCCCGACTTCTGGACATAGGTGGATTTGGGCTCGATCTTCTTGGACTGGGCGTTGACCCACTTGTAATCGACCCAGCCGGCGCCCTTTTCCGAGGCGACCTTCATCATGGCGGCGACGAATTCGGTGCCGTCGGAATCCTTCAGGGTCTTCAGGTCCTTGGTGTTCAGTCCGGGATTCTTGGCATGGCAGATCATGATTCCGTCGAGCTTCTGGACGAAGACGTAAAGGTCCTTCGACTGGAAGCCGCCATTCGGGTCGGCGAAGGCGGTGCAGGCCTTTTCCGGGCCGGCCGAGCTGTAATGGGCGGTGGCCTTCTTGACCAGCGCGACCGCTTCGTCGGCGGTACCATGCTCCTGGGCCAGGGCCGGTTGGACGATCAGGGCGCCGACCGCCAAGGTGGCGATACGCAGAAAAGCTTTGGACATAGATGGCCTCCTGTGAGCTCTTACTTTAGTATTTGATTAAATAGGTACCGGAATACCTATTTAACGCAGATACGCACCGGCCCGGTCAAGGCGTAGATGGCATTCATCTTCGGTATGAGAGGACTAAGGGAGGATCTTGCCGGGGTTCATTCGCCCGTCAGGATCAATGGCGGTCTTGATCCTGCGCATCAGATCCAGTTCGGTCGCCGACTTGTAGCGGGCCATTTCGTGCCGCTTCAGCAGGCCGATGCCGTGCTCGGCCGACACCGATCCGCCCATGTCGGCGACGATGTCGTGGACGATGCGATTCATGCGCTCCCATTGGGCGATGAACCACGCCTTGTCGGCGCCGACCGGCTGGCTCAGGTTGAAATGGATGTTGCCGTCGCCGATATGGCCGAAGGCGACCACCCGCACGCCCGGCAGGGCCGCTTCGACCGCGGGCGTGCACCGCGCGATCATCTCGGGAACCCGGCTGGTGGCGACCGCCACGTCGTGCTTGATCGAGCCGCCTTCCTTCTTCTGGGCCTCGGGCACGCCTTCGCGGATCTTCCACAGGGCGCGCCGCTGATCTTCCGATTGGGCCAGCACGGCGTCGGCGGCGGTGCCGTTCTCCAGGGCCTCGGCCAGAACCGATTCCAGGGCGTCCTTCAATCCGCCGGGCCTGGATGAGGACAGCTCGACCAGCAGGACCCACGGATGGGGGGCGTCGAACGGGTCGCGCACGCCGGGGACGTGGGCGATGCCGATCTCCAGGCCGATCCTGGGCACCAGTTCGCAAGCGGTCACCGCATCGCCCGAGGCGCGCCGGGCGGCAGCCAGAATGGCCAGGGCGGCCGCCGGGTCGGGCAGGGCGACCAGGGCGGTGGCGGTCTCGCGCGGGGCGGGGAACAACTTGACCACGCAGGCGGTGATGATGCCCAGCGTGCCCTCGGCGCCGACGAACAGATGCTTGAGGTCGTAGCCGGTATTGTCCTTCCGAAGTGCGCGCAAGCCGTTCCACACCTGGCCGTCAGGCAGCACCACCTCGAGACCCAGGACCAGGTCGCGGGTGTTGCCATAGCGCAGCACGCCGACGCCGCCGGCATTGGTCGACAGGTTGCCGCCGATACGGCACGAGCCTTCGGCGCCCAGCGACAGCGGGAACAGGCAGCCGACCTCGGCGGCGGCGTCCTGCAAGGATGCCAGCACGCAGCCGGCCTCGGCGGTCAGGGTGAAATCGACCGGATCGACGGCGCGGATGCGGTTCAGCCGCTCGGTCGAGACAAGCAAGGCGCCACCCGACGGCACCGCCCCACCGCACAGGCCGGTATTGCCGCCCTGGGGCACGATGGCGATGTTGTCCCGGACGCAGGCCTTGACCAGTTCGGCCACCTCGGCGGTGGTGCCGGGGCGGGCCACGGCGACGGCGCTGCCGTGGTAAAGGCCCCGTTCCTCGACCAGATAGGGGGCCATGTCCGAGGCCGTCTGCAACAGGTTGCCCGGGCCGACGATGGCGGCCAATAGATCGAGCAGGCTCATGGCTGGCCTCGTGGCGCGGCGGCGCGGCGCAGCCGGTCGTTGATGGCCAGGCCCAGCCCGTGTTCCGGGATCGGCGCCACCGCGATGGCCCGATGCGGGCCGCCATCCAGCAGGCGCAGCATGGCGAACAGGTTGGCCGCCGCCTCTTGCAGATCGCCGGCCGCCGACAGGGTCAGGGTGCCGTCGATCGCGCCGAAGCCCAGCAGCGCTTCGTCTTTTTCGGCCGTCGCGGCGTTCAGGCGCACCGGCAGGCCGGGGGCGTAATGGCTTTCCAGCATGCCCGGGCTTTTGGGGGCATGGGGGTCGATGGCGGCGCGCGCCAGCGGCGAGCCCAGAACCGCCTCGATCTCCTCGGCGGCGATGCCGCCCGGGCGCAACAGGCAGGCGGTGGCGGTCGACAGGTCCAGCACGGTCGATTCGACGCCGACCCGGCACGGTCCGCCATCCAGCACCAGCGCCACCCGGGCGCCCAGCGAATCGACCACATGCAGGGCCAGGGTCGGGCTGACCGCGCCTGAGCGGTTGGCCGACGGCGCCGCCAGCGGCCGGCCGGCGGCGCGGATCAGGTCCAGGGCCACCGGATGGTCGGGCATGCGCACGGCGATGGTGTCCAGGCCGGCGCTGGCCAGCAGGGAAACCGGCGAGCCGGCCCGCCGGGGCAGCACCAGGGTCAGCGGTCCGGGCCAGAAGCGGGCCATCAGCAGGCGGGCGCGGTCGTCGATTTCGACCAGCGCCAAGGCGTCTGCGGCTTCGGCGACATGGACGATCAGCGGGTTGAAGCTGGGGCGGCCCTTGGCCTCGAAGATGGCGGCGACGGCGCGGTCGCAGGTGGCGTCGGCGCCCAGGCCGTAGACGGTCTCGGTGGGAAAGGCCACCAGGCGACCCTCGCGCAGCAGGCGCCCGGCCTCGGCCAGGGACAGCGCGCAGGCCGGCTCGATCAGGGCGGGAAGCGGAACCGGGTTCATGCCGGTCACCATAACCGCTTTGCCCGCCGATGGGGAGAGGTCTGCTTCAGCCCTTGGCGCGTGCCAGGAAATCGCCGTTCCGAAAGCCCGGCTTGCCATAGGCCAGCGGGGTTTGATCGTCGAAATTGATCACCTCGCCGCCGGCGGCGGCCAGCACGGCATGGGCGGCGGCGGTGTCCCACTCGCTGGTCGGGCCGAAGCGCGGATAGAAATCGGCCGAGCCTTCGGCGACCAGGCAGAATTTCAGGGACGAGCCGGCATTGTGCATGACCGGCTGGGCCAGGGTGGACAGGAAGGCGTTCAGTCGGTCCGGAGCCCGGTGCGAGCGCGAATCCAGCACGACGGCGCCGCTGGCCGGCACCTTGCGGCAGCGTGCCGGCTGGCGGATACCGTCCTTGTCGACCACGAAGGCCGCGCCGTCGGCGCCCGACCACAGCCGGTTCAGCACCGGGGCGAACACCACCCCGGCCACCGCGCGGCCATCTTCGACCAGGCCGATATTGACGGTGAATTCGCCGTTCTTCTTGACGAATTCCTTGGTGCCGTCCAGCGGATCGACCAGCCAGAAGCGCCGGCCGACGGTGGGGATGCGGCCGGCGGCGGCCTCTTCCTCGGCGACGATGGGAATATCCGGGGTCAGGGTGCGCAGCACCGGCAAGATCACCGCCTCGGCCTCGCGGTCGGCGGCGGTGACCGGGTCGTTGGTCCCCTTCATCTCGACGGCGAAATCCTGGGCGTAGATGTCCAGGATGGCGCGGCCGGCCTGGCGGGCCACCGCCTCGAGGGCCGGCAAAAGGGACGAGTAGGTCATGGGGCGCTCCGAATGGGTGGGGTGGTTCTAACGGACCATCCATTCGCAGCCAAGCACAATGAGAACTTACCCGGTGCTCCAGGCGCGCGGGCGCTTCATGCCGGCGATCTTGCAGGCCTGCTGGACATAGCCATAGGGGAACAGCTCGAACAGGCGGTTGCGGCCGGCGCCGGTCGCTTCGGTCAGATGCTTCATGACATGGCGGACATCGGGGGCGACCTGCTTTTCCTCCTGCCAGGCCCGCATGAAGGCGACCACCCGCCAATGATCGGCGGTCAATTCGATGGCCTCGGCCTGGGCGGCGGAGCGGGCGAAATCCTCGGTCCAGTCGGCGGGGTCGACAAGGTATCCTTCGGCATCGGTGGCGGTCATATCCGTCTCGCTTGTTTATGCATTAGAACTAATTTAAACCGAGTGAGCCCCAGGTCAATCCCTGCCGTCTTGACGATGGTCAAGAATAGCCAGGGTTTCTAGATTCTTTACTTCGATTGACGGAAGTCAAAGTAAAGTAGTCAGGAAATCCCCACATTGCCTTCTATCCTATGCGCTCTGCCGAACGCGCCGGGACCGGCCGGGTCCGATCATCCCCCTCAAACCATCGGACCCGGCCACCTCCCTCGAATTGCCCCCTTTGCACCATCGTCTCGTCCCAATGAGCCGCAGGCCGCTTGACCGTCGTCACACCACCCAACGCTGGCGCTGCCGACAATGGCTGAAACGCATGACGTCCGGGGGTAAACCATGGAAATCTCGATGACGCCGTCTGGCGAGGCCAGGCGTATCCATGGCGACGATTTGCAGATCATGGCGCGGGTGCCTTTGTTTGCCGGCCTGACGCCCGAGGCGCTGGCCGACATCGCCGGTCAGTCGCAGGTTTCCCGGGTGCCGCGCGGGGCGACGCTGTTTCGCCAGGGCGACGCGGCCAAGGTGCTGCATGTCCTGCTCGAGGGGCAGGTGGCGTTGATGGCCGGGGTCGAGGGCGGCGGCGAGCAGACCATGCTGGAGATTTTGGACTCGGGCGAATCCTTCATCGCCGCCGCGCTGCTGACCGGCAAGCCCTATCTGATGAGCGCCATGGCCCTGGCGCCGTGTCGGCTGATGGAAATTCCGCGCGACGCGCTGCTGACCCGGCTCAGGGCCAATCCCGACCTGGCATTGGCCATGCTGGCCTCGCTGTCGCGGCACTTCCGGCTGCTGATCCAAGAGGTCAAGGACCTCAAGCTGAAATCGGCCAGCCAGCGTCTGGCCCTTTACCTGATGGGCCTGACCCAGCGTCGGCGCGGCTCGGTCACCTTGCGCCTGCCCCATAACAAAGGCCTGATCGCCGCCCGTGTCGGCGTGCGGCCGGAAACCTTGTCGCGCGCCTTCGCGCACCTGAAAGGGCAAGGGGTTGGGGTCGATGGCCAGATGGTCACCATCGCCGACCTGGCCCGGTTGGGGCGCTATTGTCACGAGGGGCGTGAAATAGTCTGACCCTTATCCATACGAAATGATTAAAGGCGGTTTGCAACCGGGCCTCTCCGTTTTATAGTGGGAATCCGCGAGCCCACCCGATCGGGCAAATCAGGAGCCGCTTCGTGACCCTGCGAAACTCACCCGAGACATTCGAGATCCTGCTGGTCGAGGACAACCCCGGCGACGCCCGCTTGGCCCAGGAAGCCCTGAAGGAGGGGCGGATGGCGAGCCGTCTCAAGGTGGTGGTCGATGGTGTCGAGGCCATGACCTATCTGCGCCGCGAGGGCTCGTTCGGTGACGCGCCGCGTCCGCATCTGGTGCTGCTGGATTTGAATCTGCCGCGCAAGGACGGCCGCCAGGTGCTGGCCGAAATGAAGGCCGACCCTGAATTGCGCCGGATTCCGGTGGTGGTTCTGACCACCTCGCAGGCCGAGCAGGATGTCGGGCGTTCCTACGATCTTCACGCCAATTGCTACATCACCAAGCCGGTGGATCTCGACCGGTTCATTTCCGTCGTGCGCTCCATCGAGGAATATTGGTGCTCGGTGGTGACCTTGCCGCCCCGGTAAGCCCGGACATGGGCGACCGCACCCCGCCGAGGACGGTCCTGGTTGTCGAAGACAATCCCGGTGATGCCCGCCTTGTCGAACTTTTCCTGATCGAGGATCCGTCGCGGCCGTTTCGGGTCTACAAGGCCGAGACCTTGGCCAGCGCGCTGGAATCACTCGAGACCAGGCCGGTCGATGTGGTCTTGCTGGATTTGTCGCTTCCCGATTCGTTCGGGCTGGACACCCTGGCCCGGCTGCGGGGCGCCTTTCCGCTGATCCCGGTGGTGGTGCTGACCGGCACCGACAACGAGGCTCTGGCCCTCGAGGCCCTGCGGCAAGGCGCACAGGATTACCTGGTCAAGGGCCAGGGCGACGGGGATCTGGTTCGCCGCTCGATCGGCTATGCCATGGAGCGCTTTCGCGGCGAATTGGCGCTAAGATCCTCGGAAGCGCGCTTTCGTGCGGTGTTCGAAAGTGCCGGCATCGGGGTGGTGACCAGCACGCCGGACGGCACGATCAACAGCGCCAACCCCGCCTTTTGCGAAATGCTCGGTTATGACGAGGCCGAGCTCAGCACCTTTTCGGCGGTCGATATCACCCATCCCGACGACCGCGCCGCCAGCCGCGAGCTTTACCGCGAACTGGTCGAAGGCACCCGCGACCGCTATCACTTCACCAAGCGCTATGTCGCCAAGGATGGCCGCGACGTCTGGGTCCGCCTGACGGTGACGGCGGTGAAGCTGACCTCGGGGCAGCTTGATTTCTCGATCGCGGTGATCGAGGACATCACCGAAAAGAAGCGGCTGGAAGACCATATGCGGCTGGCCGCCACGGTGTTCGAGAATTCCGGCGAAGGCCTGTTCGTCACCGATTCGGACAGCCTGATCATTCATGTCAACGCCGCCTTCAGCGACATCACCGGCTATCAACCCGCCGAGGTGATCGGCAAGAATCCCCGGATTCTGGCCTCTGGCCGTCACGACCTGGCCTTCTACGAAAAGATGTGGTCCGACCTGACCACCCACGGCCGCTGGCAGGGCGAGATATGGGATCGCCGCAAGGATGGCGAGATGTTCGCCAGTTGGGAAAACATCGCCGCCGTGCGCGATTTGGAAGGCGTGTTGACCAATTACGTCGCGGTGATCAGCGACATCACTACCCGAAAGCAGGTCGAGGAGCGGCTGTCCTATGCCGCCAACCACGATCCTCTGACCCGCCTGCCCAACCGCACGCTGTTCCAGGAACGATTGGGGCGGGCGATGGCGCGCGCCCAGCGCAACCAGGCGCTGGTCGCCTTGCTGTTCATCGATCTGGACCGCTTCAAGCAGGTCAACGACAGCATGGGCCACCTGGCCGGCGACATGCTGCTGCAGCAGGTGGCCGAGCGATTGTCCGACTGCACCCGCCAGGGCGACACGGTGGCGCGACTGGCCGGCGACGAGTTCACGGTGATCTTGGAAGACATCGACGAGCCGCGCGACGCCGCCATCGTCGCCCACAAGATCCTGCACCGTCTGGTCGAGCCGTTCGATCTGGGGGGCGAGGGGGCGCAGATCAGTTCGTCGATCGGCGTCGCCCTTTACCCGTCGGACGCCGCCGACGCGCAAGGCCTGATCAAGCTGGCCGACGAGGCGATGTACCGGGCCAAGCATATGGGCCGCAACCGGTGCCAGTTCCATTCGCTGCAGGTCAACGCCCAGGCCTTCGAGCGCCTGGCCCTGGAAGCCTCGCTGCGTCACGCGATGGAGCGCGACGAGTTCGAACTGGTCTATCAGCCGATCTTCGACCTGGCCAGCGGCCGGGTGGCGGCGGTCGAGGCGCTGTTGCGCTGGCGTCACCCGGAAGTGGGCGCCCTGGTTCCCGCCCAGTTCCTGCCGCTGGCCGAGGAAACCGGCCTGGTGCTGGACATCGGCGCATGGGCGCTAAGCCTTGCCTGCGGCCATGCCGTGGCCTGGCGCAAGGCCGGCTATCCCGACATGGAATTGCATATCAACCTGTCGGGACGGCAATTGCGCGATGGCCAGTTGCTGGCCGGCGTCGCCCTGGCGCTGGAAGATTCGGGCCTGCCGCCGTCGGCCTTGGTGCTGGAAGTGCCGGAAACCCAGGTGGTCGATCGCGGCCCCGAGGTCCAGGCCCTGTTCCAGCGCATCGCCGCCCTGAATCTCGGGCTGTCGATCGATGAATTCGGTTCGGGCTATTCCTCGTTCGCCTTCCTGCGCGGTCTGGGGGCCAGCTCGGTCAAGGTGGCGCAGGCCTATGTCCGCAGTGCCGCCTCGGTCGGCGACGATGCCGAGATCGTGTCGGCCATCGTCGCCTTGGCGCGCGGGCTGCGCATGGCAGCCACGGCGCCCGGCATCGAAACCGCCGAGCAACTGGATTTCGTCATCCGTTCGGGCTGCAGTCGCGGCCAGGGCTTCCTGCTGGCGCGGCCGATGACCGTCGATGAGATGGCGGACTTCCTGGCCAAGGGCGATCTGCCGGTCGCCCTGAAGAAAAGGCTGGATGCATGAAGCTGGCGCGGTGGGGGGCAAAGGGGGCCGAGCGGCCCGGCCTGATCGACGCCAAGGGAAATCTGCGCGACCTGTCCGGCCATTGCACCGACCTGACCCCCGACATGCTGGCCGCCGACCGGCTGTCCCGTCTGGCGGCCCTTGATCCGTCCAGCCTGCCCCTGGTCCCGGGCGAGCCCCGTCTGGGGGTGCCGCTGGACGGCATCGGATCGATCATCGCCATCGGGCTCAATTACCGTGATCATGCCGCCGAAACCGGCCTGGCCCTGCCGTCCGAGCCGGTGGTGTTCTCGAAGCACCGCAGCTCGCTGGCCGGGCCTTACGATCCGCTGGCGATCCCGCCGGGAACCGAGAAGCTGGATTGGGAAGTCGAACTGGCGGTGGTGATCGGCAACGCTGCCTGGCAGGTGTCCGAGGCCGACGCCCTGGATCACGTCGCCGGTTACTGTACCGCCAACGACATCTCGGCGCGCGACTGGCAGATCGAGCGCGGCGGTCAATGGATCAAGGGCAAGTCCGGTCCGGGCTTTTGCCCCCTGGGTCCGTGGCTGGTGACCAAGGACGAGGTGGCGGACCCGCAGGCGCTTTCGCTGTCAACCCATGTTGATGGTCGGCGCAAGCAGAACGGCACCACCGCCGACATGGTGTTTCCGGTGCGCGCCCTGGTCGCCTATCTGTCGCGTTTCATGATTCTGGAAGCCGGCGACGTCATCGTGACCGGCACCCCGGCCGGGGTGGGGCTGGCCACCGGCCATTACCTTTATCCCGGTGCGGTGATGGAGGCCGAGGTCGCAGGCCTGGGCCGTCAGCGGGTGGTGGTGGGTTAAATCCCAATCCCCGAGAACTCGGCCACCACCTGATCGTACAGCGAGCGCTTGAACGGCACGATCAGGGCCGGCACCTCGGCCAGCTTCATCCACCGCCATTCGGAAAATTCCGGATGCTCGGTGTCGATGTCGATGTCGGCATCCGAGCCCAGGAACTTCAGGGCGTACCATTTCTGCTTCTGGCCGCGAAAGCGGCCCTTCCACACCTTGTCGGCCAGATCGGGCGGCAGGTCATAGGATATCCAGTCGCGGCTTTCGGCGATCACTTCGGCCTTGTCGGTGCCGATTTCTTCCTTCATCTCGCGCAACGCCGCTTCCAACGGTTCCTCGCCCTCGTCGATGCCGCCTTGCGGGAACTGCCAGGCCGGTTCCTTGGTGTCGATGCGCCGGGCGGTGAAGACCAGGCCTTCGGCGTTGAACAGCACCAGGCCGACGCCCAGGCGATAGGGGCGCTTGTGCAGCGGCAAGGGTTTGCTCATGGGGCCGTCCTCTTATGGTTTGACCACCGAGCTGACCGGGGCCAGGACGATGTTGTGGTCGGGGAACTTGTCCATCCAGCCGAGCAGGCGGTCGAAGCTGATGGGGCGGGCGTTGATGGCCACCACCGCCCGGCCCATTTCCTTGGCCGCTTCGCTGGCCTGGATCTGGCGGGCCTCGATGGCGTTGCGGTACGGCTCGGCATCCAGTTGGCCGGCCAGGGCCGCCATCGGCGGCTTGGGCTCGCCGTTGCCGCCGTCGCCGACATAAAGCAGGCCGCGATCCTTCAAGGCGGCCAGCACCAGGCCGACCTGCTTGGACCGGGTGAACGGGCCGTCGGCGGCCCACACGCCCACCGCGCCGGGCGCGCGCGCCAGCACCTTTTCCAGCCGGGCGATGATTTCTTCCGGCGGCGTGGTGACCATCAGACCCAGCGGGCCGGGATCACGGGCGGGAAAGCCCGACATCTCGACCGGCAGGGCCACCATCACTTCGTGGCCGGCATCGCGGGCGCGCTTGATCAGCTTGTCCAGGCCCGACGCATAGGGGCTGAACACCAGGGTCATATCGGCCGGGGTTTTGGTGATGGCGGCGTCGGTGGCTTCCTTGTCCATGCCCAGGCCGACCACCATCACCGCCATGCGGATCTTGTCGGAGGCCGCGTCCCATGGCCGCGCATAAACCTTCCAGGCCTGCTTGCCGTCCTGGCCGATCACCGGCAGCGGCCCGTTGGGGCTTTGGCGCAGCAAGGTCTCGACCGGCGCGGGCGCCAGGGCCACCGGCTTGGCCGCCGGCACCGGCAACGAGGCGAAGGTCGGCAATTGGTCGGCCGGGCGGGGTGTCGGCGTGGCAGGGGTCAGACCGGCCACCGACGGCGCCGGTGCGGCGACCACCGGCGGTGGCGGGGCCGGCGGCGCGGCATGGCCGTTGGTCTTGCCGTTGGCGCCGTTGACGGGAGCGGGGGGCGGGGCCGCGACCGGCGGCGGCACCGCCGGCAGTTCGACCGCCGGGGCAACGGGCGGCGCGGGCACGGGCGGCGGCGTGATGGCAGGAGCGGCGGGCGGCTCGGGGGGCGGAGGCGCCGCGACCCCGCCCGGCGGGGTCAGAAGACCGCCGGGATTGGTCGGGCCGCTGGGCGCCGGTTCGGCCTCCTTGCCGTCGCGACCGGGCAATTGTATCGACAATTGCGGCCGGTCGGCGACGTCCAGGGCGGCGATGACGTCCCTGGTATCCATGTTCGAGACGAAGTACCCGACGGTTCCCAGACCGCCACCCAGGACCAGGATGAGAAGGACCATGACCAGCCGGCGCCAGCGAATGGGCCGGCTGGGCGGCGCCTCGTCCATTCCGACCGGGCGAGCCGCGATGAAGCGGTCGATCTCGTCCTCGTCCAGGGTGTCCATGGAGCGATCAGTTGCCCTGTGGACGATAGAGCGACAGGCCGCGGATCAGATCCAGGGCGCGGGCCAATTGGTAATCCTGGGCCGGGTCGCCCATCTTGATCACCGCGGGTGCCCCGCCCTTTTCCTTTTCCTTCTCGGGTTCGGGCTGCGGCGCCGGCTTGGCGGCACCCTCGGCCGGCTTGGCGTCGGGGGCTTCCTTGCCGTTCTTGGCCGGGTTCTGCAGGGCATTCCTGAGATTGGCCTCGGACCGGCGCTCGCGTTCGGGCACGTTGATCGGCTCGACCTTGGACTGCAGGACCTTGATGTCGGGTTCGATGCCGACCGCCTGGATCGAGCGGCCCGACGGCGTGTAATAGCGCGCGGTGGTCAGGCGCATCGAGCCATGGCCGGGCAGCGGGATCAAGGTCTGCACCGAGCCCTTGCCGAACGAGCGGGTGCCCAGCACGATGGCGCGGCGATGATCCTGCAAGGCGCCGGCGACGATTTCCGACGCCGAGGCCGAACCGTCATTGACCAGCAGCACCAGCGGCAGGCCATCGACGATGTCGCCCTGCTTGGCATTGAAGCGCTGGGTGTCTTCGGCCCGGCGCGAGCGGGTCGAGACGATCTCGCCCTTGTCCAGGAAGTCGTCGGACACCGCGATGGCCTGGTCCAGCAGGCCGCCCGGATTGTTGCGCAGGTCGATGACGAAGCCCGACAGCCCCTTGCCGATGTCCTTCTTCAGCTGGGCGACGTGCTTCCTGAGATCGGCATCGGTGGTCTGCGAGAATTGGGTGATGCGGACATAGCCGATATTGCCCTCGGCGTGCGAGCGCACCGTCTGGATCTTGATGACGGCGCGGGTCAGCTTGACGTCGAACGGCTCGACCGAGGCGCGGCGCACCGTCAGCTTGATGTCGGTGTTGACCAGGCCGCGCATGCGATCGACCGCTTCCGACAGGGTCAGGCCCTGGACCGGCTCGCCGTCGAGATGGGTGATGAAGTCGCCCGGCTGCAGGCCGGCCCGATAGGCCGGGGTGTCGTCGATGGGCGACACCACCTTGACCCAGCCGCTTTCCATGGTCACTTCGATGCCCAAACCGCCGAACTCGCCCTTGGTGCTGACTTCCATGTCGCGGGCGTTCTTGGCGTTCAGATAGCTGGAATGCGGGTCCAGCGACGACAGCATGCCGTTCAGGGCCGCCTCGACCAGATCCTCGTCCTTGACCGGCTCGACATAGTCCGAGCGGACCTTTTCGAACACCTCGGCGAACAATTCCATCAGCCGATAGGTTTCCTTGCGCTCGGCGGCATGGGCCGGGACCAGGGACGACGTCGCCAGCCAGGCAGTGGTGCCGGCGGCCAGAAGCACTTTGCGAATCATCCGCTACCCTTATTCTTTTGTGCCGTGAGCCAAGGCAACGGGTTGACCGGCTGCCCCTGGCGGCGCAGCTCGACATATAATGTGGGTCTGGCCTCGTCCTGCCCCATGACGCCGACGGGCTCCCCCGCAGCCAGACGCTGGCCGACGGTTGCGTCGATTCGGGCCATCCCCGCAAGGAGCGTATGATAGCCCTCGCCGTGTTCGATGATCAAGAGCAGCCCATAGCCACGGAACGGGCCGGAAAAGGCGACCTGGCCGTCATGGGGGGCGATGACCTGGGCGCCCTGGCGGGTGCCGATGGTCAGACCCTTGGAAATCACGCCCACTTCGTTGGGCTGGCCGAAGCGGCCGACCACCGTGCCTCGCGCCGGAAACGGCATCTTGCCTTGGGCGGCACCGAAGGACGGCATGGTTTGCGGGCGGGCGGCGGCGGCCTCGCGGGCGGCGGCTTCGGCGGCGGCCACCGCCTTGTGGGCGGCCAGTTCGGCGGCGCGCGCCTCGGCCTGGGCGCGGATTTCCGCTTCGCGGGCGGCCCTGGCTGCGGCCATTTCGCGTTCCTGGCGTTCCTTTTCGGCACGCCGGGCGGCGGCCTCGGCCTCGCGGGCGGCCTTCTGCGCGGCGATTTCCGCCTCGCGGGCGGCCTTTTGCGCGGCGATCTCGGCCTCGCGGGCGGCCTTTTCGGCGGCCGCCTTGGCGGCGGCCTCGGCCAGACGGCGCTGGCGTTCCTCTTCCAGGCGGATCAGCAATTCGCGCAGATCCTCGGCCTCGCCGGCCAATTTGCGCATGCGCGCTTCCGACGCCTCGGTCTCGGCCAGGGCGACGAACTGGATGGCGCTTTTTCTTTCCCACAGGCCCTTCAGGCGCTTGTGCTCGCCGTCCAGGCGGATGGCGGTGTTGCCGATGCGGGCCTTCTGGTCGTGGATGTCGGCCCGTAACCGGCCCAGCATGTCGATTTCGCCCTTGAGGTCCTGGACCGAGCGTTCGATCTGCGGCACCGCGGCGCGCAGCAAGATGGCCGACCGCACGGTGTCGGCCGGGCTTTGCGGCTGGGCGATCAGGGCGTCGGTGGGGCGCCAGGCCAGGCGCTGCAGCGCGGTCAGCACGCCGGTCATCTGGCCGGAACGGCGCTGCAGGGCGCCGGCGCGGTCGATCTCGGTGACCTTCAGTTCCTCGAGCTGGCTTTCCAACTCGGACAACAATTCCTCGCTTTCCTGGGCGGCGCGGGCGGCGGCGACCATGTCCGAGCGGATGCGGCCCAGCTCTTCCGAGATCTCGCGGGCCTTCTTCTTGATTTCGTCGTGCTCGGTCCGGCTTTTGCGCAACTGGTCTTCCAGCTCGCGCAGGCGGCGGTCGGCGGCGATGGGATCGGGGCTGGACTGGGCAAGCACGGGGCTTGCCCCGCCCGCCAGCAGGATCAGGATGGCAAGGGCGAGCCTAGCCGCCAAGCAGGGACGTCCCGGTCATGTCGGCCGGCTGAGGCAGGCCCAGCAGGGCCAGCAGCGTCGGCGCCACGTCGGCCAGGCGACCGTCCTTCAGCGCGCTCACGCCCGCCGGCGGATTGACCAGCACCGCGTTCACCGGCCCGGTGGTGTGGGCGGTGTGGGGCTGGTGGGTCTCGGGGTCGGTCATCTGCTCGGCGTTGCCGTGGTCGGCGGTGACCAGCATGGTGCCGCCGGCCGCCTTGATGGCCGTTTCCAGCTTGGTCAGGCAGGCATCGACGGTCTGGGCCGCCTGCATGGCCGCCGCCAGGATGCCGGTATGGCCGACCATGTCGCCATTGGCGAAATTGGCGACGATCAGGTCGTACTTGCCCGATCCGATCGCCTCGGCCATGCGGTCGGCGACCTCGGGCGCGCTCATTTCCGGCTGCAGGTCGTAGGTGGCGACCTTGGGGCTGGGCACCAGGATGCGGTCCTCGCCGGGATAGACCTGCTCGCGCCCGCCATTGAAGAAGAAGGTGACGTGGGCGTATTTTTCGGTCTCGGCGATGCGCAGCTGGGTCAGGCCGGCGTTGGACGCCACCTCGCCCAGCAGGTTGGTCAGGGTCTCGGCCGGGAACAGGCACGAGAGGAAGGCGTTCAGATCCTTCGAATATTCGGTCAGGCCCAGGCGAGCGGCGAAGCTTGCCAGCCGCGCGCGGGGGAAGCCGTCGAAAGCCGGATCGACCAGGGCGTGCAGGATCTCGCGGGCGCGGTCGGCGCGGAAATTGCCCATCAACAGGCCGTCGCCGTCCTGCATGCCGCCATAGGTGCCGATGGTCACCGGCAGCATGAATTCGTCGGTCTTGCCGGCATCATAGGAATCCTGGATCGCCGCCAGCGGGTCGGCGGCGTTGGGGGCGCGGCCCAGCATCATGGCGTCGAAGGCCAGTTGCACGCGGTCCCAGCGCTTGTCGCGGTCCATGGCGTAATAACGCCCGGCCACACTGGCGACGCCGACATCGTGGTCAGCGATATCGGCCAGGAACTTGGCCATGAAATCCTTGGCCGAGGACGGCGGCGTGTCGCGGCCGTCCAGGAAGGCGTGCACCTTGACCGGCACGCCCTGGCCAGCGATGGCCTTGGCCAGGCCGGCCAGATGATCCTGGTGCGAATGGACGCCGCCGGGGCTCATCAGCCCCATCAGATGGAACACGCCGCCCTTGGCCTTGACGGCGGCGACGGCGGCCTGGAACACCGGATTGGCCACCGCCGAGCCGTCGGCGATGGCGGCGTCGATGCGCGGCAGGTCCTGCATCACCACGCGGCCGGCCCCCAGATTCATGTGGCCCACTTCCGAATTGCCCATCTGGCCGTCGGGCAGGCCGACCTGCAGCCCCGACGTCGCCAGCAGGGCGCGCGGGCAGGTGTCCATCAGGCGGTCCCAGGTCGGCGTATCGGCCAGGGCGATGGCGTTGTCGGTCGGATCGTCGCGATGGCCCCAGCCATCAAGGATGCACAGGACGACGGGGCGGGGGGCGTGGGTCTTGCTCATGGAATCCTAGTGTACTGGATGTGGCGATTTATCTCCACCCCACCTCGTGGGCGAAGTCGGCCAGGGCGTGCTGGCGATGCAGCCATTCGGCGGCGGGATGTTCCTGGCTGGCGGCGGCCTCGGCCTCGGCCTGGGCCAAAGCCTGGGCCAGCGGCGGCAGGCCGACCTTGGCGCGGCGCTGATCGAGGCTCTCCTCGGCATCAATGGGCAAGGGCGCCAGGTGGCCATCCTCGTCCCAGTCGAGCTGGGTGCCATAGATCTGCGGGCGGCCTTCCAGCACGCGGATGCGGTCTTCCAGCATGGCGGCGTGGCGGGCGGGAATCTCGCCCCGGTTGGCGGCCATCTTCATGTGGGTCAGGCAGCGGCGCTGGAAGGACGGCCGCGACATGGCGTTCAAGGCGATCAGGAAGGCGGCTTCCAGGGCGTCGTCACCGATCTCGTCGGCGGTCGGCCAGCCCTCGTCGTCGATGGCCAGTTCAAGCTCGCGGGCGTTGGCTTCGTGGATGGCCCGGATCTCCGGGTGATAGCCTTCGAGCAATTCGCCCGACAGCGCCAGCCGGTGGCGCAGCTTGCTCTCCTGCTCGGCCAGTTGCAGCAGATGGTCCCGCAAGGTGGTTCGCCTCCTCACCGCGGTAGGGTCGCACCCGCCCGAAAGGGCGGTATGTGCGCTTTAGCGCTTTTCGCGCCTGGCGTCCACGAAGAAGTTGGTCAATCCCACTGGAAGCAATCCAGCCGCAGCACCGGGCCGTCGGATTCGGCGAACAGTCGCCGTCCACGACCGCCGCCGGCCGCCATCGCCACCGGAAGCGGCAGGAAATGCTCGTCGGTCGGGTGGCAGCGGTCGGCGAAGGGGGCCTTGCCCCAATCGGCCATGGCGGCCAGATCGCCGGCTTTGATGCGTTCGCCCACCCACTCGGCGAACAGGTCGGCATAGCCGAACGGCATGTCCAGCGGCATCGAGCCGTAATCCCTGAGATTATGGGTGATGCCGCCGCTGCCGATGATCAGCACGCCCTGGTCGCGCAACGGGGCCAGCGCGCGGCCGACCGCCAAGTGGTGATAGGCGTCGCGGCCCGGCTGCACCGAGATCTCGATGACCGGAATTTCGGCGTCGGGCCACATCAGCGCCAGCGGGCACCAGGTTCCATGGTCAAGATGGGGGCGGTCCTCGGTCTCGACGGTCAGGCCGGCGGTGCGCAGCAGGGCGGCGGCGCGGGCGGCCATCGGCGGGTGGCCGGGGGCCGAATAGGCGATGTCGTACAATTCCTTGGGAAAGCCGAAGAAGTCCCGCAGCGTCGCCGGCTTGGCGGCGGTCGAGACCCGCACCTCGGGCGTGGTCCAATGGGCGGTGACCGACACGATGATGTCGGGCCGGGTCAGGCTTTGCCCCAATTGCTGCAGAAAAGTGCGGTGCGGGCTGTCCTCGATCAAGACCAAGGGCGAGCCGTGCGACAAGAACAGGACCGGTTGGCGGAAGGTCATGATGGTCCGCCCGTTATGGCGTTCAGGTCTGGGCTTCTTCGTCACCGGCGGTGGCGGCGGCGGTGACGATCATGTCGCCGAACTCGCGCAGATAGACCGAGCCCTTGACGGTGCGCTGCACCAAGACCGAGCGGCGATCCGTCTCGTCGATCTTACGCTTGATCAGCCCCAATTCCGAGAGCCGATCGAGCGCGCGGGTGATGGCCGGCTTCGAAACGTTCAAGGTGATGGCCAGGCCACGCACGGTGTGCGGCGGCGGTGTCAGATAGACGGTCAGCAGCAGGGCCATCTGGCGCGCCGAAAGATCGGGGCCGTCGCGACGCACGCTCTCGACGATCGCGCCTCGCCACAGATCAAGCGCCTGTACTGCCTTCAACTGGAAGCCCATGACCCTGCCTGTTCATTCCGCCGACGAAACTTCTACCCGAGGAAACCCGCGCCGACAATGGCCCTCGTGAGGATTGATGCGGGAATTTGGTTAAACAATCGTTCCAAAGCGGGCCAGGATCACCGCGAAGATGGCGCGGATGGCCATGGCCTCGCCGCCGTCGGGCCGTCCGGGCCGGCCGGACCCGTTCCACGCCATGATGTCGAAATGCGCCCAGGGGATGCCCGAGCCTACGAATTCCTGCAAGAACAGGGCGGCGGTGATGGCCCCGGCATGGGGACCGTCCGAGACGTTGGACAGGTCGGCCACCTTGCTGTCGAGCATGCGGCGATAAGGCTTGTGGAGCGGCAGGCGCCAGATGGGATCGTGCTCGTCCTCGCCGGCCCGCATCAAATCGGCGGCCAACAGGTCGTTGTTGGAAAACATCGTGGCGATGTCGGTGCCCAGCGCGGTGCGGGCGGCCCCGGTCAGGGTGGCGATGTCGATCAGCAATTCCGGCTTCTCGCGCGAGGCCTCGGCCAGGGCGTCGGCCAGGATCAGCCGGCCCTCGGCGTCGGTGTTGCCGACCTCGACGGTCAGTCCCTTGCGGGTGGCGAGCACGTCCAGCGGCCGCATGGCGTCGCCGCCGATGGCATTCTCGACCGCCGGGATCAGGACGCGCAGCCGCACCGGCAGGCGCGCCGCCATCACCATCGAGGCCAGGCCCAGCACATGGGCGGCGCCCCCCATGTCCTTCTTCATCAGCTTCATGTTGCCGGCGGCCTTGAGGTCCAGCCCGCCGGTATCGAAGCACACCCCCTTGCCGACCAGGGTCAGGCGCGGCGCCTTGTCGTCGCCCCACACCAGATCGATCAGGCGCGGCTGGCGCGGATGGGCGGCGGCCTTGCCCACGGCGTGGATGGCCGGATAATTCTCGACCAGCAGCCCGTCGCCGACGATCACCCGCACCCCGGCTCCGAAGCGCGAGGCCAGGGATTCCGCCGCCGCCGCCAAATCGGCCGGCCCCATGTCGGCGGCCGGGACGTTGATCAGGTCGCGCACCAGGGCGATGGCGTCAGCCATGGAGTCCACCAAGGCGCGGTCGCAGCCTTCGGGCCATACCAGGCGCGGCCAGGTGCGGTCGGGCTTGGTCTTGTAGCGGCCGAAGACATAGGTCGCCAGGACCCACGACAGGGCCAGCCAGCGGGCCGCTTTCGGCTCGGCCGGCTCGGCCAGGCGGTAAAGGCCGACCGGCAGGCGTGCTGCCAGGGCCGCGCCGGCCCACGGATCCTCGTCCTCGCCAAGGGCCGCCAGCACCATGGACAGTTTGCCATCGGCGCCGGGGACCAGGCTGATGGCGCCGGGCTCGGCCTGGAACGCGGTCGTTTCGACCCAGGATCGAACAAACTGCGGCTGCAGTCCCAGCCAGACGGCCAGCTCGGACTTGCGGATCAGGCGGATCGGCACCGATCCGGCATCGTCGTCGGTCAAATGGTCGGTCAGCGGCAAGGCTTCGTGTCCCGTTCGGCAGGTGGTGCCCTCGAAGATGGCGAAAACGGTTGCGCTTGGAAAGGGCCGCTGGTCAGATTGTGCGTCCGTCGTTCGAAAAAAGGTAAAGCCATGAGCGCGCGCCCGACCCTGATCATCGGCACCAAGCAGTTTTCATCGTGGTCGCTGCGGCCGTGGCTGGCGGCCAAGATGGCCGGCATCGCTTTCGAGGAAGTGGTGATCGCCCTGCGCCAGCCCGACACCAAGGCCAAAATCTCGAAGCACTCGCCGTCGGGCAAGGTGCCGTGCCTGATCGATGCTGACCTGGCGGTATGGGACAGCCTGGCCATCTGCGAATACCTGGCCGAGCAAGTGCCGTCCTTGTGGCCCGAGGACCGGGCCGCCCGGGCGGTGGCGCGCGCGGTGTCGGCCGAGATGCATTCCGGCTTCCAGAACCTGCGCAATCTGTGTTCGATGGATGTGTTGTCCGATCTGCCGATGGCCGAGATCGCCCCCGAGCTGGCCCCGGAAATCGCCCGGATCAACGCCATGTGGACCGATTGCCGCACCCGTTTCGGGCTCAGCGGGCCGTTCCTGTTCGGCCGCTTCTCGGTGGCCGACGCGATGTATGCGCCGGTGGTCACCCGCTTCAAGACCTATCATCTTCCGCTGGAATCGGTGCCGGCCGCCTATGCCGGCGCGGTGATGGCCTTGCCGGCCATGGCCGAATGGATCGAGGCGGCGACCATAGGGTCTAAAGCCAGCCCTTCCGCTTGAAGATCCAATAGGGCAGGACGGCCGCCGCCACCATCAGGGCCAGGGCGAGGGGATAGCCCCAGGGCTTGTCCAGCTCGGGCATGAAATGGAAGTTCATGCCGTAGATGCTGGCCACCAGGGTCGGCGGCAGGAACAGCACCGCCACCACCGAGAACAGCTTGATGATGTGGTTCTGCTGGATCGAGATCATCCCCAGCGTCGCATCCAGCAAAAAGCCGATCTTGCTGTTCAGGAAGTCGGAATATTCCGACAGGGATTGCAGGTCGCGGGCGATGGTCTTGACCCGGGTGGTGGCGTCCTTGCCGCCCAGCACGTCGCTGGCCGAGGCCAGATACGACACCACCCGCCGCAGGCCCAGGATGGTGTCGCGGGACTTCGACTGCAGGTCGCCGCCGCGGCCGATGGTCCGCAGCATCACTTCCAACTCGCGCGCCGACGAGCGGCGGCGGCTGCGCACCGGGGTCGGCTGGTGGAAGATGCGGTGCGAGAAGCCGTCCAGTTCCAGCGCGATCCGTTCCAGCACGTCGGCCATGCGGTCGACCAGGGCTTCCATGATCTGCAGCATCAGGTCGCCGGCCCCGGCCGGGCCGGGCTTGGCGCGTTCCAGCCGGCCCATGAAGCCGGCCACCGCCTGGGGGGTGGCGTAACGCACGGTGATCAGCCGCTTGGGCGTCAGCACGAAGGTCAGCGAGATGTTTTCCGGGTTGAATCCGGTGGAATTGGTCAGGACCGGGGTGGTCAGATAGATCACCTCGCCCTGGCGCGCGATGCGGCTGGACACCTCGATCTCGGCCATTTCCTCGCGGGTCGGCACCTCGATGCCGGTCAGGCGCTCGACGGCGGCTTCTTCCTCGGGGGTGGGGGCCAGAAGGTCGATCCACAGGGCGTCGTCCGCCCCTTGCTCGGCGGTCAGCACTTCCGGCCCGCCACGGCTCAGGCGGGCATGGCCGCTGTGGTAGACGGTCAGCACCTACTCGGCGACCCAGCGGCTGAGATAGGACTTGATCAGCCCCTCCATCTGGGAATCGATGTCGCGGATCAGGGCGTCGGTCACCTCGAGCATCACGCGGTCGCGTTCGTTGAGGCTGACCCCTTCCGGCACGGTGCGCGAGCGGGTGGCGCGGGCCAACACGTCGGCGATGGGGAAGTGGCGGTCGTCGAGAATCTGGATGGCGACATCCAGCACGGCGTCGTAACGCTCGGCCTGCTCTTCCTTGAACATGCCGGTGAAGCTCTTGTCGGTCTTCAAGGCGACTTCGACCACGCGGGCGTCCTTGATCAGCACGCGCGCTGCTCCGGTGCGGCCCATCGGGCGGATACGGTCTTGCGCCCAGCGCACGGTGGCCGCCTCGGGGCTGATCGGCATCAGATGCTCGACATTGGGGCGCTTGCCCGGGCTTTGATATTCCGGAACGATTTCCAACTGGCCGACATTCAGCGTGATCGGCCGTTTGTCGGCAAAGCTGATCTCCGGCAGCTTCTGGACGGTCGGCTTGGTTTCGCAAGCGGACAGCGCGAACAGGGCGAGGGCGGCGATCATCAGGCGCGAGCCACGGACGAACATGCTGGAACATTCCCGGCTAGTGTGGTGAATGCGCCATTCTGGCAAAGCTTGGCCGGCTTGGCGATGATGATTTTAAGGCGTCTTGCCTTTGGTCGGCGGCATGTAGGCCTGTTCCAGCTCGCCATCGCCGAAGGCATAGTCGGTGCGGCAGAATTCGCAGGTGATCACCACCTTGCCGGACTCGTCCTTCAGGGATTCGATTTCGGCCCGGGGGATCGAGCGCAGCATGCGCGCCACCGCCGCTTCCGAGCAGCGGCAGCGGGCGTGCAATTCCTTGGGCTCCCACACCTGCAGGCCCTCGGCATGGAACAGGCGATGGACCAGTTGGGCCGGGGGCAGCGCCTCGTCCAGCAGTTCTGCGCGGGTCAGGCTTTTCATCAAGATCGTGGCGGTACGCCACGCCTCACGCGAATCCTCGGCGGTCAGGATCGGCGCGCCGGGCTGGTCCCCGGGCATGCGCTGGATCATCAGAACCGCCGCCAGCCACCCCCGTCCGTCGGTGCCGGGCCGGGTCTCGACCCGGACCTCGGTGTCCAACTGCTCGGACTGGGTGAAATATTCCTTGGCGCACTCGGCCAGGCTGGCGCCCGACAGTTCGACGATGCCCTGATAGCGCTCGATCTTCAGGCCCTGATCGACGGTGAAGGCGAGATACCCCTTGCCCAGCAGAGCGCCGATGCTGGCGTCAGCGGCGCTGTCCAGCCGCTCGGGATCGAAGCGGGCATAGCCGCGCAGATCGCCGGTGCTGGTGACGTCGGCTACCACCAGCGACACCGGGCCGTCGCCCTGGGCCTGCAGGGTGAACAGCCCGTCATATTTCAGCGAACCGGCCAGGATGGCGGCCAGGGCCAGGGTCTCGGCCAGCAAGGCGGCGACCGGGTCGGGATAATGGTGGCCCTCCAGGGCCTTGTCGACGGCTGTGCCCAGCCTGACCAGGCGGCCGCGAACCGCGCCCGCCCCTACCGCGAACGGCAGGATCAGATCGGTCACAGAAGGCACCAGGACATGATGCCCTTCTGGACGTGCAGCCGGTTCTCGGCCTCGTCCCACACCACCGATTGCGGGCCGTCCATCACCGGATCGGTGACTTCCTCGCCGCGATGGGCCGGCAGGCAATGCATGAACAGGGCGTCGGGGGCGGCCTGGGCCATCAGCGCCTCGTTGACCTGGTAAGGCGCCAGCAATTGGTGACGGTTGCCGTCGGTGCAGCCCATGCTGACCCAGGTGTCGGTCAGCACCAGATGGGCGCCCTGGGCGGCGGCCTTGGGGTCGGCGCCCAGCACGACGTTGCCGCCGTTGGCCCGGGCCCAGGCGACGACGTCGGCATTGGGGGTCAGTTCCGGCGGGCAGGCCAGGCGGATCTCGAAGCCGAAATGGGCCGAGGCCTGAATCCAGCTGGCGGCGACGTTGTTGCCGTCGCCGACCCACGCCACCACCTTGCCGTCCAGCGAGCCGCGATGCTCCTCGAAGGTCATGATGTCGGCCATCACCTGGCAGGGATGGGTGTCGTCGGTCAGGCCGTTGATCACCGGCACGGTGGCGTACTGGGCCAGATCGTGCAGCTTCTGGGCGTCGTCGGTGCGGATCATGATGGCATCGACATAGCGCGACAGCACGCGGGCGGTGTCGGCGACGGTCTCGCCCCGGCCCAATTGCGAATCGCCCCGGGCCAGCACGATGACGTCGCCGCCCAGCTGCTTCATGCCGGCCTCGAACGAGACGCGGGTGCGGGTCGACGGCTTCTCGAAGATCATCGCCAGCAGGCGACCGGCCAGCGGCTTGTCCTTGCCGAAGGTCTTCTCGCCCCGCTTGTAGGCGGCACCCAGATCAAGGATGCGGCGCAGGGTCTCGGTGTCGAAGCGGTCCAGATCCAGGAAATGCCGGGTCTGTCCGGCGCGCGGCCGGCCAGGGGTCACGGTCATGGCTTCACCTCGGAAAGGGTGCGGTCAAGGATGGAAAGCGCCTCGTCGATCTCGGCCTCGCCGATGATCAGGGGCGGCAGCAGGCGCACGACGTTGTCGCCGGCGGGAATGGTGATCAGGCCGTTGGCCATCAGCTTGGCGACCAGATCGGTATTGGGAATCCGCGCCTTGAGGCCCAGCATCAGGCCCAGGCCGCGCACGGTCTCGATCACGGTCGGATGCTTGGCGCACACCCGGCCCAGGCCGGCGCGCAAGCTGGCACCCATCGCCTCGACCCGGGCGAGGAAGCCCGGCTCGGCCATGACGTCCAGTACGGTTTCGGCCACCGCCATCGCCAGCGGGTTGCCGCCGAAGGTCGAGCCGTGGGTGCCGGCGGTCATGCCCGAGGCAGCCTTCTCGGTGGCCAGGCAGGCGCCGACCGGGAAGCCGCCGCCCAAACCCTTGGCCAAGGCCATGATGTCGGGGGCCACACCCACATGTTCGTGGGCGAACAGCCGGCCGGTGCGACCCATGCCGGTCTGCACCTCGTCGAAGATCAGCAGCAGGCCGAATTCGTCGGCAGTGGTGCGCAGGCGGCGCAGGTAATCGGGGTCGCCCGGCACCACGCCGCCTTCGCCCTGGACCGGCTCGACCAGGATGGCGCAGGTCTGGCCGGTGATCGCCGCCCGCAGCGCGTTCAGATTGCCGAAGGGGACATGCACGAAGCCCGGCATGGCCGGGTCGAAGCCCTTCAGGTGCTTTTCCTGGCCGCCGGCGGCAACGGTCGCCAGCGTGCGGCCATGGAAGGCGCCGGTGGCGCAGATGATCTGGTTGCGTTCGGGCTGGCCGGCATCGTGATAGTGCTTGCGCGCCATCTTGATGGCGCACTCGTTGGCCTCGGCGCCCGAGTTGCAGAAGAACACGGTGTCGGCGAAGGTCTTGGCCACCAGCTTGGCCGCCACCCGCTCCTGGCCCGGCACCCGGTACAGGTTCGAGCAATGCCACAGGGCGGCCGCCTGATCGGTCAGCGCCTTGACCAGCCGGGGATGGCAATGGCCCAGCGCGTTGACGGCGACGCCGGCGCCGAAATCCAGGTAACGTCGGCCGTCGGTCGCCCACAGCCAAGCTCCCTCGCCCCGTTCGAAGGCGATATCGGCGCGTGCGTAGGTCGGCATGACGACTGGTATCAAGGTCCCTCTCCCCAACAGCAAAGCCGGAAGCCTTCGTCTCAACTGACGATCTGGGCCGGCGCGTTGAAAAGGAAAGGCGCGAATATCCTCTTAACACCCCGGTCTGTCAACAGTTTGGGCAAACGATCGTCATCTAAACGTCACTGGCGATTGCCGCCCGCTGGGCCTAGCCATGTCTTGGTTCAACCATCCAGGCAGGGGTCATGCGGATCTGTATCGTTTCCGACGCTTGGGCGCCGCAGCGCAACGGGGTGGTGCGCGTGCTGGAAAGTCTGGCAGCGACCCTTGCCAGCCACGGGCACCGGATCGACATCATCCATCCCGGCCTGTTCGTCCAGGTCCCCTGTCCCAGCTACCCGGAAATCCCCTTGGCGCTGTTTCCGGCGCGCAAGCTTGGGCGATTGCTGCACGATATCGCCCCCGACGCCATCCACATCGCCACCGAAGGGCCGCTGGGCTGGGCGGCCCGGCGCTGGTGCCTGGATCGGGATTATCCTTTCACCACGGCCTACCACACCAAGTTCCCCCATTATGTCCGCGCGCGGACCGGGGCGCCGCTGTCCTGGCCCTATGCGCTGATCCGGCGCTTCCACGCCCCGTCGCGGGCGGTGCTGTGCCCGTCGGATTCGGTGCTGCGCGAACTGGGCGAATGGGGATTCACCAACGCGGTGCCGTGGGCGCATGGGGTCGATGCCGGTCGCTTCCGGCCGCAGCCCAAGGACTTCGTCACCGTGCCCCGCCCGCTGTTTCTTTATGTCGGCCGGGTGGCGGTGGAAAAGAACCTGCCGGCCTTCCTGGGTCTGGACCTGCCCGGCACCAAGATGGTGGTGGGCGACGGGCCGGCGCGGGCCGGCCTGATGCGCCGTTTCCCCGACATCGACTGGCGCATCGCCAATGGCGACCAGGAATTGTCGCGTTATTTCGCCGCCGCCGATTGCTTCGTCTTTCCGTCGCGGACCGACACCTTCGGCCTGGTGATGCTGGAAGCCCTGGCCTCGGGCGTGCCGGTCGCCGCCTTCCCGGTGCCGGGGCCGCAGGATGTGCTGGGCAACGCCCCGGTGGGCGTGATGAACGAAGACCTGAAAGCGGCGGCGCTGGACGCCCTGACCATATCGCCGGAACGCTGCCGGGCCTATGCGCAGACCTTCTCGTGGGACCGGGTGGCGAGCGAATTTCTCGCCAGGCTGTGCGTAATTGCGCCATTGTCTTGCAACCCGGCTGCGGAATAAGCGACACTGCGCGGGCTTGAAAACCAGCACCACAAGGGGGGCAGCCTTTGCGCCGTATCACCACCAGCGCCGCGCTCGCGGTTGCGATGTCCGCTGTCTTTGTCGCTCCGGCCCTGGCCAAGCCGCAATGCTATTCGGCGCAGGAAATCCGCGCGATGCAACTGCGCCAGGTGCAGGTCGAGCTGATGGTCGGCGCCCTGAAGTGTCAGGACCCGCAAATGGGGATGCGCGACAAGTACTCGACCTTCGTCAACCGCTTCAACGCCAACATCAGTTCCAATGCCAAGGAATTGCGGGCGATGTTCAATCGCCAGGGCACGGGCGAGCGGGGGCTGGACCGCTACATGACCGGGCTGTCCAACGACGCCTCGATGCGGGCCGTCCATGTCGAGGATTATTGCGGCGAGATCGGCGAGATGTTCGACAAGGCCTTGTCGATGAAGCCGGCGGAACTGGGCACCTGGGCCGCCGATACGGTGGCCAAGCCGGTGGCGGCGATGTCGTGCTCGGCTCCGGAAAAGGCCAAGCCGGTGCAGCAGGCCAAGGCCGAGGTGGCGCCGCAGAAGGCCAAGGCGGCCGGTCCCGACAAGAAGGTCGAGAAGAAGAAGACCGACGGCAAGAGCTGACGGCGGGCCTCGCTGCGCTACGCCCCGCCGCGCTGCCCCCAGACGATGACCATGGAGATCGCCGCGCCAAGGGCGTCCCAGCGATCCGGGCGCGCCCCTTCGATCCCCCACATCCACGCCAGCGACGCCACGATATAGTCCCCCGTGAAAAAGTCCCGCGGCTTCGCCCCGGTGTACTTTTCCCCGATTTTGTTGGGCAATCCCGTGCTCAAGCAAGCTTTCCGCGCGGGATTGGTTTGTATTCCCGCCATGAGGCGAGCACGGCTCGCCTCATGGCGGCGGTCAAACGCGAAAAATAGGCGCAGGGCCGCCCCAAGCCTATTTTTCTCCTTTTGAATCAACGTGTAAAAGTACACTGAGCGAAGCGAAGGACTTTTACACGGACGGGATATAGATGCTGCCATAGGCGGCAAAGGCGCGCCCGGCGAAATCGGCATCGACCCGGGTCAGAACCCAGGCGAACAGGGCCGACCACCCATCAGATTGGCTTTCCCAGCCGCAGCCAGGCCCAGAAGGCGAAGCAGCCAGCGATCTCGGCCAGGGCCGCCACGATAAAGGCGGGAATGGGTCCCATGCGGCCATCGTTCCCCATCGTTCAGACAGAAAAAAAACCCCCGGCCGAAGCCGGGGGTAATTTCATGCGAACCGTTGTTCTGCCGATTAGGGCAGGACGATCTCGACGCGGCGGTTCTGCGGCTCGCGCACGCCATCGGCGGTGCTGACCAGCGGAGCGCTCTCGCCCTTGGCGACGACCGAGATCTGGTTGGCCGGGATACCCTGCTTGACCAGGGCGTCCTTGACGGCGTTGCCGCGCTTCAGGGACAGGGCCTGGTTGTACTTGTCCGAGCCCGAGCGGTCGGCGTGACCGGTCAGATCGACCTTGGTGGCGTTGCCGGCCTTGGCGGCGGCGGCGGCCTGGGTGATCACCTTCGAAGCTTCGGGGGTGATGTCGGCCTTGTTGAAGTCGAAGAACACGATGAAGTTCTTCAGCGGAGCCGGGGCCGGCTTGGCGACCGGGGCCGGAGCCGGGGCAGCGACCGGGGCCGGAGCCGGGGCCGGAGCGACCATCGGGGCGGGCTTGGCGAACTTGTAGGTGAAGCCGACCAGGATCGAGTGGTTGTCGTAGTCGGATTCGCCGGCATTGGCGGTGCCGACATCGGCGTCCAGCGAAGCGAAGTAGCGATACTGCGCCTTCAGAGCCCAGTTGGCGTCGACGTCGTAGGCGACGCCGGCGATGCCCTGGTAGGCGAAGGAATTGTCGGAATTGCGGGCGTTGGTGCCGGTGAAGTCACCGTCCAGCCAGGCCCAGCCGATACCGGCGCCCAGGAAGGGGTGCCACTTGCTGTTCGGCATGAACTCATAGATGCCATTGATCATGGTGCTCCACGAGTCGATCGAGTCGTTGGCGCGGTAGCCGCCTTCGAATTCAACCTTCGGGCCGCCGAAATTGTAGCCGACCTGAGCCAGACCAACCCAACCCCAATCGGAATCGGCGCCGGTCGACGAACCCGGGTCCTGCATGTAATTGGTGCCGGCGTCGGCGCCGACATACCATTGGGCGTTGGCGGCGACCGGCAGAGCGGCCAGCACGCCGGCGACGAGAAGCGACTTCATGGTGCGCATGGACTATAGCCTTCCTTAAAAAGAACGGGGCTGATTCGAAACTATTGCAGGCGTTCTACCCGAGGTCGGGGGCGCAGGCAAGCGGGCAAACGAACCAGCAGACTGTTTCACGGTTCACCGTGGCATTTTCGCAACGCTGTGGCGGGCCGCCGGTCACGGATTCGGCGACGGTTGGTCCTCGGGCGGCTCGGCGGCGGCTTCGGCCACCTTTTCGGCCTCGCGCTTCAGGCGATGGAAGGCGCGGATGCTCAGCGGAATCAGGCCGAGATAGCCCATACCGATCACCGTCAGGGTCAGCCACGGCTCGGTGACCAGGAAGGCCGCCAGCGCGCCGACCACGATCAGCATCGGCAGGACCCAGGCATTGGGAACGCGGACCTTCTTGAACGAGAAGGTCGGGATGGTGCTGACCATCAAGAACGAGACGCCGGCCAGGAACACGGTGGCCACCGACGGGCGGGCGAACAGGGCCGGCCCGAACTCGAAGCTGGCGACCATCGGCACCATCACCAGCCCGGCGGCGGCCGGTGCCGGGATGCCGGTGAAGAAGTTATAGGCATAGGGCGGCAGGTCGGCCTGGCCGATCATGGTGTTGAAGCGGGCCAGGCGCAGGCCGCAGCAGACGATGTACAGCAACACGATGGCCCAGCCCAGGCCGCCGGCGGTCTGCATGGTCCACAGATACAGCAAGATCGCCGGGGCGACCCCGAAGCTGACGAAGTCCGACAAGGAATCCAGCTCGGCGCCGAATTTCGAGGTTCCCTGCAGCAGGCGGGCGACGCGGCCGTCCAGCCCGTCGAGGATGCCGGCCAAAAGGATCGAGGTCACCGCCTGCGGCCATTGCTCGTTCAGGCCGAAACGGATCGAGGTCAGGCCGGCGCACAGGGCCAACAGGGTCAGGATATTGGGAATCAGCCGATTGATGGACAGGCCGGGAATCCGCGGCGGGCGCAGCCGGTGGGCGCGCTTGCGGCGGCCGGGCTGGCGCGCGGCGAACATCAGCGGACCTCGCCGGCCCGGACAGGCTCGACCGAGTCGAGGTCGGCCAGCACGGTCTCGCCGGCGATGCAGCGTTGGCCCGGGGCCACCAGGGAATGGGCGCCCGGCGGCAGATAGACATCGACGCGCGAGCCGAAGCGGATCAGTCCGAAACGCTCGCCGGCCTTCAAGGTGAAGCCTTCCGAGACATCGCACTTGATGCGCCGGGCCACCAGGCCGGCGATCTGCACGAAGGCGACCGGGCGGCCATCTTCCATGTCGACGCGCAGCGCCATGCGCTCGTTTTCCAGCGCCGCCTTGTCCAGCGCCGCGTTGACGAACCTGCCGGCGTGATAGGCCAGCTTGACGACGCGGCCGGGGACGGGCGAGCGGTTGATGTGAACGTCGAACACGCTCATGAACACGCAGACGCGGGTGCGCGGCTCGTCGCCCATCTCCAGTTCCGGCGGGGCCGGCACCTGATCGACGGCGCAGACCACGCCGTCGGCGGGGCTGATCACCAGGCCGGGGCGGGTGGGGGTGACGCGGTCGGGATCACGGAAGAAATAGGCGCACCACAAGGTGGCGGCACCGCCCAGCCAGCCCAGCGGTCCCCACAGCAGGCCCAGCAGCACCGCGGCCAGGGCGAACAGGGCGACGAAGGGCCAACCCTCCTTGTGGATCCGAACCAGGATGTAGCTGGCCATCGATAAGGTCTTGGGCTGCACGAAGAACCTCGTCCCTGTCACGTATTTCATGGTGCGCGCGCCGGCAGGCTGGCGCGCGCACCTTAACTCGGATCGCGCCCGAGTTCGCGGTTTTTTTCCGACCGGTCGTCGTGTTACTGTCATGGTCTCGTGAAACAGCCGTGACGCCCATGTCGGAAATCAAGCATGTCGTGATCGGCGGAATGTGTCTGCCGCTGGATGTCGAGGCCCTCGAATCCCTGCCCATCAATCCTGGTGGGGTCATCCAGTTCACCTTCCTGTACGCCAATATCAGTTTCGCCGCCCGCTACGACGAAGGCGAGCAGGTCGGCCGTCTGCGGCTGGTCGGCGATGTCGGGCCTTTGCCCTATTCGGCGGAATCGCCCGAGGCCAGGGCCGGGTTGGCGCAGATCATCCGCGCCGCCAACGACGCGCTGGGTCCGTGTTTGCGCACGGCGCAGGGGCGGATTCTGTTGGGTGCCGACGTGTCGATCGCCCGTCCGGTCACGGCGGTCAGCCTGATCGCCCAGGTGGCGGCCAGCCTGATCCCGGCCAAGCCGTATCTGGACGTGATTTCGGTTTACGTTCGCCCGCCCTTGGAAAAGGCCCGGCCCGGCACCAGCTCGGTCCGGCCGGAATGGCGCCGCCGCCGGGCATAGGGGATGCGCGGGCTTTCCGATCCGACGCGGTCGGACCGGATAATACTCTCTGGTGCGGTGGCCTGCTTACCCCAGAAACTCGCATGCGAATTTCTGGGGCGGGACACT
>NZ_CACVCE010000033.1:0-24414 GCF_902729445.1 Magnetospirillum sp. LM-5 | reverse complement strand
TCCGTCGTCGAAACAAATGGGACATCGGCGGCGGTTTCGGACCGGAGGTTCTGGCTCACCAATGATTGATGTTAAGCGGCTTGGCGCTGATGGTTCAAGCGGCGGATTTCGATGGTGCGCTTCTTGATTTTGGCCCGTTTTTCGAGGATGGCGTTTCCGCGCCGGAAATAGACGTCGGCGGGGGTCAGATTGCCGATACTTTCATGGTATCGGCGATGGTTGTAATGATCGACGAAGGCCTGGATCTGGGCTTCCAGGTCGCCCGGTAGGTAATAGTTTTCCAGCAAGATGCGGTTTTTCAGGGTCTGGTGCCAGCGCTCGATCTTGCCCTGGGTCTGGGGATGGTTAGGGGCGCCGCGGACGTGATCCATACCCTTGTCCTCCAGCCATTCGGCCAGATCGCCGGCGATATAGGACGAGCCGTTGTCGCTGAGCAGGCGCGGTTTGTGGGCGACATCAACACGGTCGCAGCCCGAGGCGGCCAGCGCCAGGGTCAGGGTGTCGGTGACGTCCTCGGCCCGCATATTGGTGCACAGCTTCCAGGCGACGATGTAGCGGGAATAATCGTCGAGGATGGTCGACAGATAGAACCAGCCCCAGCCGATGACCTTGAGATAGGTGAAATCGGTCTGCCACATCTGGTTGGGGCGGGTGGTCTTGTCGCGGAATTCCTCGGCCGCCTTGATGACCACGAAGGCCGGGCTGGTGATCAGGTCATGGGCCTTCAGCAGCCGGTAGACCGAGGCTTCCGAGACGAAATAGCCCTTGGTGTCGGTGAATTTGACCGCCAGTTCGCGGGGCGACAATTCCGGCTCTTCCAGGGCCAGATCGACGACCTGCTGGCGGATCGTGTCGGGGATACGGTTCCATACCCGGCCCGGCGCGCAGGCCCGGTCGGCAAGGCCGCCTTCACCCAAGGCCCGATAGCGGGCATACCAGCGATAAAACGTGCTGGCGGGAATGCCCAGCCGGCCCAGAACGCGCCGCAGCGGCAGACGCGAACCTTCGACCAGGCGGATGATCTCCAGCTTTTCGGAAGCGGGGTATCTCATTCCTCGTCGCCCCCATCCGCGATCATGCTTTTTTTGAGCAGGCGATTTTCCAGGGTCAGATCGGCGACCACTTCCTTCAGGTCGCGCATCTCGCGGCGCAGGTCCCTGACCTCGCCGGTGCTGGCTTGGNCGCGCCGCAGCGGCAGACGCGAACCTTCGACCAGGCGGATGATCTCCAGCTTTTCGGAAGCGGGGTATCTCATTCCTCGTCGCCCCCATCCGCGATCATGCTTTTTTTGAGCAGGCGATTTTCCAGGGTCAGATCGGCGACCACTTCCTTCAGGTCGCGCATCTCGCGGCGCAGGTCCCTGACCTCGCCGGTGCTGGCTTGGCGCGCGGTGTCGCCGGACAGCCGCTTCTTGCCCGCTTCAAGGAATTCCTTGGACCAACTGTAATACAGACTCTCGGCGATGCCCTCGCGGCGGCACAGCTCGGCAATGCTGTCCTCGCCACGCAGGCCAGACAGCACGATGCGGATCTTCTCCTCAGCCGAATACTGCTTGCGCGTCTGCCGCCGGATGTCCCGAACGGCCTGCTCGGCCCCGGATTTCGGCGCAATGGATTTCTGTCTCATCTTCGTTCCCTTCGGTCACTACGATGAGCCAGAAATCCTCCATTCCGCAAATCCCCGATTTTGTCCCACGGGCGCTGACGTCAGACAGACCCGCCCATCACTATGACCCTCGCCGATGTCGAGGCCGACACCATGAGAGTCACGGGCCGCGCCCGCATGCTGGATGCGGGGAACAAGTCCTTCCCCTCCATCACCTATACCGCCCGGCGCTTTCCCGGTCTGGCGCGCTGAAGAGGGTCAGGTTTCCCAGGGATTGAGGATATCGATGCCGGCCGCGGCGAAATCGGCGACGTTGCGGGTCACCACGGTAAGACGATGCTTCAGGGCGGTGGCTGCGATCAGGCTGTCGATGGCCGGCAGCGGCTGTTTGATACGTGCGGTCAGGCGGCCCCATTCATCGGCGACGGCGGCATCGACCGGCAGCACTCGGCTATCGAACCAGTCGGGCAATTCGATCTCCAGCCAGGCGATGATCCGGCCACGCCGCCGTCCGTCGGCCAGTTTTTCGGCGCCCCGGCGGATTTCCCCCAGGGTCAGGGCGCTGATGAACAGCGCCTCCTGCGGCACGGTCTCGAACCACTCCACCACCTGCGGTGCCGGAGCGGACCTGATCAGCTCGGACAGGGCGCAGGTGTCGACCAGATAGCTCACAACTCGATGTCCCGCGACAGCGAGCGGTCGCGCTCGACGTCGAGGTCCACGCCGGACAGCGGCGACGTCCGTAGGAATTCTACCAGTGAGGGCTTACGCCCTTTCAGCCGTTCGTACTCGTCCTGGGACATCACCACCGCCGTGGTGCGGCCCCGAACGGTGATCGCCTGCGGGCCTTCGGCTGCGGCGCTGCGCAGCAGCTCGCTGAACCGGGCCTTGGCGTCCTGAACCTGCCACGCGTGCATGGGCGTCTCCTGACCATTCTGACCAGATGAGGATAGCGACAATGACCCGCGAATGCCAGTCGCCGGTTGGCGGCCCCCATTGGGCCATCGCCCTCATCGGCCTGCCGTGGTCAGTCCACGGCAGCGGGCCGAGCATGTTCAATTGCTGGGAATTCGTCCGCATGGTGCAGGCCGAGCATTTCGGCCGCCTGCTGCCCGAGATCGGCAATCCCGAAGACATGCTGGTCATGGGCCGGACCTTCCGCGATCACCCCGAGCGGCAGCGTTGGGCCAAGGTCGAGTTTCCCGCCGAGGGCGATTGCGTCCTGCTGCGCCGGTCCCGCCATCCCATCCATGTGGGCGTCTGGCTCGATGTGGATGGCGGTGGCGTCCTGCATTGCGCCGAGGGTGCCGGGGTGGTGTTCCAGCGTTCGGATGCGATCGCGCTCAACGGCTGGGCGATCGAGGGCTTCTACCGGTTTTCGCCATGACCGCTTCCATCGTCATCGTCACCAATCCGTTCGAGCCGGTGGCCAGCCGCTCGGTGCATGCGATGGAACCGGGGATCACGGTAGGCGCCTTGCTGCTCGACTGCGGCATTGCCGAGGATTGCTGGTCCGACGGGCCGGAAATCCTGATCGGCGGCATGACGGTGCCGGTCGGTATCTATGCCGTCCGGGCCATCGTGGACGGCGAGGTCGTCACCGTCATTCGCTGGCCCCAGGGCGGCGGGGGCGGTGGTGGGGGCGGCAAGAACCCCATGCGGATCGTGCTGACCATCGCGGTGATGGTGGCCGCCATCTATCTAGGCCCCATGGCGGCGGTGGCCATGGGCTATACCGCCGCCGGCAGTGCCGCCGCCATGGCTACCGCCGGCATCGCCCTGGCCGGCTCAATGCTGATCAATACGGTGATCCCGGCCCCCAAGCCCTCCATACCGTCGCTCAACTGGGGCGGCAGCGGCAGCGCCCCGGCCCCCAGTCCGACCTATTCGATCCAGGCTCAGGGCAACCAGGGCCGATTGGGCCAGCCGATCCCGGTGATCTATGGCCGCCACCTGATCTATCCCGATTTAGCCTCGGAGCCCTACCAGGATTACGTCGGCGGCGAGCAGTACCTGTATCAACTCCACGTCATCGGCCAGGGCGAGTACGCGGTCGAGCAGATCCGCATCGAGGACACCCCCATCTCCTCCTTCGAGGAGGTTCAGACCCAGATCATTCCACCCGGCAGCCGGGTCACCCTGTTCGAGCCCGACGTGGTCACCGCCGCCGAGGTGGCCGGCCAAGAACTGGTGGCCCCCAATCTGGTGCAATCCGGCGACGACGGATATATCGGCCCGTTCACCGCCAACCCGGTGGACACCTCGGCGGGGGTGCTGGGCATCGACGTGGTGATGCCGCGTGGCCTCTATTACGCCAATGACGGCGGCAGCCTCGATAGCCGCACTGTCCAGTGGCAGGTCGAAGCGCGGGCCATCGATGCCGAGGGTGGAGCCATTGGCGGCTGGGCGGTTCTGGCCCAGCCCTCCCATAGCGCCGCCACCAACAGCGCTATCCGCCTGTCCTTCCGCTATTCGGTCAGTCCGGGCCGCTATGAGGTCCGCCTCAAGCGTCTCGACACCAAGGACACCGCCGAACGCGCCGGACACGAAATCCGCTGGGGTGCCCTGCGTGCTTATTTGACCGGCCAGCCCGATTTCGGCTCCGTCACCCTGCTGGCGGTCAAGATGCGGGCCACCGACAACCTGTCGCAGCGCTCGTCGCGCATGATCAACGTCATCGCCACCCGCAAGCTGCCGGTGTGGTCGGCGACCGGTGGCTGGTCCGCCCCCCAGCCGACGCGGTCCATCGCCTGGGCCTTAGCCGATGCCTGCAAGGCGGACTACGGCGCCAAGCTGGCCGACAGCCGCATCGACATCAAAACGCTGGCCACCCTGGATGCCGTTTGGGCTGCCCGTGGAGATACCTTCGACGCGGTGTTCGACACCAGCATGACGGTGTGGGAAGCGTTGACCCGCATCGCCCGCTGCGGCCGGGCTGTGCCCATCCAGCAGGGCGGTATCGTCCGCATCATCCGCGACGCGCCGCAGACCATGCCGGTGGCCATGTTCGGGCCGCGCAACATCGTCAAGGGCTCGTTCAAGCTCAAATACGTCATGCCCGGCGACGACACCGCCGACGCAGTGACGGTGGAGTATTTCTCGTCCCGCACCTGGAAGCCCGACGAGACCACCGCCAAGCTGGCCGACAGCCAGGGCGACAACCCGGCCAAGGTCAATCTGTTCGGCTGCACCGGCAAGGAACATGCCCAGCGGGAAGGTCTCTACATCGCCGCCAACAATCGCTACCGCCGCCGCATTGTCACCTTCCGCACCGAACTGGAGGGCATGATCCCGACCTATGGCGATCTGGTCGCCATTACCCATGACATGCCCCGCTGGGGCCAGGGTGGCGAGGTGATCGACTGGCGGGCCGAATCCGCCAAACCGCCTTGGATTGGGGCGGTTCTGATGCTGTCCGAACCGCTGATCTGGGCCGAAGGTGCCAGCCATTACCTGGCGCTGCGTCGCCGTGACGGCAGTCTTGCCGGGCCGTTCCGGGTCGAGCCGGTGGCCGATGCGCCCACCCTGGTGCGTCTCGCCGAACCGCTGACCGTCACGCCCTATACCGGCGGCTCGGAGGAGCGGACCTTCTTCTCTTTCGGCCCCGGCCAAGCATGGGCGCAGACCGCCCGCATCCTCGCCATCCGCCCTCGCGCCGAGCAGGTGGAGATCACCGCCGTCGCCGAGGATGCCCGCGTCCACGTCAATTAGCCGTTTGTCATTTCCCGTTCCCCATCAGCCGCCCCTCAGGGCGGCTTTTTTCGTTGGAGAAAGCCCATGACCAAAGATGCAGTTGTGCCGCGTGGCATTCGCCTGAACAACCCCGGCAACATCAAGGAAGCGCTGGGGGACAAGACCCAATGGCAGGGCGAGCGCGCCACCAACGACGATCCGGTGTTCGAGGAATTCGTCAGCCCCGAAGCCGGTATCCGGGCGCTGGCCCGCATCCTGCTCGGCTATCAGCGCCGCTATGGCCTGAACACCGTCGCCGGCATCATCAATCGCTGGGCGCCAGGCTGCGAGAACGACACCGGGTCCTACATCGCCCACGTTGCCTCCCGCCTCGGCGTGACGCCCGACCAGACCATCGACGTCACCCGTCCGGAAACCATGGCCGGTCTGGTGGAGGCCATCATCCGCCATGAAAACGGCCAGCAGCCCTACGCCAGAGAGGTAATCCTGGGCGGGGTCGGCATGGGGCTGGGGAGCGCCTGACCATGAACCTGCTCGATCTCCTCGGCGATGCCGCCGCCATTGCCGCCAATCCCATCGCGGGGCTGGCCAAGGTGGCGCTGGACGTGGCGCCAGAAATCGCCAGCCTGTTCGGCGACGATGCCGAAAAGGCGGTCGGCAAGCTGGCCGATACCGTCCGCGCCATCACCGGCACCGACGATCCCGACAAGGCCCGCGAAATTCTGGCCGACCCCACTCTGGTGTTCCAGCTTCGCTCCCAGGCGCAAGGATTCGCCCATGCCGAACGCATGCAGCAGATGACCGGGGCAATCACCACCCTGACCGCGACCCTGGCCGACCGCCAGAATGCCCGTGCCCGTGACGCCGAGTTCATCACGGCCGGGCGCAGCAACGTCCGCGCCAACGTCCTGCTGGTGACGGCTGGGGCTGGCATCGTCGGCGGTATCGGCTTCATGGTGTTCGGCCATGTGGACGGCAACACCGCCGTCGGCGGCTGCATCATCTCGGTGGTGACGCTGCTGGCGGGCAAGTTCGCCACCGCCTTCGACTTCGAATTCGGCGGATCGGCGGATTCGGAGCAGACCCGCACGTTGCTGGCGCAGGCGCCGCCTATCGGCAAATAGATCAGATCGGATTGCACACGACGCGGCCGGCCGGGGTAATCCCTGGTCGGTCGTGTTCGTTCCCAGATCGGGAACTGTCCGGTCAAAGCGCGCCTTTTCCAATTGTTCTTGGTTACAGATCGTCTAGACTGAAATTCCAGTTGGGCTTGAGTTGAAAGACGCCCTGAATGGAGTTCTCCCATGCGTCTGCAAACCCTGGTTTATGGGAACACGCAGTTTTCACCTGGAAGCGAATATAGGAAATTCCAGCATCGGTTCGCTTGCGTATTGCTGCTGTTCGGCGTTGTCGTAACCGCTCTTTTTATTACGGCGACCCTCTTTGGCGGCGCACAGCTCCACGACTATTATCTTCTTGCCGGTTCAATCTACTGCGTCGTCCAGGGTGGCGCGTATTTGATTTTGCGGGCGCGTCCCGATCGTCTTCCGCTCGTCGCCCCCTTCGGCGTCACGGCTTCTTTCCTTCTGGAGTCGGTGGCGTTCTTCTTCAATACCGCCGATGAATTGCGAATCATCTGGTTCGCTCTCAGTGTCCCGGCCGCTTATGTGATTATGGGGCGAAAGGCAGGGCTTTCGCTTGGCATCCTGTCAGTTCTTTTCATCGTTTTCGCCAACAGTCGGTTGCAGGAGCCATATTCCGACAACGCCATCATCACAGGCGCAGTCGCGATTCTCTACATTGCCGCGTTCTTTCACGCATTCTCGTCCAAATCGATATCGTTCCATCACGCCATGGTCGAGGCGAATCAAAAGCTTGCCGACATGGCGTCTAAAGATCCATTGACCGGTCTTTTCAATGCCCGCGCCTATTACGCGCTGTGCGACCAAGCACTGAATCAGGCGCGCCGATCAGACCAGCCGCTAGCCATGCTGTTCATCGATCTCGACCACTTCAAGCGGATCAACGATACACACGGACACGAGGCAGGCGACACGGTTCTGAAAGCCGTCGCAGCGTGCTTGCTGGACGGAGCCCGACGTAGCGACATCATCGGCCGCATCGGCGGCGAAGAGTTTTCCATGTTACTGCCCGACACCGACATGGTTGGCGGGCAGGGTCTGGCGGAGAAACTACGCCAGGATGTTGAGGCTTTGTTACCTGACATCGGCGGCACAAGCTTGAAAATCACGGCAAGCATCGGTGTCGCTGTTGCCCGCCCGCACCAAAGGACCGTCGCTGAAATCCAGCGCGATGCCGACGAGTGCATGTATCACGCTAAACGTGCCGGACGAAACCGAGTGTCGACGTTCGAGGATGGCGTCGCCGCTTAGCGTTTTCCGCCAATGATTAATCCAGGAAAGGCGGTTGGCCTCTCGACGAGTTGATATCCGCCTATTTGACGCATGTGGTTCGGACTTGCCCCTCGGAGACGGAACGTTTCCAGTTGGCAAAGCGGAGCCGATGGCGATCGACGCGGCCGGCCGGGGGAAACCCTGGTCGGCCACTTTCGTCGTTTCAGGCCATGATTTTCGCTGTTACGCTCCCACCATGCCGAAAGATGATGATGATCGAATTGCCGCTGAACTGGCCAAGGTTGTGGCCATGATGTGCGTGCGCAATTCGAAGCTGGAAAACATCCATGCGGGTCGGGTTCCCATCACCAGGACCGGCGACTATTCCGACGTTTTCGTTCTGGATGCCGAAGGGCGACGGATTCCCTGGGCCGAGGTATCACATATCGACGACACCCAGATGCGAGAGCTGATGAAGGACATCGTCAATCGGCTCTACACCTTCCAGATGCGCAGTGGGGAGCCGGAGTTTCAGGCATGGATCGATCGCTGGGCCAGGATTGCCGCAAAATGGGACGAACCGGAATTGCTGAGATCGCCCTGCGATCTGGATGGCGTGCGATCCCCATGACGAGGGTAATCCTCGGTCAGTCTTGAGATAAACACTTACCGCAACCTACGCCACACCACCAAATGATCCGACCAAGGATTGTAGGGTGTCGATACCAATGGATAGCTTCCTCGCAGTAACCCAATGCCGGGCGGAAATGCCCTGGCAGTAAACTGCGAGACACGCCTATGCCCAACGCCCTCCATCCTGACCGCATGAGTACCGCCGAGCGCCTAGATGAGGTGGCGGATATTCTGGCGGCTGGCCTGATCCGGCTGAAGGCTCGGAAGTCCAGGGTTTTATCTGCTGACACAGGAGATAGTCGCCTCGACTTAATGTCTCCCCCGAGCGGTCATGCCCTCATCAACCGAGCCAAGAATTACAGAAAATATATTGCGAGGTACAGCAATGCCCAATGCACTCCATCCCGACCGCATGAATAGCTCCGAGCGCCTTGACGAGGTGGCGGACAATTTGGCGGCTGGCCTGATCCGGCTGAAGGCCCGGAAGTCCAGGGCTTTATCTGCTGACACCAGAGATAGTCGCCTCGACTTCACGCCCCCCCCCCAGAGCGGTCATGGCCTCGTCAACCGACGGAGGAAATGCCCGTGAATCATGACCCCCTGCTGGCCCGATTGGCCGCGCTGAAGACCGTGCCTATGCCGGATCTGAAAGCCCAATGGCGCGACTTGTTCGTATCCGAACCGCCGCCCTACAACCGTACCTTCCTGGAAAACCGCCTAGCCTACCGCCTCCAGGAATTGGCCTATGGCGGGCTGGCGGTGACCACCATCGCACGGCTGGAAAACATGGCTGAAGACTTCGAAGCCACCAAAGGGCGTCGCAAGAGGGAACAATACCGTCCTATCGCCGGTACCCAACTGGTGCGGGAATGGAAGGGCGTCGAACATTGCGTCACCGTCCGCCAGAACGGCTTCGAGTACCAGGGCCGCCCCTACCAATCGCTCTCGGCGGTGGCTCGCGCTATCACCGGCACCCGCTGGAACGGCCACCTCTTTTTCGGCCTGAAGAACCATAGGACAAAAGCATGAAGCCCACCGGAACCAAGCTGATCCGCAAGCTGCGTTGTGCCGTCTACACCCGCAAGTCCACCGAGGAGGGGCTGGAGATGGAGTTCAACTCGCTGGATGCCCAGCGGGAATCCTGCGAAGCCTATGTCGCCAGCCAGAAAGCCGAGGGCTGGGTGCTGGTGCCGACCCATTACGATGATGGCGGCTTCTCCGGTGGCACCCTGGAACGCCCCGGCTTGAGGCGTCTACTGGCCGACATCGACGCCGGGCTGGTCGACGTGGTGGTGGTCTACAAGATCGACCGCCTGTCGCGTTCCCTGATGGATTTCTCCAAGCTGGTCGAGGTGTTCGACCGCAACGACGTCACCTTCGTCAGCATCACCCAGTCCTTCAACACCACCACCAGCATGGGGCGCCTCACCCTCAACATCCTGCTGTCCTTCGCCCAGTTCGAGCGCGAGGTCATCGGCGAGCGCGTCCGCGACAAGGTAGCGGCATCGCGGCGCAAGGGAATCTGGATGGGTGGGCCGGTACCGTTCGGCTATCGCTGCGCCGACCGCAAGCTGCTGGTGGTCGAGGACGAAGCCGCCATCGTGCGGATGATCTTCGAGCGATTCATTCGCATCGGTTCCGGCACCCTGCTGGTCAAGGAACTGACCGAGGAAGGCATCACCCGCCGGGGCAAGAAGCTGGACAAGGGCGGCCTCTACAAGCTGCTGGCCAATCAGGTCTATATCGGCAAGGCGGTCCACAAGGGCGTCGCCTATGACGGCGAACACGAGGCGATCATCGACCAGGCCCTGTGGGACAAGGTCCGCTCCGTGATGGAAGTCAGTCCGCGTACTCGCGCGGGCCGCACCAGGGCGCAGACCCCGGCGCTGCTGAAGGGGCTGATCTTTGCCCCTGGCGGTCGCGCCATGACGCCCGCTCATACTCGCAAGGGCGGGAAGCTGTACCGCTACTACGTCACCATGACCGTGATCAAGGAAGGCCCGGATGCTTGCCCGGTCGGGCGCGTGCCCGCGGGTCAGGTCGAGAATACGGTCATCGACCAATTGCGCTCCCTGCTGCGTACCCCCGAGGTGGTGGCCCGCACCTGGAAAAGCGTCTGCGCCGAGGGCGAGGACATGACCGAACGCGAGATCGCTACCACCCTAGGCCAGCTTGATCCCCTCTGGGACGAACTGTTCCCGGCCGAGCAGGCTCGCATCGTCCAGCTTCTGGTGGAACGGGTCGATCTCTCGCCCCAGGGCATCAATATCAGCCTGCGGACCGAAGGGCTGGCCCGGCTTGCTGGGGACTTGAAACCGGCCAAGGGGCGGAGTGCTGCTGCATGACCACCGTCTTCGTGCCCATGACCTTCCGTCGAATCGGCGGGCGCAAGCGGATCGTCCTGCCCGACGGCAGCCTGTATAACCCGGAAACACGGGTGCCGGTGGACAGCCCCATCGTCCGCTGCCTTGCTCGAGCCTTCCGGTGGCGTCGGATGCTGGAATCTGGGCAGCACGCCTCGATCAATGAACTGGCCAAAGCTGAACGCGTTGATCGCGCCTTCGCTAGCCGTATTCTGCGCATGACCCTGCTGGCCCCCGACATCGTCGAGGCTATACTCGCTGGCCGACAGCCGGAGAAGCTGACCGTGCGTGCGCTGCTGGAGCCGTTCCCTGCGGACTGGGCGGAGCAGCGGCGGGTGTTGGGTCTGGGTGAATGACTGCTTTGCGCCCAGGTCGGTCGTCCTTTAACCCGGGAGCTGTGCTCGAAAGCAGCCGTTGGGCGATGGCCGAGTATGTGGCCCTTATGTGCAATTCCAGCCGTTCGGTCGCCTGAACGATGGCGGAAATCCGTAGTTATCAGCGCCAGAGCGATACTCTGCTCGAGATTCAGCTTACGGCTTATCCTCTTCATTCCGGTGACCACCATCCAGGGTTGTTTAGGCTCGACATCCCCATTGATCCGGGCAACGATATGGGAGGAGAGCCTGCATGTGGACCATTCCGACCTACATCCTGGCCGCGTTCGCGGAGATCGGCGGCTGTTTCGCCTTCTGGGCATGGCAGCGCCTGGACAAGTCGCCGCTGTGGCTGGTGCTCGGCATGGCCAGCCTCGCCCTGTTCGCCTGGGCGCTCACCCGCATCGACGCCGACTTCGCCGGGCGCGCCTACGCGGCCTACGGCGGCATCTACATCCTGGTGTCGCTGGTCTGGATGTGGGCGGTCGAGGGTAGCCGTCCCGACCGCTGGGATACCGTCGGCGCGGCGATCTGCGTCGTCGGTGCTATGGTCATCATCTTCGGGCCGCGCGGCGGGCAGTGACCGTTAGGCCGCCGTCGCCTGGGTGTCGGTGCAGGTCGCCGGGGTGAAAGCGATGCCGATGCCGACCAGCCGCTCGAAGGCCGAGCGGTAGAGCGTTACTCTCCCCGGGATTCAGCTTGGACATTGGTGGGGGCAGCCAACGCTGAACGCCTTCTAGGGCCCTAGGAGGCGAACTTTCGTTGGTTTACCTCCACAGTCACATGCACAAGTTCCTCGTGTATTCCAAGCTGCCGTCGGATTTCGTCGGGACTGGCTTGGCCGTCAACGGCCAAGGCCACGATGCATGCATACTTTCCCTTGCCAACGCGCCAGACATGAAGGTCCGTGACCTCAGCCTTAATCGGGCTGGCCTCGATGACCTCGTGGATTTCCGCCACTACCGGAGCATCCATCTCGGCATCAAGTAGCACCCGCCCTGTATCGCGCATTAGTCCAAAGGCCCAAGCCGAAACCAAACCGGCCCCGGCAATGCCCATCAGCGGGTCAAGCCAATCGGCACCCCAGAACTTGCCGCCTATCAAGGCGAAGATAGCCAATACTGAGGTCGCCGCGTCCGCCACCACATGAATGTATGCCGAGCGTAGGTTCATGTCGTGATGATGCCCGTGGTCATTTTGGCCATGGTGATGATCATGCACATGTCCATGGTCGTGGCCATGACCATCCTTTAGCAACCAGGCACATAGCACGTTGACGAACAATCCGACCGCCGCTATTGCAATGGCTTGGTCGTAATGAATGGGAGTCGGGGAAATTAGGCGGTCCACCGACTGGAAGAGCATTAACGCTGCCACTCCAACGAGAATGATCGCACTCGTATAGCCCCCCAGCACTTCTATCTTCCAAGTGCCAAAAGCAAATCGCTTGTCTTGGGCATAGCGCCGTGCCGCGCCATAAGCCATCAAAGACAACCCCAAGGCCAAGGCGTGAGAACTCATGTGCCAGCCATCGGCCAACAGAGCCATGGAATTGAATACCCAGCCACCGAAAATTTCGGCCACCATCATGATGATAGTCAGCATAACTGCCCAGCGGGTATTGCGTTCCGCTAACGGGTTTCCTTCGTCAAAAACGTGAGTATGATGCCAATGCTCGGACGAGGTCGTAGGGCACATGCGCCGTCTCCTCAAGCTGGTCGCCAGATACCCTACCCCAGTATAGTTTGTGGTCGGACAGGTCAAGTGAATGGCACATACCATCAAGAATAAAAGTAAGCTCTTAAACCGTGTGAGGCGGGTTAAGGGGCAGACAGAGGCACTGGAAAAGGCCCTTGAGCAGGAGAAGGATTGCACTGCCATATTGCAGCAGATCGCAGCCATAAGAGGGGCTGTGAGCGGTTTGATGGCCGAAGTGCTGGAAGGGCATCTGCGGGAGCATCTGAACTCGACCACACTGCCGCCTGAGCAGCGGCAGGAGGATTTGGAACAGGTGATTGCCACCCTCCGTAGCTATCTCAAATAGCAGCGACGGACGCTTCGGCTTCCGTTTCCTTCTCAGCTTAACCAAGGCACAAACGGCCGGCGTGGGTCAGTACATGCCGACTGGCCCCGGCGCTGCGTCTGACCGAACTACCCCTGGCAACCGCCAGTCAGCGGTAACATGCGCTATGCCGGGTCAGTGCCAAATTGCGTCGTTGGCGTCAGTCTTCGTCGATCAGATCAACCCAGCAATTACCATTGGTCTAAATGTAGCGCCGATGCCAGACTGGACCCGATAATTTGACGGGGTTTCTGCCGATGGACGTCTTCTCAGGATGGTTCGATCCGTCGAGTTTTACTCCTCACGGCTTCTGCCTGTCGTGGGCGCCTGGGTTGTTGGAGCTCCATGCCGTTTCAGACGCAATCACAGGCGTTTGCTACATGGCAGTCGGCTTTTTAATATTCCAATTCGGCCGACGCCGCCCTGACATGGGGTCCGCTGCCCTATTCAATGCTCTGTTCGTGGTCTTTTTTCTGTGTGGACTGACCCACATCGTCGACATTGTCGTACTGTGGCGTCCCGTCTACGTCGAGCAGGGGCTGCTCAAGGCGGTTACAGCGGCGGCGTCACTACCGGCTCTAATCATTCTGATCAGGTTAGTGCCCAAGGCGATCGGCCTTCCCTCGTCGGCCCAGATGGCTGAGGTCAGCCGCGAGGCCAATTTTGATCCGCTGACAGACCTGCCCAACCGCCGCCACCTCATTCACAAACTTGAACGGATAATTGAGAAAGCGTCTGAGGAGCGTCGGCAATTGGCAGTGCTGTTCGTCGATTTGGACCACTTCAAACCCGTCAACGACACTCTTGGGCACCAAATCGGTGATCGGCTCCTAGTTGAGGTCGCCGTCCGCCTGAAATCTTGCGTTAGAGGCTCGGACGTTGTCGCCCGGCTTGGCGGCGACGAGTTCCTGGTGGTGCTTGAAACAGTCTCATCCCCGGAGTCCACCGCCATGGTCGCAGGCAACATCATTACTGCTATCGGCCAGCCCTACATCATCGAAGATCAACAAATCGAAATTAGTGCCAGCATCGGCGTGGCAGTGTTTCCAGGCGACGGCACCAAGCCCGACACCTTGATCCAGCAGGCGGACAAGGCAATGTATGCAGCAAAGGCTAATGGACGAGCCGGGTTCAGCAACGTGACGGCTGCGGGTGCCAGCCCCTGAGTACTCTTGCCTCGCCCTATGACGGAATTGGGTCAATAAGCAGCCGGATCACCATTCGACGGCAGTGTCCGCTTTACCTGATCCAAGTTCGAAACCCGCCCTTCCACTTTCGGCCCAAGTCAGACATTCCGCGTGACTGGACCATGCCCAGCAGTGCCGCGTTGTGCTACAGGCACCGAAACTCCCCACCATCAGACGCCATCCATCCCCCATAAAGCTGCCCAAACTACACCCCGCAAAATTTCTCTTGCATCGCTTTAAATACAGCGATTTCACAAATTGCTGATACGAAGCCCCGTATCAACAGGCATGGAGAATAAACCGTGTCAGAGAGAGAGTTCGGCCAGTTACCGGGAGGAGTGTGTCAGCAGGCAGGCGCGCCAACGCCGCGCAGAACCTTGGGATATCCAAGGCTGCGTCTTCGCGGTAGAGCCGGTTTGTCTTGAGAGAATGGCGTAGGAAATGGAACTATACAACAAAACTCTCTACGTAGTGCTTGGTGCTGCATCGAATGACTATTCGTAAAATGCCGTATTAATATGTGAATCGGCGAAATATGAAATTTATTGCGACGTCCTCCATATCAGCATCAGATCGGCGCTGAATTGTTCCAGTTAATTTGGCTGCAGCAGACTCTCGGTCTCCATCAGCCGCAATGCCTCGGCGAGAGGCACGCCCTCTTGGAAACAAAACCATTGCCCGGTATGGCGGTGCCACATCAGATCGAAGCGATCGCCACTGACGTGGTCGAGACGGGCGAAGGCGGAATCAAACTCCTCCCCCGCATTGTCGGCGAAGCCCGAACGGTAGCGCTGGATGAAGCTGAACTTGTCGCCGCGCCATTTGCCGGTTATGGCGATAGGATAGTTGTATTCCGTGGGACGAATCTCGGGCAGGAACCTGGGGATCAGCACCTCGGCGATGAACCGCTCGCATGTAGCCGTTATTGCAGCCTTGTCGTCTTTGGTCAGCCCCTTGACCCACACGCCGCGTCGTCCCGCCATGATGCCCACTCCTTGTCAGCCCCCCATAATGGCAAAGGGACTTACTCCGCGCTACCGCAGTCGGCAGCCCCTCCAGACATCAGTGACTGGAGCCCCTATGTTTCCTCGTTGGTCTTGGCTTCCGAGAAGTGCTGGATAGCCTCATCCTGCTTAAAACCGGACGGCGGAGACTGGAGTGCCAAGACGCCCAGTTCCGCAGGGAGAAGGCGTAAACGTCTACTGGGGCCCCCTTGAACATCGCGCAATTGCTTGGGTATGCTGATGGTGCATTGAACGAGGTGCGCCATGACTGATGCACAGGAAACTGCCAAGGTAATTCCCCTACGCCCGGCCAAGGCCGCCAAGGCATCGGAGGGAAAATGGGGGGCGGCGGTGATGAACCTGGGATTTTCCATCATCCCATCGCTGCTCCTGCGTGCCCAGCAAAGGCTCGGGCTGAATCCGACGCAGTTGGCGGTGCTCCTGCAGCTCTGCGATTACTGGTGGGAGGAAAAGCGCAAGCCGTTTCCCAGCAAGGAGGCTCTTTCTCAACGGCTGGGGCTGAGCACCCGACAGGTACAGCGCCATATCGCCGACCTGGAAAAAGCGGATCTGGTTAAGCGCATCGAAAGGATCGGCCGGCATGGAGGTAAGCTCAGCAATAGCTACGACCTCTCCGGGCTGGTAAAACGGCTACAAGCGCTGGAGCCGGAATTCCGCCAGGTCGAGGAGGAGCATCGCCAGCGCCGCGAGGAGGTGACCCTGCCCCGTCACCGCAGGCGTGTCACCAAACGAAGCGAGCCGGCCCATTGATGGCACTCTGGCCCCAAAAAAGCTCAGCCCCGGTCGCATGCCTGAGGCAGAGGCGGGTCCGGGGCTTACCTCTCGACATATAGGTCTCCTCCCCCATGTCCGTCAAGCATTTCCCCCTCGACGATACCGTGATCCAGGCGCTGGCGACGTCCTTGTCGCCAGAGCGCATGGCCACCTATGTCGCTGCTGCCGGTGGTGACCAGGAGAAGGCACTGCGGCTCTATACCTGGAATACGGCAGCCAGCGCAGCCTTCTACGGCCCCCTACAGGGATTGGAAGTCGCCCTGCGCAATGCCATGCATCGGGAATTGACCGCCACCTATGGTGCCGATTGGTATGACAATCCCCGCTGCGGCCTGGATGCGGGCACGTTGAGCAGGATCGCCGGCGCCAAGGACGAGTTAAGGCGGGAAGGTTACGTCGTCGATCCGCCCCATGTGGTCGCGGCGTTGTCGTTCGGCTTTTGGGTGGCGTTGCTGGGGCGTGGCGGCCACCCGCCGGGCGGTGGCGGCCCCAAACGGAATTACGAAATGACCCTGTGGCGCCCCAGCCTGTTTAGGGCCTTCCCCAACGCCAAGCTCGGCCGGAGCCAGGTTCATAGCCCACTAAATTATCTGCGCACCCTGCGAAACCGCATCGCTCATCACGAGCCGATTTTTTCCCGGCATCTGGAGGCGGATTATCAGAGCATTCTGACGGTCACCAGTTGGATCTGCGCGAGCACCCGCGATTGGATCGCTCACCACAGCCGGGTTGACGACATTCTTGTCCATCCGCAAGACGGTGATGATCTGCGGTTCTGATGGCAGGTGTCACTATCTTGCACCAACAGGATTGGCTGCGATCTTGAGTCTGGTGATGGCGGCTTCAAGCTCGGTGGCAACCTTGGCTCGCTGATCGGTAGGCTTGGTGGCCTTCAGACGGCGCATCAAAGCATCTGCCTCGCCCAGTTCCTGGACCGCCGCCGATCCCGGCTGGGTGGCCAGTTGCAATCGGGCGGTGGCAATCTCGGATTCCTTCTGAGCCTCATAGCTCTTGTCGATGGTCACGGACTGAGCCAGGGCCGGCAGCGCCAGGGCAACACCGGCCAACAGGGCCAGGACAGTTCGGTTGAGCTTCATAGGTTCATCCCTTTACGTCAGTCAAGAAGAGGGCGCCACCGCGACGCCATTCTTCGCACCGATAAAATCGCGCTCGGAAGAATTTCCAGGGCATCCTCTTCAGTGAGAAAGCTGTCTGCCCCAGCGTCCAGCGCCTTGGTCAACAGATCTCGGTCGGCTACCGCGATGATGCCTGGGCCATAGCCGTGACGAGCGCGGAAAGCCCGGATGGCAGCCAAGCTGCCCTCGGTCGATGGGGATAACACGACGATCAGCACGGTTTCGTCCGAAACCGCGTCTAATTGGCCTTCAAACTCATCGTGAGCCAAGCACACCACTCTCCATCCCAGGGCGACAAGCTGATCTCTGGTGGCGGCAGCAAAGGCTTGCTCCGCCCCTATGATCACGACATCTGAGCGAGACATTATACACCCCATTCGCGGACGAATACGGCGGCGACGGTGCGCAGGGCATGACTCAGGAAGGAGCGACGCTCACCGTTCATGTGGACCTGTCCGCGCAAGGGCGCAGTAATGGCGTGGGCGGGATCGGTGGCAAGGCGTACCCGATAGAAGGCACCGTCCGGCACCAGGGCCTTGTCGGCGAACCGGGCGGGGATGGGGCCGCCGTAAAGGGCCGCCAGGGCCGGTTCGGTCAGGGCCTTGACCGCCACGCGGTCTATGGCGGTGATGGTGGCGGGCAAGCTGGATTGATTGCCTTCGGGGATGAAACGGGCCGTGTAGCCGATCTTGATCCGGGCTAGGTCGGATTCGGCCACATAGGCTTCCACTTGCGCACCGGAACGCAGGGCCAGGATGGGTTCGCGGCCATTGATCCACTGGCCGGGCTGGAGCGCGGGCGACAGGTCGGAGACTGTACCGGCGATGGGTGCGGCCAGAGTCAGGCGGGCCAACTCAGCGGACAAGGTTGCTTTTTCCGCCACGGCCCCGGCCAATTCCTCAGCAATTGCCTGGGCACGGATACGGAAACTGTCCTCGAAGCCGATGGCCGAAAGCTCGTATTTCAGAACGCCGATGCGACGTTCTGTCTGGGCGATCCTCAAGGACAGGTCGGGATTGTCGAGGCGGGCAATCACCGTACCGGCCTGGACCGCTTGCCCCTCGCTCACCATGACCTCCGCCAGGATGGCAGCATTGGGGGCATAAAGGGCCATGTGGCTTTCCGCCTTCAAGATCGCCGGAGCCGAGATTGTACCCGACCACGGCACCGCCAGGACCAGAAGCAGGAACAGCAGCACACCGAGCGGCCAGTGCGACCTTTGACTGCCCCGGATGGCGGGCAGGCGCGTGTGCCATTCCTTCATTTCCGCCCAGACCGGCTTGACCACGAACCAGCCGATTTCCACGGCGAACAGCACGACACCCACCAGTTTGATGAAGAAGTGATAGACCAGAACGGCGATGCCGAGGAACAGCACCAGCCGGTACAGCCACACCGCCCAGGCGAAGGCGATCATCCATCCGCGCGTGGTGGCGGACAGGTGTTCCGGCACCGGCTCGTCCAGGCCGAATAGAACCTCGCGCAGATGCCAGCGGGCCAGGGCGAAGGAACGCGGATGCAGGTTGGGCTGGTCCAGGGCATCCATGGCCAGGAAATAGCCGTCGAAGCGCATGAAGGGCGACAGGTTGATGGCCAGCGACGAGATCAGGGTGGTCGCCGCCAGGGTGAAGGCCATGCCCCTCGCGGTCCCGTCGGGCAGCAGCCCCCAGGCCAGCGTGGCCCAGGCAGCGATGGCAAGCTCCGCCAGGATGCCAGCCCCGCCAATCAGCAGGCGTTTCCTGCGTTCGGTCAGCTTCCATGCCTCGTTGACATCAGTGTAGAGCATGGGCCACAGCACCAGGAAGGCAACGCCCATGGTGGGCACCCGGCAGCCATATGACTTGGCGGTCAGGGCATGACCCAGTTCGTGGGCTACCTTGGCCAGCCCCAAGGCCAGACCGAAAGCCGCCAATCCGGTCATCGAGAAATGATCGACGAAGGTGGTGGCGAACACCTCCCATTGACGGCCCACCATCAGCAGTCCCGCCAGCAGGGCGGCCAGGGTGGCCAGCCGAAAGGCCCGCGTGCCCATCCAGGCGACCAGGGGCAGCAATTGATCGAGCCAGGCATCGGGCCGCACCAGGGGGATGCGGAAGAACAGGTAATGGTGCAAGGCCCAGGTCAGCCAGCCGGTCTTGCCAGCATCATGGATCGCCAGCAGGCGGTCGATGTCCTTTGGCGTTTCTGCTTTCAGCAATCCGCCTTGCGCCAGGAATTGGACGACGCCGGTAACGTCCTCAGGCTCCATGTCCAGCGCGGTCTCTTGCGTCACCGCAGCGGCTACGCTGTCGGCCTGGCCCAGATGCCATCGGCTCAACACCTCGAAAGCGGGCCAGCTTAGGCGGAAGAACCGGTTGGACAGCGGGTCGTGCAAGGTCCAGGTGGGGGAGCCGTCATTGGCGGGCGGCCCCTGCAACAGCGCCAACTCATCGCGCAAGGATGGCAGGGCGGCGGCGATCATGGAAGATGTGGGCTCTGCCCACCCCCGCAAAGGGCCCTGTGGCCCTTTGATCCCGGCAAGGGGTTTGGGGCCAAGGCCCCAAGCGGGTTCGGGCGGCAGCCCGTCTGGACGTGGCCGGTCATTCTCAAAACCCCACGAACTGGCGCATGGTGGCCAGCGGGCGGCGGAACACCCACCACACCAGCGGCACGGAATCGCCGTCGATGCGGGCAGTCCCTTTCAGGCCCAGGCGGGGCTTGGCGGCCCCATTGATGGTGGCACGCACCCGGTGGGCGATGGTGGAATCGGGGCGGGCACTGGCTTCATAGGCCACGGAACGGACCTGGGCCTTCACCGGTGACAGCGGATCGGTATTGAGGAAGAAGGTCAGCACTCCCTGGACCCGCACTTCCCCCACATCGGCGACCGAGACCCAGGCTTCGATCTCGGTGTCGCTTTCGTCGGCCACCGCCATCACCTTTTCGCCCACCACCACCGGGCGGCCGATCCAGTCGGCCGCATCGTCGAAGACGGCAATGCCGGGCTTGGGGGCCTTGGCCTCGATGCGGGCCAACTGACTTTCCAGCAGACGGACCTCGGCGGCCTTTTCCTCGGCCTTGCCAGCCAGGATGGCGACCTGCGCCTTGGCCTTGGCGTCGAACACCATGGCCTGGGCGGCTTGGCGGTATTCGGCTTCCGCCGTGGCCAGGGTCTGGCGCGCCACATCCAGACGCCCCGAAAGCGTGGTGGCATCCAGGGCGAACAGCGCCTGGCCGTCCTTGACCGTATCGTTGGGCCGGACCAGAACCTTATCCACCACCCCGTCCAAGGGGGCGCGCACCACCACCGGATGGGCGGCAACGCTTTCCGCAGGGGCCAGCACCGACCCGGTGACGGGAAAGAACAGGGCCGCGATCCCGAAGGCGGCCACGGCCCAGGCCCAGCGCCCCTTAGGAAACTTGAACGCAAGTTTTCGGGGCGACAGCGCCGTCCTGGTCACGCCGACCAGATCGGCCAGACGCTCCAGCAGCGCCACTTCACCTTCGACGAATGGCTCATCGCGGGCGAATAACAGGATGCCCGCGCCGCAGGGCAACACCAGTCCATGGGCTGGCAGCCAATCGGGCCAATGGCCCGCCAGATCAGCGGGCAGGTCGGCGGCCTCCACCAGGGTGGGATGGTCACGATGGAGGTGGCGCAGGACCTTGTCCAGCCACAGCACATAAGGCGCGTTCGCCTCGACGGATGCCGCGCCAGACAGGGTAATCACGCTCTGGTCCCACAGCACCGCCTGACGATAGGGGACCAGGGTGTGGGCCAGATTGATGGCGGCGAACTCGGCTTCGACCGGGCGCGTAGCCTTCAGGATGCGGTGTTCGAGCTCCAGCCAAGCATGGATGATATCGGTCATGGAGGCGACAGCAGCACTTTGCCCGACATGCCCGCCGACAATTCCGGGAAGTGTCCACCAATGGCCCCAGTGACCCGCACCGACTGGCTGACCGGATCGATGCGGGCACCGACGCGGGTGAGCTTCACCGGATAGGTCTTGCCCGTCTCGTCGATGGCCACCTGAAAGCCATGGCCGGGTTTCAGCCAGACCAGCCATTTGCTGGGCACCACGAAATCCAGTTCCAGAACCGAATCGTCCAGCACGTCCAACAACGCCTGGCCGGGCTGGGCGAATTGCTGGGAGCGGACCTTCTGTTCGACCACCCGGCCATCAAAGGGGGCTGGGATTGCGCATTTGGCCATCACCGCCGCACCAGCGGCTTCCCGCGCACGGGCCTTGTCTCGTTCGGCCAGGGCGACATCGCTTTCCAGCTTGCCGATGGTCTGCAATTCCAAAAGCCGGGCATTGACCGCCACTGTCTTGTCGGCGGCAGACAAGGCGGCCCTGGCCTCGGTCAGTTGCGCCCGCTGAATGGAGCAGTCGAAGGCGATCAGGGTCTCGCCCTTCTTGAACCGTTCGCCCTCGCGCACGCTGATGCGTTCCACCTTGGCACCGATCTCGGCAGCCAAAGTGGTGAAGTCGCGGGGAGACAACTGGGCGCGCAGTTCCTGCCCCTGGGCAGGCAGACTTCCCATCACCAGGAGGACGATGGCGGGAAGGCCGGCCCTCATCGCGATGATGCCTGGGTCAGGTCGCGGATATGGGCGATGTTACGTTCCACATCGGCCCTGACATGGTCCTCGCTTTCCTCGATGCCTAGGAAGCGCGAGACGCTGTTCAGCCAGCCACTACCGATGGGTTGATCAGGCAAGGCCGGTTCCGGGGCCTTCCGGCTTTCTTGGGGGCTAGGTTCGGCCACCGGAACCGCCACCGACTGCATTGGGGGTACAATCGGCTGGGAAGCCAGGACTGGGGCGTCCTGCTTCGCCTTATTGCTTCCAGTCGTCCAGGCTGCCAGCCGTTCAGCAATGGTCACCGACAATCCTGGCAGATCATGGCTGGCGACGCTTTCCGGCATCAGATCATGGCCGATGCTGGCCTGCATCTTGGCGTAGGCTTGTTCCACCTGGGCATAGGTCTGATAGCGGCGCAAAGCGGATGCGATGGCCGAGGCGCGGCCGGCGACACGTTCCAGCATTCCTTGCGCGTCGTTGGCAGTCTTGGCTTCCGACAATTGGAACAGCCGGGCATCGACCCGCCACAGCTTGTCCGATTGCTGGTACTGGCTGACAGAATTCTGGAATTGGCGCTCGGACACATGCACCTGGGCCAGCACCGCCATGCGCAAAGCCAGACGCTTGGCCTTGACCACGTCCTCGGTGGTTTCGGCGTATTTGATGGCGTCGGGGCCACTGACCAGATTCATCAGGTTCCACGACAGTTTGGCCCCGGCCTCGTACCAGTGGTTGGCCATCAGGAACGAGTTGTGGTCGTAATTGCGGCTGGCGGAAAAGGTGATGCCGGGGAACAGCCGGGCGATGGCTTTCCTGGTGTCATCAGCGGAGATGCGGGCCTGATAACCCTGTTCGCGCAGGTCCGGGTTATTGACGAAAGCCACTTCCTCCATCTTCTCCAGACCCAGATCCCAGGCCGGGACGGCCATGTCCTTGGGCACATCCAGCATCAGCTTGGTGCCGGGGGGCGCGTTGATCAGGGCGGCCAGTTCGATCTCGGCGGTCGACAGTTCCTGCTGGATGGCGGTCAACTGGCGCAGCGTCTCCAGCAGGCTCTTCTGATAGCGAAGCGCCTCCGCCGGGGCCTTCAGGTTTTCCTTTTCCACCGTCTCGGCGCGATCAAGGGCCACCTTGGCTTCGGCAACGGCCGTATCCACATCGGCCTTCAGTTCCTGGTGGGCGGCGGCTCGCCAGAAGGCGAAGCGCACTTCCTGCACCAGATTGTGGACGGCCTTGCGCTTCCTTTCGGTGGCGATCAGGGCGCGGTCGGCGTTCTGCTTGGCGGAGAAATAGGACAGGCCGAAATCCAGCACGTTCCACGAAAGCCCCAGATCGGCGGTGTAATTGTCGCGGTCGGCGGAATAGGTGGGGTTCGAGGTGCTGGTGGTCTGGGTGTAAAGATCCCGTGACCGGGTGGCGTTGGGTTCCGAGCGGCTGGTGAAATTGCCGTTGGCCACCAGCTTGGGCAGCATGTCCCAGCGATCCACATTGGTCTGGCCAAGGGCCAGGGCCTCTTCCATCACCTTGGCGCGGCGGTCCAGATTGTACTTCAAGGCGCGCGCGATGGCCTCGGACACGGAGAGCGGGCCAGACAGCGGCTCGCCCGACTTGAACATGTCGGCCCGGTCATCCTTCGAGCTTTGGGCAAGCTGCTCGGGCGTGAAAGGCTCGGGCGTCATGGCGCAGGCGGACAGCAGCGCGACCAGTGACACGGAGGCCAGCAGACGCTTGGCTCCGGAAGCAGAAATAACCATAACCATCCCCCTTATCTTCACGCGGCCTTGCCGCCACGCTTAACGGCTTCAAACAAAGCGATCTGGCGGGCCACGCCGCCCTTGAAACTCAAGGCATGCAATTGCTCGGTCAGGCTAGGGCGGCCCACCGGCTTGGCGGCAGCCTGCTTGCTCCCATCGCGGGGAGCAGCGTCACCGGTCTGACCCGGCGCACCCTGGGGCCGGGGCTGGCCTTCGCCTTGCGGCTGACCCTCGCCCTGACCTTGCCCTTGCCCTTCGCCGCCGCGCTGGCCGGGGGCGATGTTGCCCTGACCGGCCCCACCCACCACGATCTTGAAGGTCTGTACCGCCTCGCGGCCTTCGTTATCCTTGGCCACCACCTTGACCACCACCTCGCCCTTGAAGCCGGGCGGCGGCGTGCCTTCGAAGGTGCCGGTCTGCGGGTTGAAGGCCATCCAGGCGGGCAGCGCCGCGCCATTGTCGCGGGTGGCGGTCAGGGTCACCGTGGCATCGGCCTTGGTGTGGGCGAAGGCTTCCGACGGCATGGTGACCGAAATCCGGGCCCCCTCGGCAATCACCGAATCCCGCATGGGGGCATTGACCACCAGGGCGTCACCGCCGCCGGCCGCCTTGACGGCCACCGCCACCTGGAATGCCTGTGCCGATGGCGCTGTCAGGGTTGCGGGGATCACCGCCACCTGGGCCGGTCCTGTGGGCGCGACTGTCGGTGCGGATGGTGCCTGGGTCGGTGCAGTCACCGTGACCGTCGGAGCCTGGAACGTCGTCTGGGTGGGAGCATTGTCGCGTACCACCGTCACCAGCGGTGCCACCGGGCCGCTATCCTTAGGCGGTGCGGGCTTGGGGGCCTCGACTACCGGCGGCGGCGCGGGCGGCGGTGGCGGGGCGGC
>NZ_CACVCE010000032.1:0-24852 GCF_902729445.1 Magnetospirillum sp. LM-5 | reverse complement strand
TAGTCCTCGGACTCTTCGGTGAAACGAGACACCCCCGAAGGGAAACCTTCGGGGGTGTTTTCGTTCCGAGACCTTGCTGGCGCATAGGGAGTGTACTAAATTAAGCTAGATGACAGCTAGTTAGGATTGCCGATGCGCGAGGTCGGAGCCTTCGAGGCCAAGAACAAGCTGAGCGCCCTGTTGGATCTGGTGGAACAGGGCGAGGAAGTCGTGATAACCCGTCACGGCCATCCGGTGGCTCGCCTGCTTCCGCCAAAGGGCGCATTCTGCCGCCAGGACGCCCGCGACGCAGCCGATGGCTTGCGGATGCTGGGCGCAACGGCCCGTCTTGACGGCCTTAGCATCAAGGAACTGATCGAAGAGGGGCGGCGGTGACCCTGGTTGTCGTTGCCTCCGTCACCTTGGGTTGGCTGTTCGCCGATGAACGCACCCCCGCCGTCGATGCCCTGCTGGACCGCGTTGCCAAGATCGTCGAGTAGTCTTCGGACTCTTCGGTGAAATGAAACGCCCCCGGAGGGAAACCTCCGGGGGCGTTTTCGTTCGTGGTGGGGAAGGGGATTGGGCTGCCGCCCAAACCCCGGGACCGGTGCTTATTCGCGATCCGGAGGTGGAATCCGAAATATGCGCTTTGACCCAAATGGCTTTATCCGGCCCTCAATATCGGTGGGGCGGGAATAGCTCAGGGCATGACTTTTGAAGCATTTGATAGCCAGCCACGGCAAGTTCAGAGTGTTCAAGTTCGCTCGTAAAATTCTCGGGAATAACGTGCTTCAGCGGATTATCTTGCGCTAGAAAATGAGGATTGATAGTTAGGAACCATCCCAGAAATGTATCGACAGCCATGTTTTTATGTTCTGAAACAAGCCTGAAATTGCGGCAAGCTGTGAATAGTCGGAGACCGGTCTCCTCAGTCGGATAGTAGTGATGCGTCAGGTTGTGATCCTTGTCGGCGTGCTTAAGAAAATTTCTGGTTGCGTTTATTGCGTCAAAGGCCTTCCTCCGGTGTTCATCTTCGAGCCGAATCTTCCATTCATCGCACATCGAAAACATAAGGTGCGAAACATTCTGTCCACGTTGGATCCGCCTGGACAAAATACTGTCGCGTTCATGCTTCCATATATCTTCCAATATTTGATCCGCAGCGGCGCATAGGGTGTAAGCGGAAATCAGGTCCCTATCTTCAAAATATAACTTAATAGCAGTCTCGAGTTGGGCTTTGACCGCGTCCATTTTGGAAATGGCCATTTTTTTTGGCGTCTTCATTTCACCCAATTCTCCACCGCCAACCCATCCACCCGCCGGAACTCGCTTTCATTGGCGGTGACCAGGGTGACGCCCAAGGCCATGGCATGCGCAGCGATCCACAGATCGTTGTTGCCGATGGGGCGGCCCCGTCGTTCCAAAGCCGTTCTTATCTCGCCGTAGATCTCACTGGTTGGTTCATCCAGGGGCAGAACCTCTAAGGTATCCAGCAAGGCAGCCACGTGTGCCGCCAGTCGCGGGGAGCCTTTGCGGATGGCCCCGAACCGCAGTTCTCCGGCGCAGATAATGCTGGTGCCGACCTGATCCTCGCCGACCTCGGCAAGACGGAGTGCCGCAGGCCCCCGGGGATGGCGCAGCAGGTCGGATAGGATGTTGGTGTCCAGCAGGTAGCGCATTTACAGGTCCACCGGCTCGGGCGGCGGATCATCGATCTCGGGAAATTCCTCGTCCAAGGGCTCGAGCGTCGCCAGTAATGCCAGCAGTGACCGTTTGCGGACCGGCTCCAGGATCAGTCTCTCGCCGTCCTTGCGCAGGATGGCGTCCTCGCCCGGCAATTCGAATTCACGCGGGATGCGGACGGTCTGGTTGCGGCCGTTGCGGACCAGGCGGACATGGCGTTCGGGAATCATCGGCGCCTCCCTGGCATATGTCACAGCATATGCCGGTGGCGCTCTGCATTTCAACGACCTTACCGTTCCCCCACCTCGGGGCTTAAGAGCACATGGGCCATCAGGCGGTCCACGGGCGCGAAATCGTCGGTCAGGACCGGCACGTCGGCTGCGGTCACCGCCTCCTTGACCTGATCACCCTTCAGGCGCAGCCAGTGGCGCGGGAAGAAACGGCTGGCACGGATCAGGCCCGCCTCGGTCGGGCGGTCCGAGGCCAGCACCAGATAAGTGACCCGTTCGCCCTGGCTCATCTCGTCGCCATCGACCCAGACCTCGACCGCCTTGAAGTCGCGCCACAGGGTTTTCAACAGGGCGAACAGGAATTTGGGTTCGTGGCGGGCCTCGATGACGTTGATGGCATAGAAGCCGCCGGGCTTCAGGCGGGCGGCGATCTCGGCATGGAACTCGGCCGTCACCAGATGGGGCGGGATGCCGATATCGTGGAAGGCGTCGCCGAACACCACGTCGAATTGGGGCCGGCGCGGCAGCGATTGCAGGGCGACGCGGGCGTCGCGGTGGTCGGCCACCACGCCCTTGGCGTCCGGGTCCAGCCACAGGAAGCGCCGCGCCACCTCGGTCACCATCGGGTCGATTTCGGCGACGTGCAGGTGGGGGGCGGCATAGGCCCGGCTCCAGGCCCGGGGCAGGGTATAGGCCCCGCCGCCGACGAAGAAGGCCGCGATCGAATCGCGGCCGAAGCGCCGCGCCGCCAGTTCGTCGGTGAAGTGCAGGTACGAGGAATGCAGCACCTCGGGGTTTGCCGCATCGTTGATGCCGTGGCCCAGATGGTCCAGCACCAGCACGGCCGAGTCCCGCCCGGCCTGGCCCGAGAAATCCTCGACCCGCAGGCAGTAATAATCGCTTTCGACCCGACACGGCGAGGCCAGGCCGGACGTGGCGGCGATGGATATGGTCAGGCCGGCGACCAAAGCGGCCATCACCGCGCTGGACGGGCCGCGGACCAGGAAGGCCAGGCCCAGCATTCCGTAAGTGGCGGCCACCGCCATCAAGGTCCCGATGGAACCGATCCACGACAGGAACAGATAGCCGGCCGCCAGCGTGCCCAGGATCGAGCCGGCGGCGCCCAGCGCATACATCCGGCCGATGGCGCGGCCGGCATGGGCGCGGTCGGTTTCCACCGCCAGCTTGGTCAGGATCGGCGAGATGATGCCGGCGAACAGCGACGGCGGCAGGAACAACAGGGCGGTCAGCGCAATGATCGCCGCGATCGGGTGCCAGCCCTGGCCCAGCAGCGGCTGCGACGCCAGCCGCAGGACCGGCAGCGCCAGGGCGGTGACGGTTCCGGCCGCCAGCAAGGCGGCGCCGATGCGGCGGTGGGCGGCGCGCCCCTCGCACTCGGCCAGGATTCCGCCGATCCAGTGGCCGATGGTCAGGCCGGCCAGCACCACCGAAATGATCGCCGTCCAGGTGTAAAGGCTCATGCCGACATAAGGGGCGAGCAGGCGACCGGCGACGATTTCCACCACCAGCGCGGCGGCCGAGACCAGGAACAGCGCGGCGCCATAGGCCAACTGGCGAAGCATCGAAGGGGGGCCTTTCAAGATTTCGGCGACGAAACCGTCAAACTCATTCTATGATAATCCTATCATACATCGGGGACTGGTCATGCGCGCCCTTGGCTTGCTGTTGTCGATCCTGTTGCTGTGGCCCGCCCTGGCGGGGGCCGAAACGGTGCTGGCCTCGCCCAAGCCCGGCTGGGACAATCCGCGCAAGGTCGTGCTGCAGTTGAACGCCGAGGACCCGCGCCACGTCAACAACGTGCTGTACAATGCGGTCAACCTGCAGAAATTCTATGGTCAGGACAATGTGAAGGTCGCCATCGTCGCCTATGGCGGCGGCGTGCGGGCCTTGTTGGCCGACCAAAGCAAGGTGGCCGACCGGGTCGCCTCGCTCAAGGCCTACGAGGTCGAATTCGTCGCCTGCGGCAACACGCTGGAAACCATCGGGCGCAAGCCTGCCGATCTGCTGGCCGGCGTTTCGGTGGTGACGGCCGGCATCGCCGAACTGGTCGAGCGGCAATTGCAGGGATGGGTGGTGGTGGCGCCATAACAAACGGAGGGGAGCCGATGAAACGTTGGGTGTTTGGCCTGATCGGCCTGTTGCTGTCGCTGTCCGCGCCGGCCTTCGCCAAATACGAGCCCAAGCTGGGCGACGACGGGCTTTACCGGCAGGACTGGTTCCTCAACAGCTTCCTTGATCTGAGAGAGGACCTGGTCGAGGCGACCAAGGCCGGCAAGCGTTTCGCCATCATCTGGGAACAGAAGGGCTGCCCCTATTGCCGGGACGTCCACACCGTCAACTTCGCCGATGATCATGTGCGCAACTGGATCAAGGACCGCTTCGTCATCGTCCAGTTGAACCTGTGGGGCGACCGCGAGGTGACCGATTTCGACGGCCAGGTCCTGACCGAGAAGGCCCTGGCCCGCAAATATCGGGTCAACTTCACCCCGACCATCCAGTTCTTCCCCGATAGCCTGGCCGCGACCAAGGGCAAGTTGATCGACGAGATCGAAGTGTCGCGCATGCCCGGCTACTTCAAGAACTTCCATTTCCTGGCCATGTTCGAGTATGTATGGGACAAGCGCTACGCCAAGGGGCAGGAATTCCAGCGCTATATTCTGGAGAAAGCCAATCAATAGGATTCCGGGCTGGCGGTGTTGGCTGGCGGCGCTGACGTTGCTGATCTTGGGGGGCGGCCACGGATGGGCGGGTGAAATCCGCGTCCTGACTTGGTCGTCTTATATCTCGCCCCAGGTTCTGGAACGGTTCGAACGCGAGGTCGGCGTCCGCGTCAAGGTCGATACGGTGACCAACTATGTCGATCTGATGGCCCCCTTGCTGACCGGGGCATCGGGTTACGACATCGCCTTTCCCGCCGATTTCCAGGTCCGCGATCTGGTGCGGGGCGGCCTGCTGGAAAAGGTCGGCGTCGATCGTCTGGCCAATTTCTGGAATGTCGAGGATGTCTGGCGGTCGCGGCCGCTGGACCCGCGCGACGAATATACCGTGCCCCATGTCTGGGGCACCACGGCCTTCGTCGTCGATAGCTCGGTCTACAAGGGCGACATCGATACGCTGAAGCTGGTGTTCGAACCGCCGCCCGAAATCGACGGCAAGATCGTGCTGCTGGATTCCGGCTACGACATGGTGCAACTGGCGCTGATCTGGCTGCGGCTGCCGCGCTGTTCGACCCGGCCCGAGCACCTGGCCCGTGTCGAAGGCCTTCTGGTGCCGATGTTGCGGCGCTACCCGCTGGCCGACATCGACACCATCGTCGAGGAATTGGCCAATGGCCGCTATGTCCTGGGAGTGGCCTGGAACGGCGACGCGTTGAAGGCCCGGCTGAAGCGGCCCAGCCTGAAATTCGCCCATCCCCGCGAAGGATCGCTGGTGTGGACCGACGTCATCGTCGTCCCCAAGGGCGCCCCCAACCGGGCCGACGCGCTGAAGTTCCTGTCCTTCATGATGCGGCCCGACGTCGCCGGGATGGAAAGCAACTACAACCTTTATGCGACGGTGATCAAGGGGGTCGATCGCTATCTCGACCGCCATCTGCTGAACGCGCCGGAAATCGTAGCACCCATCTCGTCGACGCTGGATTTCTTCACGTTCTGCGACAACAACGCCGAAACGCAGCAAGAGAACTTCTGGAAGGTCTTGAAGGACAAGGCCCGCCAGTGACCGGCGAAGCCGGGGGACTTTTCCCCGGAAGACTGATTACCGCATGAAGTTCAACAGCGACAGCTCGCGCACCATCGAGGTGGTCTGATAGGCCGCCTGCAGGGCGGTTTCGTCGCTTTTCAGCAACACCGCCAACTCGGTCTTGTCGGACTGCTCGAGTTCCGACGCGCGGGTCTGCAGGAAGCCCTTGAACTTGGTGTAGACGGTGTTCTTGGTGGCGATCAGGGCCTGGTTGTTGCCGACCGCCGCCTGCAAGCTGGCCAAGTCGCTGGTCAGTTCGGTGCCGTAGGGCGGCGAGGTGCCGGCCGGCGACTTCAGCGCGTCGTTCAACAGGTAGCGGGCGGCGACGATGCGATCCAGGTTGTTTTCCAGACCGCCGGCGGTGCCATATTGGCCCTGGGCGATGATGGCCATGGCGCGGAAGGCCTTTTCGAAGGTCGGGTCCGACGCATAGACGCCCAGGTCGATGGTGCGGTCCTGGCCGACGCGGTGTTCCAGCGCCAGATTGTCGCCATTGTACCAAGACGAGGCGCTGAGCGTGACGGTCGAGATCGCCGCCTGGGTGGTGACCTTGGTCGAGTTGACGGTGATGGTGTCGGGCGGGCCGGCGGTGATGGCCGACACTTCGTAGACCCCGTCATTGCTGGCCGAACCCGACACTTCGAACACCTGGCCGACCGCGAAGCCCGTGGCGTTGGAGACCTGAATGGTGTCCGTGCCGGGAGTGAAGGTCAGGTTGGCGTTCAGCTGCTGCTGGTCGGGCAGCGCCGTGGTGTAATATTTGAGGCTGGCCGCCACCGGGCCTTCGGTGACCAATGGCGAGACGGTGATGACGGTGCCGCCGCCGCCGACGCTGACGCTCCTGACGGTGAATTCCTTGTCGTCGTTGGCGCCGCCGGCCGAATCGTTGACGGTGATGCGGGCGCCGACCGGGATGTCGCTCAGGACGTTCGGCGAGGTCGTCAGGGACGCCGCGGTGATGGTGCCGGCGGCGCCGCTGAAACTCACATTGCCGGTTTCGGCGTTGGTGGCGTTCAACTCGAACAAGGTGCCCGACCGGGTGGTCGGATAGGGATGGTCGAAGCCGTCCCATTTGGTCTGGAAGTCGTCGAACGAATTGGCGAATTGGGCCACCGGCTCGTTGTTGACGCGCCCGCCCGAGAAGATGTACTGGCCGTTGATGCTGGACGCCAGGCTCGATTGCAGCGACAGCATCGAATTGTAGGCCTGTTCCTGCAGGGCGGTGATTTCCGCCTGCGACCGGGTCTCCTTGGCATAGAAATCGTCCAGCTGGTCCAGGAAATCGTTCATCGTCGTTTCGATGGCGTTCAGCGAGATTTCCATGCCGTCCAGTCGGGTTTTGGCGGTGGCGTTGCCCTTGATGTACTGATCGACCCGCGAGATTTCGTTCTCGAAATTGATCAGCTGGTGGGAGTCGCGGGAAATGCCGGCATAGGTCTGCGACTTCATCCCGGTATTGAACTGCACCATGTGCTCGTGCGAGCGCAGCTGGATGTCGTTGATCCGGGACAGGTAGACCTGGTTGGCGCCATATGTTCCGATGCGGGTCATTTCTCGATCTCCGCCTACTGGATGATGTTCACAAGGACTTCCAGCATTTCCTGGATCGCTGTGATCACTTTCGCCGAGGCCGTATAGGCCTGTTGGTAGTCGATCATGGCCGAGACTTCCTCGTCCAGATTGACACCGCTGAAGGAAGTGTACTGGAAATCAAGCGATTCACTCAAGGTCGACTGGTAATCCAGCACCGTCTTCGAGTGGTCGGAATCTCCGGCGACCACCGAAATGGTGGCGGCGGCATATTCCGACAGGGTGTATTGGCCCTGGAACAGCCCGCCCGCCGAGTCGAAGCTCAACTTGGTGGTGCCCAGTTCCGCCATCTGCAGGGCGACCGCGTTGTCGCCTTCCGAGATGAAATATTCATCGACGTCCGAGTTCCACTGCATCATGCCGCGGCTGATCCGTTCCGGGCCGGCGACCAGTTCCTGGCGCACGGCCAGGCCGGCGGCGGCGGTGGTGGCCGCGGCTTCCAGGCTCAGGTCGGACAGCAGGTTCTTGCCCTGGCCGTCCAGGTCGGACGACAGGAACAGTTCCTGATTGCCGGAATGGATGATCCTGAGGCGGCTGCCCGAGCCATCGGGAACCACCGCCGCATAGACCTTCTGTTCCTTGCTCATCTCAAGGGTGGTGCCCAGGTCCGATCCGCTCGACAAGTCGCCGCCGATGATGGTGGCGGTCAATTCCTCGCCGCGGCTGTCGGTCAGGCGCAGGCGCTTATAGGCGCCATCGACCACCACCGTCGCGGTGACCGAGCTTTGGTTCAACAGGCCGGCCAGATTCTCGACGGTATAGGTGCCGGCGGGCAGGGCCTGGGTGTACAAGGTGCCCGACGGGTCGGCGACGGTGACGGTGGCCGCCGAGGTGGTGGTCCAACTGGTGGTCGACAGACGGGCGGATTCGGTGACGCGGCCATAGCGGTTGACCGAGTCGGCGATGTCGCTGAGCGACGAACCAGCCGCCACCGTGAATTCCTGACCGACCTGGCCGGTCGAGTCCCACAAGGACATCGTCCGCGACGTGGTGGTGGTGAAGCTGTCGTCCATGATGGCGCTGTCATGGATCGAGTTGGCGTTGTCCTTGACGTAAAAGTCGTTCAACCCGAAGAAATTGGAAAAGCCCAAGACGGTCTGGTCGGTGGCGCCGTCGCCGGTGGCGTCGAAGAAGATCTTGGCGTCGGCCTGGTCGGCGCCGTCGGTGCTGCTGCCCTGGTCGCGGAAGGCCAGCGAAACCGTGGTGTCGCCGACGCTGATATCCAGCTTGCCGTCCGAGTTCAGGTTGACCGAAGCGTTGGAATAGCCTTCGGCCTTCAGCCACCCCTCGATATGGGCGGACACTTCGTTGATGCTCCAGTCGCCATGGTCGGTGCGATTGTCGAAATCGGCGACGTTACGACCGGTGCCGGGGGTCAGGCCGGCGGTGGCCTGGTAATCGACCTGCATGATGGTGTTCAGCGTGGTCTTGGCGATCTGGTCGCCGCTGGTGTCGAACAGGCCCAGAACCACATCGTCGCCGGTATCCAGCTGGATGGTCTGGCGCGGATTGACCTTCTCGACCACGACATTGAAGTTGTCGGTGCGCTCGACCACCCGATAGGTGCCGGCGTTGCGGGCGGTGTCGGTGCCGGACAGGGTGAACACCGTGCCGGCCGGGAAGTTGGCGGCGGTGAACACCGCGTTGGTGGCGGTCAGCGTCGCCTGCCACGGATACGAGCCCGAGCCTGCCGCGAAGGCCAGGCCGCCATGGGCGACGGTGCCGCCGGCCCGATACATGGTGGCCACCGCGTCGGCGGCGTCGTTGACGATGTCGCCCTGGCTGGCGAACACCCGGGTCCCGTTATAGGACGACGTGACGTTGGGCAGGGACGTGCCGCGATTGTGGATCTGGTTGATGTTGTCGTGCAGCTGCTTGGCCATCTCGTCGATCATCGACTGGGCCTGCGGCAGCACCTCGTCGCGCATCTTGATGTAGGCGCGGATCTGGCCCGAGGTCAGGTCGTTGGTCAGGTCCAGGCCGCTGCCTTCGGCGGTGATCTTGCCGAACTGCCCGCCCGCCGAGGTCATCCACGCGGCGGTCACCGTGCTGGAGGTGTAGTTGAGGTGCTGGACCTGATTGTCCAGCAGCATCTCGCCCGAATTGGTGAAGATGCTGACGGAATTGTCCTGACGCTTGAAATATTGGATATCGATGCTTTTCGACAGCTCGGTCAGCAGCACGTCGCGCTGGTCTTCCAGGTCGGCGGTGCCGGTGGCGACGGTGCCGTGCTTGACGATCTTCTGGTTCAGGTCGTTGATGTCGTCCAGCATGCGGTTGATGTTATCGACGGTCAGGTCGATCTGGGTGTCCGCTTCCAGGCGCAGGTTCTGGATCTGGCGGGTCATGTCCTGCATGGAATCCGCGACGTCCTGGGCCTTCTGGACGGAGTTCCACTGGGTCGACGACTTGTCGGATTGGGTCGACAGCGACTCGAAGGCGTTCATCAGGTCGCTCAGGCGGTGGGCGATCGAGGTGTCGTCCTCGACCTCGCCGAACAGATCGTCGATGCGCGGATACATGGTCTGCTCGGCTTCCAGCCGGCCCAATTCGGAATTCTGGCGGCGGATGTCCTTCAGCAGGCCCTCGTGAGCCATGCGGGTCAGGCTGCCTTCCTGAACGCCGGCGCCGACGCCGCCGACGATCCGCGATTCCTGGTTCAGGACCTTGCGGGTATAGCCGACGGTGTTGACGTTCGACACGTTCTGGGCGATCACGTCCAGGCCGCGCTGACTGGTCAGCAGGCCCGAGAGTGCGGTGTTCAATCCAAGTGTGAGCGACATGATCCTGGCTCCCCGCCGTTCTGGCGTCAGAGGGTCTTGTTAAAGGCCAGCGAATTGGGTTCGCCGGTGGCGGTGGCGCTGAAAGCGCCGGACTTGCTGTAATGGGTGGTCTGGGTGGCGTTGGCCTTGGCGGCCGAGACCATGGAATCCATCAGCATCTGACGGACCTCCATTTCGATCTTCAGCCGCTTGGCGTTTTCCTCGACCAGGACCTGCAAGCGCTTGCCCAGCGCCAGCAGGTCTTCCTTCTGTTCCGGTTCCAGGGCTTCGGCCAACGACGGGTCGTCGCGCATGGGGGCGATGGATTGCTCGTAGATGCGGGCCAGCGACGATTTGTTGGCGCTCAGCTCGCGGATGGTGCCGACGTCATGACGCTCCAGCGCTTCGTTCTCGAATTCGATCAGGTCGCACAGATTGGTGCAGGCCCAAACGATGTCGTCGTAGGAAAGAGCGGGCATGGTTCAAACCTCCTGGTGCGCCAGCATGGCCCGGGTGACCTGGTCGGCCAGGCCGATGCCGTTGCCCCGGTTGGTGATCATCTTGGCGTACTCGTCGTTCAACATCGGGCGGAACATGGCTTCGGCATGGCCACCGCCGAACAGGCCCTTTTCCTGGTCGATCCCGGTGAACATGTGATTCAACATCTGAGACATGAACATAGACTCGAACTGCTTACCAACCGCTTTCGCCCGGGCAACATTTGCCGCGTGCTGAGGGGTCTGGGCCGGCTGCGAGGCGGCCATCCTGGCGTTGTCGAGGAGCGAGGCGGTCATCGTCATCACATCACCTCGATGTCGGCTTGCAGGGCGCCCGCGGCCTTGATGGCCTGCAGGATCGAGATCATGTCGCGCGGGCCGATGCCTAAGGAATTGAGGCCGTTGACCAGTTCCTGCAAGGTTACGCCGTGCGGCAGGACCGACAGCTTCTTCTGGCTGCCTTCGTCGATTTCGATGTCGCTGCGCTGGACGGTGGTGGTGGTGCCGACCGTCGAGAAGGGCGAGGGCTGCGACACCTGCGGGGTCTCGGTGATGCGGATGGTCAGCTGGCCTTGGGCGATGGCGACGGTGCTGATGCGGACGTTCTCGCCCATGACGATGGTGCCCGACGCCTCGTCGATGACGATCTTGGCGATCTGATCGGGTTCGATGCGCAGTTGCTCGATGTCGGTCAGCATGGCGACGACGTTGCCGCGATAGGCCGGCGGGACCGTCACCTGAATGGTGCCGGGGTCGCTGGGTCGCGCGATGTCGGTGCCGAGATAGGAATTGACCGCCTGGGCGACGCGGCGCGCGGTGGTGAAGTCGGGGTTCCGAAGGGTGACCTTGACCGATTCCAGGTGGCCCATCTCGAAGGGCAGCTCGCGTTCGACGATGGCCGCGTTGGAGATCTTGCCCGAGGTGGGCACGCCCTTGGTCACCGACGAGCCCGACGCGCCCGTGGCGGTGACGCCGACGCCGGCCAGGCCGCCCTGGGCCACCGCGTAAATCTCGCCATCGGCGCCGACCAGCGGGGTGACCAGCAGCGTGCCGCCCAGCAGGCTCTTGGCGTCGCCCAGGGCCGACACCGACACGTCGATGCGGGTGCCCTGGCGGGCGAAGGGCGGCAGGACGGCGGTGACCATCACGGCGGCGACGTTCTTCGGCTTGACGGTGGCGATGGTGCCGCCCTGTTCGCGGATGTTGACGCCCAGGCGTTCCAGCATGCCGACCAGCGATTCCTTGGTGAAGGGCGAGTTGGTCAGGTCGTCGCCGGTGCCGTTCAGGCCGACCACGATGCCGTAGCCCACCAGCATGTTCTCGCGCACGCCTTCGAAATCGGCGATGTCCTTGATGCGCGACGCGCCGAAGGCGGTCTGCGGCATGGCGAAGACAGTCAGCCCGACCAGGCCGGCGGCAAGCAGGAAAGCTCGCATTCCGATGGCGATGGCGGCTTGGGTGGAGAAGAGCGGCTTCATGTGGACCTCGGGAACTCGGAAAACGCATGAATGGTCGCAAGGACCGTTGCGAAGATCGTGCCAACCCCGGAATGCCCGAGAATCCGCCATTTCCCCGGATGGCGGGCGGCGCTTGGACCGAATCGGCCCGGCAAAAGATGCCGAGTGAGCGGCAGATTTAGCAGCTTTCGCCGCCACGCCTTTCGCGGCTAGAATGAAGGCCACGACCACGCTGGAAAAAGTGGGGATCATGAAGGTTTCCGGAGTCGGGTCAGGCGCCCCTGCCGGTGGCGCCCGCAAGACCGACAAGGCCGACGGCAAGAAAGGTGAGTTCAAGCGCGTGCTCGTCGATGCGATGGGTGCGGGCGACGAAACTCATGCTGCCGACGGGGCGTCGTCCATCTCGGTGGTCGAAGGCGCGCTGATGATTCAGGATGTCGGCGGCGCCACCGACCGCGAGGCGCGCCAGCGGCTGGTTCGCCACGGCGAGGAATTGCTGGATAAGCTCGAGGAAATCCGCCACGGCTTGCTCTTGGGCACCGTGCCGGTGGACAAGCTGGAAGCCCTGGCGTCCAGCGTTCGCAGCCGGCGCGAAGCCTGCCCGGATCCGCGTCTGGCCGCCCTGCTCGACGAGATCGAGCTTCGGGCCGAGGTCGAAATCGCCAAACTGACGCGTGGGCGTTGAACATCTCGCGATAAGCCCTCTTGCGGCCCTTGGGGGCACCCCATATATTGCGTCCCGTCTAAAGCAAAGCCCAGACGCATTGCGGGGGAAGATGACAGTGACGCTGCCGCCGGATTATCGTCCGTCCGAGGACGAGCCCTTCATGAACGAGAACATGAAGGAATATTTCCGTCAAAAGCTGCTGGCCTGGCGATCGGAATTGCTGCGCGAGTCCGACGAGACCCTGGCCCACCTGCAGGAAGGTGGCTTGCAGGAGCCCGACATCGCCGACCGCGCCTCGGCGGAAACCGACCGGGCCCTGGAACTTCGCACCCGCGACCGCGAGCGTAAGCTGATCGCCAAGATCGATTCCGCCCTGCAGCGGGTCGCCGACGGGTCCTACGGCTATTGCGAGGAAACCGGCGAGCCGATCACCATCCGCCGCCTGGAAGCCCGCCCGATCGCCACCTTGTCGATCGAGGCCCAGGAACGCCACGAACGGCTGGAGCGGACCCACCGCGACGATTAACCAACAAGGGGCGTTCCGACCATGATCGAGGACACGGCGGCCGGACGATGGTATCTGGCGGCCTTCCCCTCGGGAACATCGGGCCGGACCATGCGGGTGATGGCGGCGCCCGGTCTGGCGGACAGCCCGCGCACCTGGTGCGATCTCGCGGAAAATCTTTACTTCGACGGGGTGGGCGAGGCCGGAGCCGTTCCGGCGCTCAAGGCCGCGCTGGCGCTTTATCCCGACGATCTTGATCTGGTGCGCGCCCTGGCCGAGACCGAGTACCGCACCGGGGCCGAGGCGGCCGCGCGCGACCGGCTGGCCCCGCTGGCCGACCACGACGCCGCCGCCGCCATCTTGCTGCTGACCTTCGATCGCCAGCAAAAGCGGCTGGACCGCGCTGTCCTGATGCGGGCGGCCGACCTGGTCCTGAACGTGGCGCCTTGGGGGGCGGTCCACGAGGATTTCATCCAATTGTGCCGCGATGGCGGCGTGCCGGAAGTGGGCGTGCAGTTCCTGTCGGCCTGGCTGACCCATCGGGGCATGTCGCTGTGGCCTTACCTCAGGGCCGGCGAGCTGATGCTGGAAGCCGGCGAGGTGGCTGGGGCCGCGCGGGTCCTGCTGGATCTCTGGGGGCGCAATCCGACCGCGACCGAGCTGGTCGGGCCATGGACCGGCATCCCCGACGACGACGCGGCCACCGAGGCCCGCATTCTCGACGAGATCGAGCACGCCTTCGCCATTCCCGACGAGGACCTGCCGGTGCATCCCTTGCCCGATTGCGCCCGCGACCCGGCCGAGGTGACGGTCCTGTATCTGGGGGCGGAACAGGCCAGCAGCGGGGTGGCGGCGGCCAACGATCTGGCCGGCCATTTCGCCGCCGCCGCCCGGGCGGCGGGGGGGCGGTTCATCCCCTGGCTGGACTCGACCCTGAGCGCGGTCAGGATCGGGCCTTGCTCGGACGCCGAGCTCGGCCGCCGCAAAGAGGCCTTCCTGGCGGAACTCGAGCGGGTGCGCCCCGACATCTTGCTGTGCGATTCGCAAACCGTTCCCGGACTGCGCTTCCCGACCGTTCCCGAGATCAGGGAATTGAAGGCGCGGCTGGGCTTCAAGCTGGTCCACGTCTCGCGCGATTCCTTGCGCGCGGTCGATAACCAGATGCAATTATGGGCCGACGTGGCCGACCATATCTTGCTGTTCGACCCGTGCGCCTATGTGCTGCGCGACCCCGAGCATCGGGACCTGGCCGCCAAGGCCTTCGCCATCCCGGTTCCGGCCGTCCATCCGCCCTTCGTGCCCAGCGGAAATCCGCCCGAGCACCAATTGCTGTTCGTCGGCAGCACGTTTGCGCCGCACCGCTCGTTCCTGCTGGCGGGCCTGGCCTGGGCCGATATCGGCGTGGAGCTGGTCATCGGCGAAAAGCGGCGCCAACTGGCCCCGGATGACGTCGCCTATGCCGGCTTGCTGGCCTCCAGCCGGGCGGTGCTGAACGTCGCCGCCCACGCCGCCGGCGAATCCGGTCGTCTGGTGACCGGGCGGGTGTGGGAAACCATCGCCTCGGGCTCGCTGCTGGTGGAACAATTGCACGAAGGCACGGCACGCTTCTTTCAGCCATGGCGGCATTTCATTCCGTGGAGCGAGCCGGCCGATATCATCAAGCGCTGGCGAGTGCTGTCCCGTCACGAGGATGTGCGGGCCCGCATCGCCGCCGAAGCCCATGGCTGGGCCCAGCGTCATTACGGGGTGGACAAGGTGTGGCGGTCGATCATCGCCCACGCGCTGGGATGATTTTCCCGAATCCGAATTCATTCGGCTTCGGGTTTTCTGTTTCGCCCTCGCCGGGCGCCGCCGTCCGGCGGCTTGGCCGCGCCCGCAATGGGCGCAAGATACCGAATCCGAAGTCATTCGGCTTCGGTATCACCCCCAGCGTTCACCCGGATCGGGGGCATCGAGCTTCAGCGGGCGATTGAGCAAGGCGTCGCGGTCGATGCCGTCGGCATTGGTGGGCAGGCTGTCGACGAACTCGATCCGGCGCGGCACCTCGTGGATGGCGCGGCGGGTGGCGACGAAGGCCTGCAGGCGGCGGGCCAGGTCGATGTCGGGGCCATGGCCGGGGCCGGTCACCACAAAGGCCTTCAACTCGCCGGTGGGCAGCAAGGTGACGGCGGCGGCGGCCACGCCGGGATGCCAGATCAGCGCCGCTTCGACCTCTTCCAGGGCGACCGGCAGGTCGTCGATCATCGCCACGCCGTCATCCGGCTTGACCTCGTCGGGCCAGACATAGCCGTCCAGGTCGCGGCTGCCGATCATGCCGTCCGGCTGCCAGCCCGACGGCAGCGCGGTACCGACCCAGCCCTCGCCGGTCCAGCGGCCCAGGCAGGCGCCGGGCGATCCGGGCGCGGCGGCCAGCAATCCGCGCTCGCCCGCCGGCAGCGGGCGGCCGCTGGCATCGACCGCCTCGACGGTGATGCCGGGCGCGGCGCGGCCGGGCGAGCCGGCCAGGCGTTCCATCACCGGATGGCCGTTGGCGATGGTGGCCCCGGTCAGTACCGTCCCGAAAATGTCGTTAGGCGCCACCCCGAACCGCTCGGCCGCTTTTTGGCGCAAGGCTTCGTCCAGCGGTTCCGGCCCCGACGCCAGGGTCCGCAGGTTGGGGCTGGGGCTGGAATTGGCGGCGCTGGTCAGGCGTCGCAGGTGGGCGGGCGGGATCCATGCCGCCCGCACGCCGTGGCGGCCGATCGCGGCCAACTGGCGGGTGGGGTCGGTCTCTGTCAGGGCGATCACCGTCATGCCGTGATGCCAGGCCGGCAGGATGCCCCAGATCAGGGCCTCGAAGCTCATCCATTCGGCCGGAGTCCAGAAGATGTCGCCGACCTGGGGGAAGAAGCCCAGGGCGAACTCGACCGGCGGCAGGCTGCCCGGCAGGGTGCGGTGGGCGTGCAAGATGCCCGGTGGCCGCCCCATGGCGTCGGCGGGATAGAACAGGAAGGCTGGCGCGTCGGCCCCGGTGACTTGCGGCGGAAAGGCATCGGGCGCGGCCTCCAGCGCCTGCCACAGATCCTCGGTGCCGGCGACCGGGTCGCCCGCCACCAGGATCGCGGTCAGATTGGGGGCGCCGTCGCGGCCGGCCAGCAGGCGCGGCGCCACCGCGGCAGCGGCAATGGCCGCGTGCGCGCCGGAATCGGCCAGGCGCCAGGCCAGCGGGATTTCACCCAGGGTGCAGGGCGCCGGCACCGCCACCGCCCCCATCTTCAGCACCGCCAGAATGGCGATGGCCGCCTCGATCGAGGGCGGCAACGAGATCAGGACCCGCTCGCCGGCGATCACGCCGCGCGCCGCCAACACGTTGGCCAGCCGGTTCGACAACAGGCGCAGCATGTGGAAGGTGGCACGCTCGACGGTGCCGTCGGCCGCCTCGACCGCCAGGGCGGTTCGATGGCCGTCGGCCCCGGCCATGGTCTGGCGGTCGCAGACGTCGAAGGCCAGGTTGTAAAGCTCGGGGATGCGCCAGCGAAAGGTCCGGCAGGCTTCCTCGTAGGAACGGGCGGATTTCAGCATCGGTGTCAGTCCAGCGGCATCAGCTCTTCGAACCACAGATAGGTGTCGGTCTCGGTGAACACGATGCCGTCGAACCCGGCATCCATGATGCCGGTGGCGATCTTGCCCAACTGGGCCTTCCATTCCGGGTTGGCGAGGTCGATGATGAACTGGCCGGGCACGTCGCTGTCGGGGGCGAACAGGAACGGCGGGCTACCGGCCCCCCAGCCCTTCTGCCAGTACCAGCGGCTATCCTGGGTCTTGCCCAGCGGCAGCGCCGCCAGCACCATGCGCGGCGAGCCCAGCGCCTTGAACTTCAGCTTGGCGATGTCGGCAGGGGTCAGCCCGTCCCAGCCGCGATGGGCGACATCGACCACCACGATGTCGTAATTGGTCTTTTGCAGCGCCATCACCCATTCGGCCCGGCTGGCGAAGCTGTCGGCGTTCAGCATCGGCAGCCAGGTGCGCGCCGCCGAGACCGAGCGGATCGGTTCGGCGTTCTCGTGGTTCGGCCGGGTCTTGGGCAGATGGCCGGTGGTCGGGTTGTCGGCGTCGGCGAAGGTCAGCACGCGGTCGCGGTCGGCGGCGCGCATGGCAGCGTCGGCATCCTTCTGGGTCTTGCAATCTTCCAGGCTGAACAGGCGCCGCCCGGCATCGCGGGCGGCGTCGATGGCATAGATCATGCGGCGCTGGCGTTCGATCTTCTCGGATTCGCGCTTGATCTCGGCGGCGCGGCGCAATTCTTCCTTGGGGTCGATCGAGAACGGCCCCAGGGGCTGCGGCACCGGCGGGCGCTGGATGCCGCGCGCGCGCTCCTCGGCCAGGACGCGGTCAAGCTCGCGGCGGTCCTTGATGGCCTCGGCCAGCGGCTTGCCGAAGGCGAAGGTGCTGCAATAAAGACCATCGACCACCAGGCCGTCGATCACCTTCATATAGGGGCGATAGACCGTGCCCAGCGGCAGGCGCTTCTCGAAATTGGTACCGTAGGGGTCTTGCGCCTCTTCCCACGCCGCCTCGCGCTCGCCCTTGACCAGCAGTTCGACGCCGCCCTTGACCAGGATCACCGCCTCCTTCTTGCGGGCCTTGGCGTAGGTGGCGATCTCGATGATCACCTCGCGCCACACCTCCCGATGGTTGGGAACGGCGGAAGCCGGCGGCGGCATCCAGTCGCGCGGCTTGTCCATCGCCGCCGCCTGGGTGGCGGTCAACAGCAAGGCCAAGGCCAAGGTGGCGGAAAGGCGGGTCATGACAGGGGCTCCTTGCCTGCCGAGCAACTCGACAACGGGACCGGTGGTGTGTATAATATACTTATTGCCAAGGCGGGGGGCTGATGGATAGTCGCGAGATCATTCGCAGGCTGGAACGAGACGGTTGGGTCGAGGTGGCGCGGCGCGGATCGCACGCGCAATTCAAGCATCCGACCAAGCCTGGGCGGGTGACCGTGCCCCATCCCAAGAAGGACATGGCGCCGGGGACTTTGCGCAGTATCGAACGCCAGGCCGGCATCCGGTTGGAAGAGAAAGGGTAGGCGATGGAACGCTCTTATTTCGCGGTGGTCGAGGCGAGCTCGTCGGGTGACATCGGCGTATGGTTCCCCGATTTTTCCGGCTGCGTGACCGCCGGCGGCAGCTATTCCGAAGCGCTGCTCAACGCCCGCGAGGCGCTTCAGTTTCATGTCGACGGCATGGTCGAGGACGGCGACGCGATCCCGGAGCCCACGCCGTTCGAGAACCTGCCCGCCGACCGGGGACATTTGGCCGTGGCCCTGGTTTCCGTCAGCCTGCAAAGCCGTTCCAAGCGAATCAACATCACCATGGATGAAGCCCTGCTGGCCTTGATCGAGGCCCGCACCAACAATGTCTCTGGTTTCCTGGCGGAAGCGGCGCGCGACCGTCTGGCGTCGCTGCGCTGACCGGGCGGGGCGGGTCATCCGATCATCTCCTTGACCAGTTCGGCCAAAGCCAGGCACGAGGTCAGGCCGGGTGATTCGATGCCGTAAAGCGCCACCAATCCCGGGCGGCCGTGCTGGGCTGGTCCGTGCACGGCGAAATCGGCGGCCTGCTCGTCGGGCGCGTTGATCTTGGGGCGGATGCCGGCATAGGCCGGCTCCAGGGCGCCGTCGGGCAAGTCCGGCCAATAACGGCGGATGGCGTCGTAGAAGGAATCGGCGCGCGATGGCAGGACCCGATAATCCTCGGCCTCGACCCACTCGACGTCGGGGCCGAAGCGCCCGCGTCCGGCCAGGTCCAGGGTATAGTGCACCCCCAGCCCGGCGGCCACCGGCACCGGATAGACCAGCCGCGAGAACGGCATCTTGCCGGTCAGGGTGAAGTAATTGCCCTTGCACAGATAATCGCGCGGCACCGCGGCCAATCCCAGCGAGCGGGCGACCGGACAAGACGACAGCCCGGCGGCGATCACCACGCTTTTGGCCAACAGCTGTGTCGGCTCGGCGCCGCCGATCTCCAGCAAGGTGGCGCCGTCTTCGCCACGGCCGCCGGCCACCGGGGCGTTGAGCGCCAGGACCGCGCCGTGTTCTTCCGCCTCGCCCTGCAGGGCCAGCATCAGGCCGTGGGTGTCGATGATGCCGGTATCGGCCGAGAACAACGCCTTGGTGCAGCGAAGAGCGGGCTCCATCGCCATGGCCTCGGCGGCGGGGATGGGGGCCAGGCCGAGACAGCCATTGACCTTGGCGCGGGCGAGGATGTCGTCCAGCTTGGCCGCCTCGGGCTCATCGGTGGCGACGATCAGCTTGCCGGTCATGCAAAAATCGACGCCGTGAACACCAGCGAAATCGCGCAGCAGGCGGTTGCCGGCCACGCACAGCCGCGCCTTCAGGCTGCCGGCGGGATAATACATGCCGGCATGGATGACCTCGGAATTGCGCGAAGAGATGCCGCCGCCGATGGCCGGGCCTGCTTCCAGCACCACCACCTCGCGGCCGGCCAGCGCCAGCGCGCGGGCGCAGGCAAGCCCGACCACACCGGCCCCGATCACCGCACAATCGATGCGTTCCACCAACCCCTTGTCCCCGACTTCGGTTGTCGCCTCTAGATTTGGCGGAGCATAGCATCCAGCCGGCGCTTGCGGAAGTTGCCGGATGGCCGGGCTGCGGCTACATTCTTCCCCCATGAACCAGGCCGCCTTCTCGCCCTCTGTCTGTCCCCACGATTGCCCATCCGCCTGCGGCCTGATGGTCGAGCGCCTGGCCGACGGCCGCATCGGGCGGGTGCATGGCGCCAAGATGCCTTATACCGAGGGCGTGATCTGCGCCAAGGTCGCCCGCTATGCCGAGCGGGTCCATCACCCCGATCGCGTCACCACGCCCTTGCGCCGGGTCGGGCCGAAGGGGGCTGGCGCCTTCGCGCCGATCGGCTGGGACGAGGCGCTGGACGAGATCGCCCATCGCTTCCGCCAGGCCGCCCTGCAGAACGGCGCCGAAAGCGTCTGGCCCTATTTTTATGCCGGCACCATGGGCCTGGTGCAGCAGAACGCGCTCAACCGGCTGCGTCGGGCCATGGGCTATTCCGGCCAGGCCAAGACCATCTGCGCCAGCGCCGCCGGGGCCGGCTGGATGGCCGGGGTGGGGGCCAAGTGGGGCGTGGATGCCCGCGAGATGGCCGACAGCGACCTGATCGTCATCTGGGGCGCCAATCCGGTCGCCACCCAGGTCCATCTGATGGGGCTGATCAACCAGGCCAGGAAGCAGCGCGGCGCCCGGCTGGTGGTGATCGATCCCTATCGTTCGGGCACCGCCGCAAAGGCCGACACCCACCTGATGCTGCGGCCCGGCACCGACGGCGCGCTGGCGGTGGCGGTGATGCATGTGCTGTTCCGGGACGGCCTGGTCGATCGCGACTATGTCGAGCGCTATACCGAGGGCGCCGATCGGCTGGAAGCCCATGTCGCCACCCGCACGCCGGCCTGGGCCGCCGCCATCACCGGCCTGAGCGAAGCCGAGATCGAGGCCTTCGCCCGCGCCTATGGCGCCACCAAGCGGTCGTTGATCCGCCTGGGCTATGGCATGAGCCGGTCGCGCAACGGCGCCGTCAACCTGCATGCCGCCAGTTGCCTACCGGCCCTGACCGGGGCGTGGGAAGTGACCGGCGGCGGCGCCATCCAAAGCGCGTCGGGGGGCTTTGCCATCGAGCGCAGCCTGATCGACGCCGCCGACCTGCCCGAGCCCAAGGTCCGCACCCTGGACATGAGCCGGATCGGCGCGGTGCTGGATGGCGACCCCGCCGCCCTGGCCGGCGGGCCGCAGGTCGCCGCCATGCTGGTGCAATCGACCAATCCGGCGACGGTGGCGCCCGAGACGGCCCGGGTGTGGCGCGGCCTGGCCCGCGACGATCTGTTCGTGGCGGTTCACGAGCAGGCCATGACCCAGACCGCCCGCTTCGCCGACATCATCCTGCCGGCGACCACCTTCCTGGAACATGCCGACCTCTACACCTCGTATGGGCACAGCTTCCTGCAGGTGGCGCGCCCGGTGATCGATCCGGTCGGCCAGGCGCGCTCCAACCACTGGGTGGTCGGTCAGTTGGCCCAAAGGCTGGGCGCCGTCCATCCCAGCTTCGCCATGGATGACGAGGCGATGGTCGCGGGCATCCTGGCCGCTTCCGGCCTGCCCGATATCGATGCCATCCTGGCGGCCGGCTGGCATGATTGCACGCCGTCCTTCGACCGTGCCCATTTCCTGACCGGGTTCGGCCATGGCGGGCGGTTCCGCTTCGCCCCCGACTGGGCGGCGATCGGCCCCGATCACGCCCGCCTGCCGGCGCTGCCCGACCATGCCGCCCTGACCGAGGCGACCGATGCCGATCATCCATTCCGGCTGATCACCCCGCCGTCGCGCCATTTCCTGAATTCCACCTTCGCCGACACCGCCAGTTCGCAAAAGCTGGCCGGCCGGCCCACCGTCTTGATCCACGCCCAGGATTGCCAGGCCTTGGGGCTGGCCGACGGTCAATTGGCCCGGCTGGGCAACCGGCGCGGCTCGGTGGTGGCGCATGTGGCGGTCACCGACGGAATTGCCCCCGGCACCGTCGCCGTCGAAGGCATCTGGCGCGACGAATCCTTCGTCGAGGGGATCGGCATCAATCGCCTGGTCGGAGGCGATCCGATCCCACCGGCCGGGGGGGCGGCATTCCACGACACGGCGATCTGGGTAAGGGGAGAAGCATGAGCAGGAAAGCCCATGTGGTGGTGGTCGGCAACGAGAAAGGCGGCACCGGCAAATCGACGGTGTCGATGCACCTGATCGTCGGTCTGCTGGGGCAGGGGCTGTCGGTGGGCTCGATCGATATCGACGCCCGTCAGGCGACGCTGTCGCGCTACATCCAGAACCGCAAGGGGCGCAAGGATGCCGCGACCCTGGGCCTGCGGGTGCCCGACCATGTGTCGCTGCCGCCGACCGCCGACCGCGAGGCCGACGAGAAGCGCCTGACCGAGGCGGTGCGCCTGTTGGGGGCGGTGCATGACGTGGTGGTGATCGACACGCCCGGTTCCGACCATTACCTGTCGCGACTGGGCCATTCCTTCGCCGACACCCTGATCACCCCCTTGAACGATTCGCTGATCGATCTGGATGTCCTGGCCCGGGTCGATCCCGAAACCATGCGCATCCTGCGTCCCAGCCACTATTCCGAGATGGTGTGGGAAACCAAGAAAACCCGGGCCGTGCGCGGCGAGAAGGCGGTGGTCGACTGGATCGTGCTGAGGAACCGTCTGGCCCATCTGGACGCCCGCAACAAGCAGGCGATGGAAAAGCTGTTGGGCGATCTTTCCAAGCGCATCGGCTTTCGCGTCGCCCCCGGCCTGGGCGAGCGCGTCATCTATCGTTCGTTGTTCCTGGAAGGTCTGACGCTGTTGGATCTGCGCGAAGGCATTCCCGGATTCGAACTGAGCATGAGCAACATCGCCGCCCGGCAGGAACTCAGGAATCTGATGGAAGCGACCGGCCTTGCGAAACTCGCGAAAGCCGATTGAACGCGAGGCCGGCCGGGACTACTCTGTTGCCAGCGAATCATGGGTGCGGCGCCGGACGCGAATCAGGTTAACGGACTATCAATCGGTTCGCTTTAGCGTTGCGCAGAAGTGACGAAGATCAGCGCCCCGGGGGGCGAGACAGACGTTCAGGAGGGAGACCCCATGTCCAACGAAACCAACCTTTCGGTTGCGGAAGAGCAAGCTTTCCAATTGTCGCAGGCCGCCATCGGGCTGGACCAGGCCAAAGCCGCGCGGAGCAACCTCAGCGGCCTGGCCGTCGCGCTCGAGCGGAACCTGGAAGTGTGGGTGGCCCTGAAGACCATCGTGTCGTCCAGCGACTGCCTGCTGCCCGACGCGGTGAAGGAAAATCTGCGCCGCCTGGCCGAATTCGTCGCCGACCGCACCTTGCAGGGCGTCGACAACATCGCCGACACCACCATCGACGCGCTGATCAACATCAACCTGCAAATCTCGGAAGGCCTGCTGGAAGGCGCCAAGAAGTAGTTTTTCAGGTCGATAGTTCTATTGAAAGGGTGCTTCGTCGATGGCGAGGCACCCTTTTCAGTTTGAATTTGGAAGATGACTTCCGGCAAGGTGCAAACTCGCCTATCATTCCTGGCGCCAAGGCGGTGCGGAGTCGCAAATGCTTCATCTGGCGGGGTCTGCCGAATACAAATGGAAGCATATGATCGAGGCGGTGGAAGAGCTGGGCCAAGGCTTCACCGTGTTCGACCGCGACCTGAACCTGATCTTGTGCAATTCCCGCTTCCTCGACATGTTGGGTTTCCCGGCGGATCTGGTCCATCCCGGGACGGTGTTCGCCGATTTCATGCGCTATAACGCCCTGCGCGGCGAGTACGGGGTGGGCGATGTCGAGGCCTTGGTGGCCGAACGGGTGGAAAAGGCCGCGCGGTTCGAGCCGCATCGCTTCGAGCGCGAGCGCCCCGACGGCACGGTGATCGAGGTTCAAGGCAGCCCACTGCCCGGCGGCGGATTCATCACCACCTACACCGACATCACCGACAGGAAGCGTGCCGAGCGCATGCTGATCCACGCGAAGGAGGAAGCCGAGGCGGCGGCCCGGGCCAAGGCCAGCTTCCTTGCCACCATGAGCCACGAGATCAGGACGCCGATGAACGGCATCCTGGGCATGTTGCACCTGCTGGGCGGCAGCCAACTGACCGACGAACAGCGCGATTTGCTGGAAACGGCGCGGGGCTCGGCCGGGGCCTTGCTGGGCATCTTGAACGACATCCTGGATTTCTCGAAGCTCGAGGCCGGCCAGTTGCGGGTCGAGGCCACCGATTTCGACCTTAGCCGCCTGGTTCACGACGTGGTCGCCCTGCTGCAGGGTGGCGCCGACGACAAGGGGCTGACCCTGACCGCCGAGATCGCCGATCAGGTCCCGCGCCAGGTGGTGGGCGACCCCACCCGCCTGCGCCAGGTCCTGACCAACCTGATCGGCAACGCGCTGAAATTCACCAATGGCGGCAGCGTCGCCGTCCGGGTCGGGTTGGAGGAGACCGAGGACTCGTTGTCGAAATTGCGCTTCGAGGTGGCCGATACCGGCATCGGCATCGCCCCCGATGCTTTGGCGACCTTGTTCCAGGAATTCGTCCAGGCCGATTCCTCGATCAGCCGCCGCTTCGGCGGCACCGGGCTGGGACTGGCCATCTGCAAACGGCTGGTCGAGATGATGGGCGGCGACATCGGCTGTGACAGCCGGCTTGGCGAAGGAACGACATTCTGGTTCACCACCCGGGTCGGCCTGGCTTCGGTCAGCGTGCGCCATTCGGCCCCGGCGGTGGTGGACCGGCCCGTCACCGCCCCGTTGACGGTGCTGCTGGCCGAGGACAACCCCGTCAATCAGAAGCTGACGACCATTTTGCTGACGCGCTGGGGGCATGCCGTGACCCTGGCCAAGAACGGGGCCGAGGCCATCGACGCGGTGCTGGGCGGCACCTTCGACGTCGTCTTGATGGATGTCCACATGCCGGCCGTCGATGGTCTCGAGGCGACGCGGCGCATTCGCGCCATGGGCGGGCCGATGGCCGCCGTGCCGATCGTCGCCATGACCGCCGACGTGCTGGAGGGCGACACCGCCCGCTGCCTGGCCGCCGGCATGGACGATTACGTCGCCAAGCCGATCGATCCCGACCGCCTGCAGGCCGTGCTGGCGAAATTTTCCCGCT
>NZ_CACVCE010000031.1:0-24854 GCF_902729445.1 Magnetospirillum sp. LM-5 | reverse complement strand
GGGGCTTGACCCGGCAATCCACGCGCATCGTAAGCGGGGCAAAAGTCCGGGCACTCAAGCGCAGCATAACCCTCGCCCCTTGTGGGAGAGGGTCCGCGCGAAGCGCGGGGGTGAGGGGTCTTACGCGCGGCGAGCGCGTAAAAAACGTCTTTGTATCAAGCAGATCATATGGCGCGCCGACGCGCGCGCCCCTCACCCGGCCGCTTCGCGGCCACCCTCTCCCACAAAGGGGCGAGGGTTATGCTGCATCTGCGTGCCCGGACTTATGCCCCGCTTACCGCGCATCCGCATAAGGCGATGTTTCCATTCAATTTTTGTTCGGCGCCACGGGGATGCCCGTGTCAAGCACGGGCATGACGGAGTGTGGGGCGATGGCGTCGCGTCGCCTGAAATTAGACCGGACAGCCGTGATCTAAATCCGGTTGCGCAGCTCGTCCTGGATGACGTCCCAGTCCTCGCGGTCCTGCAAGGTGGCGGCCTTGCCGTCTTCGTCCAGTTCCCTCAGCACCGAACTGTTGCCACGGCTGGCCAGCGACGAGCCCAGCGCGATCCCGGCCTCCTTCAGCCGCGAATAGACCGCATCCCACACCCGGCCGGTGACGCTGGTCTTGCCGGAATAATCCTTGATCCAATATTGCACGCTGTATTGGGCCAGCCAGCCGCCCTCGCCGCTGACGATTCCGTCGAAATAGACCGCCGGGGCCGGCTCGGCCAGCACGCCCGGGCATTGCAGCGGCGCGTCGTACAGCGCCTTCCTGACCGTCTCGGTCGGCAGCGACGGATCGACGAACAGGTGGATGGTCATGCGCGACCGGCCCTGGACGCTGTAATTGATGATCTGCGATTCCGACGCCTTGGCGTTGGGGATGGCGATGGTCATGCCAGAGCGGGTCTGCATGCGGGTGGTGCGCCAGGTGATGTCGGTGATGCGGGCGTCTTCGGCATTGCCGATCTTGACCCAGTCGCCGACGCCGAACGGGCGTTCCATGTTCAACACGATGCCCGAGAAGATGTTCGAGATATTGGCCTGGATGGCCAGGCCGACGATCATGGCGAGCAGACCGGAACCGGCCAGGACGCTGGTGATCGGCTGGTTCAGTACGAAGCCGATGATCCCTAGGAAGGCCAGCGAATAGATGATGAAGGCCACGAACATCCGCACCACGTTGGGAATCTTGCGCCCCGACTTTTCTTCCAGCGGCGTCCAGGCGAAACGCCCCACCGCCATCACCACCAATCGCGCCGGCACCGCCCACCACAAGCCGTCATAAACCGTCACCGCCAGATAGACCTGGGCCAGGGGCAGGTTCTGGTAGGCGTAATCCAGCACCAGATTGCCGCCGGCCAACAGCAGCATCGGCCAGGCGACCAGACGCATGCCATAGGAATGCATGTGCCAGAAACGGCCCTGCTGCTTGCTGTCCATGGCGTGCGCGATGATCGAGGCCACCGCCGCGAAGATGGCGATATAGATGAACCATTCGGCCGGCACGAAATCGCGCGGCGACAGATTGGCCTTCTTGATGACCACGCCCAGGTCGATCTTGGAGAAATCGGGCGAGATCGAGCCGTAGCCGACATATTTCGGCGAGCCCAAGGCGTCTTCCTGCGCGACTTCCTGCGACACCCAGGCGCGGTCCACCTCCCAGCCCAGGCCCGGCGCGATCACCTTGTCCTGGATCAGGCGCTGCTTGAGCCCCTCGCCCGACGGCATGCCCAGCACGTCGACGACATATTGCAGGTTGTTGCGGTTCAGGCCCTTGTGGCGGAAGGCGACACCGACGATGTGGCTGCCATAGGAACGCGGCGCGCCCGAGAAGTTCAGGTTGAACTTGCCCTTGACCTCGTACAGGCGATAGGTCAGGTCGCCGGTATTGGCCTCCTCGTCCGGAGCGGCCAGCTTCACCGGTTCGGTGGCATTGGTGAAGATCACGTCCTGCGGCTCGAAATTGCCGCGATAGCGGAACCACACCGAGAACTTGACCTGGGCGGTTTCCTTTTCCAGGTCCAGTTCGGAAACCTCGGTGACCTGCAGGCCGACATAGACCACGTTGGTCTTGTACATGAAGCGGTCGTTGACATAAAGCGCCCGGCCCTGGCGCAGCTCCTCGATATAGTTCGACACCGCGCCCTTGGGGATCGGCTGCAACTGGGTCAGGGCCGAAATCGGCGTGGTGCCGTTATAGATGCCCATCAGAACCGGCGGGCTGGCGGCGCGGCTTTCGCCGAACACCATCTGGCCGGTGACGCCGCGCACCCCCGAAGCCGGGGTCTGGGCCAGAAACGCCTCGGCCAGGCGGGTGCGCTTGCCCCCGATATCGCCTTCGCCGCCACCGATGCCGCGCGCCCTGGCGGTTTCGGCCACCATCTTGATGGCATCGTGGCTGAACGCCGCCACCCAATCGGGCTCGGCACCGAAGCGGAGGCCATAGGCGACCTTGAAATTCTGCGCCGCCTCGTTGGCGGTATCGAACAAAAGCGGCGACGACGCGTAAAGGCCGTTGGTGAAGTTGCCGGGCGATTCGCCCTTGGCGGCCAGGGTCTGGAAGGCCTTGGTGAAGGCGTTGACCGCCAGCCGCGACGGCCCGAACCACACCACGCGAAGGCCGGCGGCCTTGAAGGCGGCGATCACCGGCGGCGCCGAATTCTCGTCGGCGGCCAGGAACAGGGCGCCGGCCTCGTCGCGCTTGGCGCGGTAGGATTCCACCAGCTTCTTCAGCGAATCGGCATCGCCCGGCTTGAAAGTCCAGCGAAATTGCGGCGGAGCGCCGAAGCGCTCGAAGGTCTCGGTGAAGGAATCGGCCAGGATGCGGCCGTAATCGCTTTCCTCGGCGATCACGCTCATCAGCTTGTGGCCGATGACGTTGCGGGCGTAATTGGACAGGAAGCGCGCTTCCGAGCGCGCGTCGAACAGCATCGGAAAGGCCTTGTGCTCGCTCGCCTGTTCGGCCCAGCCGGGGCTGAACGACAAGAACGGCAAGCCGGCCTTGTTGTAGATCGGCGCCGCCGCCGCCTGCGCCGCCGCCGACCAATGGCCGGTGACCGCCAGGATGCGGTTGTCGGCCGCGATCTTGCCGGCGATGTCCGCCGCCACGGCCGGATTATCCTGGTCGTCGAAGACCTGCAAGACCACCGTGCTGCCGTTGATTCCGCCGGCCTTGTTGATGTTATCGACCAGGAAGGCGGCACCTTGGCGCATCGACCTGCCGACCTCGGCACTGGGTCCGGTCAAGGGGGCGACCACGGCGATGTGGTAGGACGAGGAATCGTCGGCGGTGACCACGGTGACGCGGGCCAACAGCGACAGCAAGGTGCCCAGAGCCACCAGAATGCCCAGAATCGCCATGAACTTGGTGCGCTTGTTCGATCGACGAAACCACGCGACCGCCGCCGCCAGCCAGTTCAACCCCATCTTACGTCCCCTTGCCCCGCCCGTTTAAGTCACCGTGATCTGGAACACACCCGCGCTTGTCGCACCCGACGCGTCGCTGACTTGATAGCTGACATTGTCGGTCCCCTGCGAGGTGCCTGTATAGGTCAACACACCATGATTGTCGATCGAGGCCGTCCCGTGGGTCGCCCCGCCATTGCCCCCGATCAGGGTATAGGTCAGCGCGCCGGAATCGGTTTCCGCCCCCTGGGCCAGCGCCTGCAACGAGCCGTTCAGCGCCACGCTTTCGGTCATCAGATCGTCCCAGGTCGGGCCATCGTAAAGCGTCAGGTCACGGTTGGCGGCGGTGGCGTCGGCGGCGGTGGTGCCCGACGCTTCGTCGAAGTGCCACAGCGCCGTCAGGTTGTCCTCGTTGCCGACCAGATGCTTGGTATAGTTTTCCTTGATCTCGGCGGCGGTGCGGACATCGGACCAGATGCGCACCTCGTCCAGGCGGCCGTCGAAAAAGCGGCCGTCGGCGAACTTGCCGACCCACAGATCGCCGGTGCCTTGATAGTCGGCGGTCGCGGTGTCCTGGGCCACCTGGGCGCCGTTCTTGTAAAGGGTGCGTGAATTGCTGGAGGCATCGTAGGTGCCGGCCCAATGCACCCACTCGTTCACGTTGCTGTCGGTGTCGGTGTAATCGAGGTCGTTGCCGACGAAGCCGAAAACGAACTTGTTGTTCGCTTCTGGGTCGCCACGATAGCCGATGGCCAAGGTCTGATTGGCGACACCCGCCCCCTGCCCCAGGACGAAATCCGACGTGGTGTTGGTATCGCGGTAGGCCCAGAATTCCCAGCTGAACGAGGCATTGGTCAGACTGATGCCCGAAACCGCGGCGTAATCGTCGGTGCCGTCCAGGCTGATGCCGTAATTGCTGTCCTTCAAGGCCGGGACGGTGCTGGTCTGAACCGGCAACGGACCGCTATCGACCCAGGCCCCGTTGGACAAGGTGCCGGTATTGCCGTGGCCGGTGGCGTCGACCAGGGTCGTGCCGGACGCTTCGTCCATCTTCCAGTAACCCTGCAATCCGGTCTCGCTTCCGGTCGCGACCGCATTCATGTCGGCGGCGATCTCGGCCTGGCTGCGAACACTCGTCCAGATGCGCACGTCATCGACGGTCATGCCGCTGGCCCAGGTGGTATCGCCCGAGTTCGCCGGGGCCTGGCCCAGGTTCCAGGACGGTGCGAGATCGCTGAAGACCAAGGTGGTGGTGGCGCTGTCGACCAATTGCCCATCGGCATAAAGTTTCAGATTGCCGTTGTTCCAGGTCGCCGCGACATGGTGCCAGGAATTGGCGGCCCAATTGTCGCTGCCTTGGTAACAAATATACGTGCCGCCGGTCTGGTTCGAGCCGCCATAGCGGAAATGCAGGCCGACATTCATGTGCGCGCTGAGATAGAAGGCGTTTTCGGACTGATTGCCGACGCCGGTGCCGATGATCGCCTGATCGGTCGCGGTGTTCCATTGCTCGCGCTTGACCCACAGCTCGATGGAACCGCTCGCGCCAAGGTCCAGGCTGTCGGCATTGTTGGTCAAGGCGACATGATCATTGGTGCCATCGCCGGCATTCAGCACGACGGCGCCGCGATTGCCGCCATTGGTCCATGTCAACGAGCCGCTGCCCTGCTCGACCAGATTGTTCGTCGAGCTGGAATTATAGGCGGCGACACCGCCGATCACGGCCCCTTCCTCGAAATCGTACGAGGCATAGAGACCCGGCGTGTCGCCTTCCAGCGCCCGGTTCATGTTGGTCTTGATCTCGGTCGCCGTGCGCACCGTATTCCATACCCGCACTTCGTCGATCGAGCCGGTGAAGGTGCCGCCCAGAGAGGAATGGGCGCCGACCACCAATGACTGGTTGTTGATGGCGAAATTGGCCATGGTGCCGGCGTTGGTGGTCAGCGTCGCATTTTCCAGCACACCATCGACATAGATGGCGCCGGTGGTGCCATCCCAGGTGGCGGCGACATGGTGCCATTGACCGTCGGTGATGGCGGTGGTGCCGGTATAGGTCCGCGCGCCGGCCGGTTGCCACGCCTCGAATCCCAGGACGCCGGTATTCTTGATCGCCAGGGTCAACGAGCCCTGGCTGCCGGTGACCTGATCCGAGATGATCCCCACCCAGGTTCCGGCGGTCGTGGTCTTGATCCAGGCCTCGTAGGTCGCCGTCGAATAGGACACGCCCGAACTGCTGGCCAGATACTTGCCGCCCGCCAGCGAGACAGCGCTATTGGCCCGCGACTGGCTGGCGGCCGAGGCCGCCGTGACCGGATCGTTGACGGCAATTGTGATGGTCTGGTTGGTCGAGGTCGCCCCATCGGACGCGGTGACGATGAAACTGTCGGTGCCGACATATTTCTGCGTCGGCGTATAGGTGAAGGTGCCGGTGGGCGACATCGCCACCGTGCCATGCGACGGATTGCCGGCCATGCTGTAGGTGATGGCGCCGTTATCGAGGTTGGTCGCCTTCACGCTGCTGGTCAGCACCGTGTTGGCATTGGTGGCGAGCTGGGTGTCGTAAACCGGATCGGCGGCGTTGGCCCAGGCGGTGCCGTTGACCAAGGTCCCCGCCGCCCCGCCGTCAACCGCGTTGGCGATGGTGGTGCCGCTGCCTTCGTTGGTGCGCCAATAGCCGATCAGACCGGTCTCGGCGCCGGTCAGCGGCGCATTCATGGCCGCCGCGATGGCGGAGCCGCTGCGGGCCAGGTTCCACACCCGGACATCGGCCATCAACCCGTCGAAATAGGGATCGGACGAGAACGTCGACTTGCCCAGAGTGGCGATGGTCGCGCCCAGATCGATGGGGTTCAAGGTGATGGTCGAGGTCGCCACGGCCAGACCGTTGACGTAAAGGGTGGCGGTATCGCCGGCCAGGGTCACCGCGACATGGCTCCACACGCCGACCTGCAGGGCCGGGCCTTCGACGATCTGCTCGCCGGCGCCGCCGCCGGTGGTGCTGATGGTGAAGCGCAGGCCGCCGTTATGTTCGCTGGCATTGACCATGGCCATGAACTTGGTGGTGCCCGAGCCGACATCGAAGATGCGCTGCCACGGCGTCGCGGTGTCGGGCCGGACCCAGGCCTCGAAGGTGAAATCGGTGGTGGTGGCGATATCGGTCGGCAGGCTCACGTAATCGTTGGTGCCGTCGAACGACAGGGCGCGCTCGGGGGTGTCCTGGACCCGGGGCGTCGCCGCCACCCAGTTGGCGCCGTTGATGGTGCCCGGCATGCCCGCCCAGGCGCTGATATTGTCGATGTTGGTGGCGATGGTTCCCGAACCGTCGGTCAGCCGCCAATTGCCGACCAGGCCGCTTTCCGTGCCGACCAGCCGGGTGGTCATGTCGCTGGCGACCTCGGCCTGGCTGCGCACGGTGTTCCAGACGCGGACGTCGGCGATCTGGCCATCGAACGGGCGGCTGGTGGTGGCGCCGTTGTACCACACGCCGATCGCCAGCGGATCGGCATTGCTGGTCAAGTTGCCGCTGGCGGTGGCCGATCCCCTTTCGACACCGTCGATGTAGATCTTGGCCACCGTGTTGGCGGCATCGTAGGTGGCGGCCACATGGTACCATTGCCCCGCCGACAAGGTCGTCGAAGAGCCAAAATCGGCGCTGGTCCCAGTGGTGGTGACGGCAAAGCGAATCTGCCCGTTGATGGTCTGGAAGTGATAATTGTAGTTGGCGCCTGCGTTGCCCTTCATGACGATACCGCGCAGGACGTTATCGACCACGTCCAGCTTGACCCACGCCTCGATGCTCAGCGACGTGGTTGGATTCAGCACCGCCGCATTGGCGACGGTGACGTAATCGTTGACGCCGTCAAAATTCAGCGTGCGGTCGTCGTTACCGTTCCTCAGCACCATCGGCAGGCTGTTCGAGGCGAAAACCGCCGTGTGGTTGTTCCCCGACAGATCGGTGGCTGAATTGGACAACTCGTCGAAGCGCCAATAGGCGGCCAGCCCGGTCTCGTTTCCGGCCAGTTCCTTGTTGTAGCTGGCCTTGATCTGGGCGTCGGTGCGGGCCACGCTCCACACCCGGGCCTCGTCGATCTGGGCGACGGACGGGAACGCGGTCGGGTTGATGTCGGCGCCGATGCCGACATATTGCGCGGCGTTGGCCAGTTGGAAGCTGCTTAAGGTCGTGGCCTGCGACAGCACCAGATCGCCGTTGACGTAAAGCTTGACGGTGGCGCCGTCATAGCTGGCGGCGATGTGGTACCAGGTGTCGGCGCTCAGCGTGGTGGTGGAATCGATGCGGGCCGGATTGGTCCACAGGCCCAGGATGCCGTTATTGACCTCGAACACGAAGCGCTTGGCGGTGGCCGGGTCGGTGCCGTCGCCGACCCACATCAGATTGTGCTTGGTCAGCGGGCCGGTCAGCTTGACCACCATCTCGATGGTGGCGGTGTTGGTGATGGTGCCGGTGCCCAGATTGGCCAGGGCGTATTCGCCGGCAGACACCGACAGGGCACCGCGTCCGTCGGACGCGCCGGCGAAGACCGGCGAGGCGCTTTCGGAGACGGCGATGGTGTTGGTGACGGCGCTGCTGAGATTGTTGGCGCTTTCGCCGTCGTTCAGGACCAGGCTGATGGTGCGGGTCGCGGCGTTCGCGGTCGGCGTGGCGCTGGTCGATGAGAACGTCACCGATTCCACCGCACTTTTGTACTGGGCCAAGGTGGCGTTGCCGGACAGCGTCAGCACGCCGGTCGCGGAATCGTAACTGCCGGTGATGCCGTTCTGGTTGGTGAAGGTCAGCGTGTCGCCGCTGGTCAGGTTGGCGCTGATGGAGATGGTCGCCCCGCCCATCTGCGTGGGGGCATCGATGTCGGAAATGGTGATGTTGGGCATCACCGCAAGGCCGCTGCCCCCCTCGAAATAGGTCAAGCTGCGGCTGGCATCGCCCGAGAACGTCACGCCGGTATTGGTGGCATGGCGGGCATTGGCGGTGGAATCGTTGGCCGAATCGCCCTTGTACCAAGCCTGCAGCCCGGTCGCGCCGCTGACATCGCCATTCATGTTGCGGTTGATCTGGCTGGCGGTGCGCGCCGTCGACCACACCCGCATGTCGGCCATCGAACCGACGAAATTGGGATCGCTGGCATTGCCGGACTTGCCGATCCAGGCATTGGCGATGGCGAAGCCCGAGCGGTCGACATTGATGGTGCCGCTGGCGACCTCGGCGCCGTTGATATACATCTTCGCGGTGGTGCCCGACAGGGTCACGGCGATATGGCTCCAGGTGTTCTGAGCCAGCGCCACCGAGGAATCCAGCCGTGATTCGGTGGTCCCGTCGCCGGCACCCGACAGCGCGAAGCGCGGCTTGCCGGTATCGGCCGAGACGGTCAGGAACATGTATTCGTCGGCATTCTCGGAAAAATCGAAGATGCGCTGCCAGTTGGCGGTGCTGCCCGGCTTGACCCAGCCCTCCAGCGTGAAGTCACCGGTCTGTCCGACCGCGGTGGGAAGGGTCAGGTAATCGTTGCCGTCGAACACCATGGCCGGCTTGGCCAGCGTCACCACCGGGGCGTCGTTGACCGGATCGACCGTCACCGTCACCGTCGAGGTGACCGCAGCGTGCGGCCCCGCCCCGTCATCGTCGGCGGTCAGCTGGAACGTGTCGGTGCCGCTCCAATTGGCGGCCGGGGTGTAGGTCCAGGTACCGTCGGCGGCGATGCTGGCGGTGCCGTGGCTGGGCTGGCCGGTCACCATATAGCTGAGCGTGTCGCCGTCCTGGTCGCTGAAACCGGCCGCCCCGGTGACGGCGACGTCTTCCGAGGTGTAGGCGCCGGAATCATAGGCGGTCGGCGCGGTGTTGACGTTGCTGACGTTGACGGTGAAGCTTTCCACCCGCGACAGGCCGGCGGCGTCGGTGACCTTGACCTGGACGACATGCGAGGTCGCGGTGGCATAATTCAGCCCGGCGGCGACCTTCAATTCGTAAATACCCGACGCGTTCTGCGCCAGCGAGAACTTGCCGCCGGCATTGTCCGCCAGCGAGTAGGTCATGGTCTGGTTGAGGTCGGTATCGGAATGGCCGAACCTGGCGATGACGGTGCCGATGGCGGCGGTTTCCGGGGCGACCAGGGTCGGTTCGGCGATGTTCGGGCCGGTGTTCTGGACGTGGGCGAAGGTCTGGAACTTGATGGTCTGGCCGGTGCCGCCGCTGGCTTGGACCAGGCTCATCTGCACCTGATAGGTGCCCGAGGCCTTGGCGACCGGATAATCCAGACTGGCATTCAGCAGATTGCTTTGGCCGGCGGTGCCGGTGAACGATATCGACTGCGTCGCGACGATCTCGCCGGCCGGCGACACCAGCTTGAAATCGGCCCGGTAATTGCCCGAACTCGTGACCGCGATGACCGCATTGGTGTCGGCATAGGCGGTGGTGCCGACCACGGTGCCGCCGACGATGTTCAGGGCCGACACCGTGGCCCCGGTCAGCGGCGTGGTGCTGACCGTCAGCTTGGCCCAGTCGGTGGTCACCGCCCAGCCGTTATCGACGGTAACACTGATCTCGTTGGTGCCGTTGACGATCCAGTTGGGATTGACGGTGAAGGTGGTGATCGAGAATTGGTTGTTCTGGCCTTGCAGGTGGCCCAGATTGTTGCCGTTGAACTTGACCAGGTCGCGCTCGCCCCAGAAATAATCGACATCGCCGGCGCCGATGCGCAAGGTCGCCGAGGTGAACGGCCCCGACACGCCGGTCAGCGTGTAGGTCACCGTGGTCCCACCCGAGAACGAACGGTCGGTGTCGTCCAAATAGGTAAAGCTGGTCAGCGAACCGAACGCCTTTGCCGCATAGGCGTGGATGTTCTGCGGCGCGGCCGCGTTGGCCCCCACCGTCAGGGCGAAAGTCTGCCCGGTCAGGCTGCCGCCGTCACCGTCGGACAAGGAATAGGTGAAGCTGTCGTCGCCCACCCCATAGGCGCCGTGATGCAGATAGCTGACCAGGCCTGAATCGATGTCGGCCTGGGTGAAGGTGCCGCCATTGGCCAGCTTGACGCCGTTCCGCCACACGCTGCCGTCGGTCGGGCCATTGGTGATGGTATAGGTCAGGTTGGCGGCGGCCTGTTCCAGGTCGGTGGCGACCAGCTTGGTGGCCAGGCTGACCGTCTGGCCGCGCGCGGTCGATGCCGCCGTGGCCGAAATGGTCGGCGCGTCGTTGACCGGGGTGACATCGACCGTCAGCGTCTTGCTGGCCGCCGACCACAATTCGCCGTCGCTGACCTTGAAGGTCAGGCCGGAATAGGCATTGCCGTTGGCGTTGGCTACCGGCACGAAACGCAGATTGCCGGCGGTGATGTCGGACGCGGTGTAGGCCTGGGCAAGGGTGACCGCGCCCCAGGCCGTCCCGTTGAAATATTGCAAGCTTCCGGCCGACACCGAGTCGAACCGCACCGCGCTGATGGCGGTGTTCTCGATGTCGCTATAGCCGAAATCGGCGATGGCCAGGGCACGGACGGTGTCCTCGGCCATGGTGACCGTCTTGTTGGTGGCGGTCGGCGCATCGTTGACCGGCGTGACGGTCACCGCCACCGTCTTGGTCGCCGAGGTGCCGTCGGTACTGGCCGCGGTAACGGTGACGATGGCCGCGCCGTTCTGGTGCAGGCCCGGCGCCAGCGTCAGGGTGCGCCCGGCGCCGCCCTGGCCGAAGGTCATGGTGCCGGCCCCGAATATCGCGGTATTGCTGGAGACCGCGTCCATGGTGACGACGCCGCCATCGGGGTCCTGCGCCGTGAAGTTGATCACCAGCGAGCCATCCTCGGCCAGGGTCGCGCTGTTGGCGATCGTCAGCGTCACCGCCTGATTGACCGGCCCCTGGTTGGTATCCTGACGCGGCACCGGCGGCGGCGGCGGCGGCGGCGGGGGTGGCGGGGGTGGTGGTGGCGGTGGCGGAGGTGGTGGCGGTGGCGGCGGCGGCGGCGCCACGAAGACCGGCGGCGGAGGCGGTGGTGGCGGCGGCGGCGGCGGTGCGGCGGCCGGCTGCGACACCGTCGCGATCGCGCCCGGCGCGAAGGACGGGGCCGACGCGGTGGCGGCGATGGTGGCGAAGCTGGGTGGCGCGGGCGGCGGTGTGGCCTCGACCTTGGCCGAGGCCGCGGCCTGGGTGGCGGCCCGCTGGCTGGCGTCAGCGACCGCCACGGCTGGCGCCGCACCACTGGCAAGCGCCTGGCTCAGCGCCTGATTGAAGGCGGCGCCGCTGCCGCCCAGATTCCCGCTGCCGGTCGCCAGCGCCGCCAGAACCGGATTGGCGGCGGCCGCAGCGACCTTGGCATTTGCGGCGGTGACCGTGGCCTGGGCGGTGGTCGCCTGGGCGATGGCCTGCCCGATATTGGTCCCGCTGGCCAGCGCCGCGCTCAGGCTTTGTTCGAAGGTGGCGCCGCCCTGCAGGGCCGTGCCCACGTTGGCCCCCGAGGCCAGGGCGTCCAGCACACTGCCGCCGCCGCCCCCGCCGGTCGCCGCCGCCGGTGGCTGGCTTATTCCCGCCGCCGCCATCAATTGGTTCAGTTGCGCGCCGCCATTGGCGGTGGCATCACCGACATTCTGGCCGGTGGCCAACGCCGCCAGCACGCCGCCCTTGTCGGCGGCCGATGCAATCGCCAGGGCCTTGGCCCCCTGCTCCACCGCCGCCTTGGCGTCGGCGGCGGCGGCCATCGGGTCCTTGCCGGCGGCCAGAGCCTCGGCGAATCGTTCGGCGAAGGCCGGATCCTTGGCCAAGGCGCCCAGATTCTTGTCCACCCCCTCGCCGCTGACCAGCGCCGCCAGGATCGGGTTGGCGTCCTTGTCCGCCCCGGTCTGGGCCCCGGCCGCCGCCTTGGCCTTGCCCACCGCCTGGCCGGTCGTCTCGCCGCGCGCCAGGGCGTCACCCAGCGACCGCGACGCGCCCCGGCCTCCGGCGCCCGCCCCGGCGATGGCGGCATCGATGCCCGCGCCGGAACTCAGCGCGGCCAGCACCGGATCGACGGTCGGCGCCAGGAAGGTCTTGATGGCGCCGACGAACACCCGCTCGGCATCGGCGATGGCCAGATTCAGGCTTTGGCCGGCATTCAGGTTGCCCGACAATTCGTTAACGAACATCGAGGCGGCGCGCTCGGCCTGGGCCTTGGGCACGCCGCGCGAAACCGCCTGCGCCACCTCGGCAGCGACGAAACGATCGATGGCGGTGCCGATGTCGGCGCCCGAGGCGATGGCGGTCTTGAAGGTGTCGATCGCCCCCTTGGCGACGAAGGGCTTGGCGTCGTTGGCCTGGGCCAGTTGCTCGCCGCCATCGCCCTCAAGCGCAGCCTGATGCACGATATCCTGCACACCATCGGCGGAAACGACGAATCCGTCGGCATCAACGACGATCGCATTGACCTCGTTGCTGGGGGCCTGGTCCGGGGGGAGCGATTCGGTGTGCTCCTCTGGGACAGCGTCAGGGGCCACGCCGTCCTCGGATAGCTGATCGCTAGTCATTGATCGTGATCATACCCGATTGGCCAGTTTCGTCAGCCGATGCATAAGACCAAACATTCCACTACTAAAGCATTGGCTTGAAGGGAATGGGGCACCAAGACGGGCTCCAAACTGATGCGATGGTATCATACGCACACCCCGCTCTTGCAGCCGCCAAGCTGTAAGGTTTTGTGACGGAATGTTTCACCGTAAAGAAAAACCGCGACCCCTTTGCAGGAATCGCGGTTGGCATTCTTTGGTGAGCCCGTCGGGATTCGAACCCGAGACCCCATGATTAAAAGTCACGTGCTCTACCGACTGAGCTACGGGCTCTCACCGTTTGGGGCGCACACCATAGGGAGATGGCGCCCGCCGGTCAATGCCGGCGCTTACTTTTTCACATCGGCGGCAACCCGCATGCGCACCAGCTTGTCCGGCTTGGCGACCATGCCGTTGTCGGATTCCGGTCCCTTGGTGATCTTGTCGACATGCTCCATGCCGTCCAGGACCCGGCCCCAGATGGTGTATTTGCCATCCAGCGACGCCGCCGTCGCCAGCATGATGAAGAATTGCGAATCGGCCGAGTTGGGCGACGACGAGCGGGCCATGCCGACCACGCCGCGGACGAAATGCTCGCCCGAGAACTCGGCCGGCAGCTTGACGCCCGAGCCGCCGGTGCCGGTGCCGGTGGGATCGCCGCCCTGGGCCATGAAGCCGGCCATGACGCGATGGAACGGCGTGCCGTCATAAAAGCCCTTGCGGGTCAGTTCCTTGATGCGGGCGACATGCTGCGGCGCGATGTCGGGCCGCATCTCGATGGTCACCTGGCCCCACGGCAGGTCCATGATCAGGGTGTTCTCGGGGTCGGCGGCGAACGCCTGCGAGACAGCCTGGACCGCCAGCAGGGCGGCCAGGGCGATGGCCTTGACGAGCTTCATGATCACTCCTTGACGTCGGCGGCGACCTTCATCGACACGATGCAGTCGGGGTCCTCGACCGTGCCGTTGTTGAAGGCCGATCCCTTCTTGATGGCGTCGACATGGTCCATGCCGTCCACCACACGACCCCACACCGAATATTTGCCATCCAGGTGCGGCGAGGTGTCGAACATGATGAAGAACTGTGAATCGGCCGAATCCGGGCTGGACGACCGCGCCATCGAGCAGGTGCCGCGCACATGCTTCTCGCGCGAGAACTCGGCCTTCAGCTTGGTGCCCGACCCGCCCATGCCGGTGCCGTCGGGGCAGCCGGTCTGAGCCATGAAGCCGGGGATCACCCGATGGAACTTCAGTCCGTCATAATAGCCCTCGCGCGCGAGGCGCTTGATCTGGGCGACGTGGTTGGGAGCCAGGTCGGGGCGCAGCTCGATCACCACGCGGCCGTCCTTCAGTTCAAGATACAGCGTATTTTCAAGGTCCAAAGGACGGTCCTCCCGAAGTCTTATTGGTGATCACAAAGCAAGGAAGCGTTCGTCCAGCCTGGCCTTGACGCCGGGGCTGACGAACTGGCTGATGTCGCCGCCCAGGCGGCCGATTTCCTTGACGAAGCGCGACGAAATGAACTGACAGCGTTCCGACGCCATCAAGAACAAAGTCTCGATGTCGGGCGACAGGCGCGCATTCATGCCGGCCATCTGGAATTCGTATTCGAAATCCGACACCGCGCGCAAGCCGCGGATGATGATGTTGGCCCCGCACGAATGGGCGAAGTCCACCAGCAACGTGCCGAACGGCAGGACGTCGATATTGACGTTGTGATTGCGCGCCACAATGGCGACCTCGGCCTTGACCATCTCGACCCGTTCATCGACCGAGAACAGCGGCCCCTTGCCGGCATTGACCGCGACGGCGACGATCAGGCGGTCAACCACCCGCGCCGCGCGGGTAACGATGTCCAGATGGCCGTTGGTGATGGGATCGAACGTCCCAGGATACAGCCCAACCCGCTCACTCATTCTCCCCTCCGGGTGATGCGACGCTGCTTGGCTCTCCGCTGTCGGACAGGTCGTCCTCTTCTTCACCCGGCTCTTCGTTGGAGCCATTGATGTCACACAGGCGGGCCGCCGACACCACCCGCTCGCCCTCGGCGGTGCGCAGGACGATGACGCCCTGGGTCTTGCGCCCGGCGATGCGGATGTCGTCGACCGGCATACGGATCAGGGTGCCGCCATCGGACACCAGCATGATCTCGTCTTCGTGATCGACCGGGAAAGTGGCGACGACCGGGCCGTTCTTCTCGGTCATGTCGATGTTGGCGATGCCCTGGCCGCCGCGGCCGGTGATGCGGTATTCGAAGGCCGAGGTGCGCTTGCCATAGCCGTTCTCGGTGACGGTCAGCAGCAATTGCTCGGCGGCGCTCATCCGTTCGGCCTCGGGGCCGGAAAGATCACCCTTCAGATAGGCGTCGCGGGTCTCCATGTCGAAATCGACATGGGCCAGGATCGACATCGAGATGACCTGATCGTCCTCGGCCAGGCGGATGCCGCGCACGCCGGTCGAATCGCGGCCCTTGAAGACGCGGACCTCGGGCACCGGGAAGCGGATGGCCTTGCCCAGACGGGTGACCAGCAACACGTCGTCGGCCTCGGAACAGGGCTGGACGGCGATCAATTGCTCGTCGTCGGCCAGCTTCATGGCGATCTTGCCGTTGGCGCGGATATCGACGAAATCCGACAGCATGTTGCGCCGGACATCGCCCTTCGAGGTGGTGAACATCACGTTCAGCTCGCCCCAGGTGCTTTCATCCTCGGGCAGCGGCATGACGGTCGAGATGGTTTCGCCCTCGGCCAGCGGCAGGATGTTGACCATCGCCTTGCCCTTGGCCTGCGGCGAGGCCAGCGGCAGGCGATAGACCTTCAGCTTGTAGGCGATGCCGGTGGACGAGAAGAACAGGACCGGGGTGTGGGTGCTGGTGACGAACACCTGGGCCAGGAAATCCTCGTCCTTCATGCTCATGCCCGAGCGGCCCTTGCCGCCGCGCTTCTGGGCGCGATAGGTCGACAGCGGCACGCGCTTGATGTAGCCGGTGTTGGTCACCGTCACCACCATGTCCTCGCGGGCGATCAGATCCTCGATGTCGGCCTCGAACTCGGAATCCTCGATGGTGGTGCGGCGCGGCGTGGCGAACTGGTTGCGCATGTCGATCAACTCGCCGCGCAGAACCTCCAACAGCTTCGGCCGCGACGACAGGATTTCCAGATATTCCTTGATCTGCTCGCCGATGCCGGTCAGTTCCTCGCCGATCTTGTCGCGTTCCAGACCGGTCAGGCGGTGCAGGCGCAGTTCCAGGATGGCCTTGGCCTGGGCTTCCGACAGCTGGTAGGTGCCCTCCTCGATGCCACGGCCCGGCTCGTCGATCAGGCGGATCAGCGGCTCGACATCCAGGGCCGGCCAGCGCTTGGCCATCAATTGCTCGCGCGCGGTGGCCGGATCGGGGGCCTTGCGGATCAGGGCGATGACGTCGTCGATATTGGCCACCGCGATCGACAAGCCGACCAACACGTGGGCCCGCTCGCGCGCCTTGCCCAGTTCGAAGATGGTGCGCCGGGTAATCACTTCCTCGCGGAAGTTGACGAAGGCGACGATGATGTCCTTCAGCGGCATCATCTGCGGCCGGCCGCCATTCAGGGCCAGGGCGTTGACGCCGAACGAGGTCTGCAGCTGGGTGAACTTGTAAAGCTGGGCCAGCACCACGTCGGCGATGGCGTCGCGCTTGATCTCGACCACCACGCGGACACCGTCGCGGTCGGATTCGTCGCGCAGGTCGGAAACCCCTTCGACCTTCTTGTCGCGCACCAGCTCGGCGATATGCTCGAGCATGCGGGCCTTGTTGACCTGATAGGGGATCTCGGTGACGACGATGGCCTCGCGGTCCTTGCGGATCTCCTCGACATGGCAGCGCCCGCGCATCACCACCGAACCGCGCCCGGTGGTATAGGCCGAGCGGATGCCGGCCCGGCCCAGGATGGTGCCGCCGGTGGGGAAATCGGGGCCTGGCACCAGCTCCATCAGCTGTTCGGGCGTGATGTCGTTATTGTCGATATAGGCGCAGCAGGCGTCGATCACCTCGCCCAGATTGTGCGGCGGGATGTTGGTGGCCATGCCGACCGCGATGCCGCCGGCGCCATTGACCAGCAGATTGGGGAAGCGCGCCGGCAGCACCAGCGGCTCGACCGTCGAATCGTCGTAATTGGGGCCGAAATCGACGGTTTCCTTGTCGATGTCCTCGATCAGGAAATGGGCCGAGCGGGCCATGCGGGCTTCGGTATAGCGCATCGCCGCCGGCGGATCGCCGTCCATCGAGCCGAAATTACCCTGCCCGTCCACCAGCGGCAGCCGCATCGAGAAATACTGCGCCATGCGGACCATGGCGTCATAGATCGCCGAATCGCCATGGGGGTGATACTTACCCATGACGTCACCGACGATGCGGGCCGACTTGCGGAACGGCTTGTTGTAGTCGTAGCCGCCTTCCTTCATCGCATAAAGAATACGACGGTGCACCGGCTTCAGGCCGTCACGGACGTCGGGCAGCGCACGCGCCACGATCACGCTCATGGCGTAATCGAGGTAGGAACGGCGCATCTCCTCTTCGATGGTGACGGGGGTGATGTCGAAGCTGGGCGGCATCGGGACGGCGGTCAATCAGGTCACCCTTGGTTACAGAACCGGAAGAACGGCGCACGCTACCAGATATCGTGCAGTGCGACAACAGCGCCCCTTGGATTATGATTGCCCCTCAGCAACTGTCTTGTCAGTCGGCGACAGGCTCTCGCCAGGGCACGCCATCCCTGACCATGGCGTTGAGGATGGTCACGAGCTTGCGGACGCAGGCGATGATGGCGACCTTCTTGGGTTTGCCCTTGGCGATAAGGCTGTCTCGAAACGAGCGCATGACTTTGTTGTGGGTCATCGCGACTAGAGCGGCCATGTAGAGGACCATCCTGACCTGGGGACGTCCGCCTGAGATGGCGCGGTACCCCCGCATGGTTCCGCTGTCCCGATTGAAGGGGGCGACGCCGACCAAGGCGGCAACCTGACGACGGGTCAAGCTGCCTAATTCGGGTAGCTGGGCGATCAGGGTGAGGGCGGAAATCGGCCCGACGCCCGGGACGCTGGAGATCCGCTCGAACAAGGTGTTGAGGCGCGGCATGGCTCGGACGGTTTCAAGCATGCTGTCCTCAATCTTGCGGATGTCGGCGGCAATGATCTTGAGGCGGCTGGCTGCCGATCGCTTCACCACGGGATCGCGGTAGTGCGGCATCTGGTTGGTCAGGCGGGTGCGCTCGTCGATGAGCTGGCGCCGGTAGAGCAGCAGTTCGGACAGGCGTTGTTGCTCGGCAGAGGGTAATGGCGTCGGTTCGGGACGGCGCACGCGCCCGAATTCGGCCAGCATGGCGGCATCGATGGCATCGGTCTTGGCCCGACGCCCCATGCCGCGAATGAACTGCCGAACCTCGATGGGATTGGCCACCGAGGTCGGGATGCCGGCCTTGGTCAAGCGTTCATGGGCCTGGCGTTCATAGCCGCCAGTGGCCTCCAGAATGACGTGAGCATTCGGAATTCTGCGGAGTTGCCGCACCAATTCCGTCAGACCGGAGCGGTCATTTGCAACGGTCTGGGAGTGTTCGAGGCACGCGATGAAGACCTCGATCTCGGCCTTGCCGACATCGAGGCCAATGAATGTGGTATCCTGGTTCATCTTCCGTCCCTGTCTCGTGAGTTCGGCGTCTTGCACCGGACAACTGTTCGGGCTTACGAGATGGGCGACGCGGGAGCCGTACTGAGGGACGGGTTGACTGGCCCCAAGCGCCTTCGGTCTCCGCGCCGCCGAACGCGGGGGGATGGCCATCCCCCCGCGTTCATCCTTTCGGACGGGCTATTCTTACCCGATTTTCAAGACACGAGGCGCCGGGCGCCGCCATCCGGCGGCTTGGCTTTCGCTCGCATCAGCTCGCGGGCGCTCAGCGCGCCAGTCCCTCGGCGTCGCCTCGCTCCATTTTCGTTGGACGGATGACAGGGCGGTTGCCTTCGGCTAAAGTCCGCCGCAACGTTTCACGTCAGGAGCAAGCGGCATGGCCGGTAGCGTCAACAAGGTCATTCTGGTCGGCAATCTGGGGCGCGACCCCGAGGTACGCACTTCGCAGGATGGCTCGAAGATCGTCAACCTGAACATCGCCACCTCGGAATCGTGGAAGGATCGCGGCACCGGCGAGCGCCGCGAGAAGACCGAATGGCACCGGGTGGTGATCTTCAACCCCAACCTGGCCGATATCGCCGAGCGTTACCTGAAGAAGGGCTCGAGCGTTTATATCGAAGGCGCGCTGCAGACCCGCAAATGGACCGACAAGGACGGCGCCGAGAAGTACTCGACCGAGGTGGTGATCGGCCGCTTCAAGGGCGAGCTGACCCTGCTGGGCGGCCGTGACGGCGGCGGCGGCGGCGGTGGCTATGACGAGGGTGGCTATGGCGGCGGCGGTGGCGGCGGTGGCGCCCCGCAGCGTTCGGGCGGCGGCGGTGGCGGTGGCGGTGGCCAGCGCGGCGGCGGCTCGGGCTGGGAGCCCCCGCCGGACCTCGACGACGACATTCCGTTCTGATTTATGACGGCCCGCCCATCAGGCGGGCCGCTTCATTTGGCATCCCACCCCGTGGTGGCGATGCCCTCGCCCAGGTCAGCCTCGACCAGGCGGCGGCGGACGTCCAGCAATTGCGCGACCAGGGCCGGCTCGGCCCGACCGTAGGCTTCGGCATCGGGCGTGCGGTTGACCACCACGCCCAGCAGTTCGGTGATGGCGTTGCCGATCGAGTTCTGGCTGATGGTGACGATCAGCTTGCCCTCGTCATTCCTGTAAATCAGCTGCTTGAAGGCCGGCTGCCAGCGGATGGCGTTGGCATAACGGGCGTCGCCGATGCAGCGGTCGCGCACCATCTTCGCGGCCTTCAGGAAATCATTGTCGAACTGCAGGCGCGAGCGCACCAGTTCGGGAAAGTAAAGGTCGGCCGGCAAGGCGGCATTGCGGGTCGAGACCTGGCCGAAGAAGGTGCGATAGAAATCCAGGAAGCCCTTCAAGATGGTGTCGTATTCGTCCCAGAACTCGACCCGTTTCAAGGCATCGCCCCCGCCCTGCACTTCCCAGCTGGGCAATCCCTGCGGATAGCCGGTCAGCGCCAATCGGCACGAGCCGGCCTGGCACGGGCGCAGGATCCGCAAATCAAGGCCGTCGAAGAAGGCGCGGTAGACCGCGCGCATATGGGCCTGGAACAGCGAATGCTGGCCGCCGTCGGTCAGGTTGGGATTGGCCTGATCGGCCAGTGGCGCCGCCGCCAGCAAGGCCTTGTCGAACACGATGAAGTGGTTGTGCAGCATGCGGATGCTGGGCACGCCGGGCGAGGTCAAGGGCCAGGTGGCATCCAGGCTGGCCTCGCCGGCCAGCACCAGATGGCTGTCCGGGTCGGGGTAACGTTCCAGCATGAAGGCGATCAGGATCTGGTTCATGCGGTTCCACACGTGGCGGGCCGCGTCGGGCACCTGGGTCCGGCGCACCGGCCGGCCCAGCGGGTCCAGGATGGTCTGGGACGTGTCGTAGATGATCGAGCAATCGAACAGATTGCTGTGGCCCAGCGCCTTGCGATACAGCAACAATCCCTCGGGATTGCGCAGCAGGCCGTTATTGTGGGCCAGGTCGTTCAGGTTCTCGGTGCTGTTGAAGAACTCGTTGGGCTTCATGCCCTCGGGCACCGACAGCGGAATCGGACGGAACGGCGTGACGATTTCCCGCGGCCCTGACAGCATGGCAATGCCCTCGCATTCTTGCTAATTTAGCGAATAGACCATCTTCGTCGCCAGGCCTTTGACCGAAGTCAACCGGAGCGAACCGCCATGAAGCCCGCCGCCGCCCTTGTCGCCGCCTTGCTGGCCGCCTGGCCCGCCGCAGCCGCCGAGCCTCTGCTGCCGCCTCCGGTTCTGGCCGAGGACGGCTTCTACCATCCCGACTGGTTCCTGGTCAGCTTCATGGACCTGAAGGAGGACGCGGAGCAAGCGGCCAAGGCCGGTAAAAGGCTGGCCATGGTGGTCGAACAACGGGGCTGCGGCGCCTGCAAGCGGGTGCACGAGGTCAATCTGCGCGACGTCCGCGTCACCGCCTATCTCAAGGCCCACTACCAGCTTCTGCAGATCGACCTGTATGGCAGCCGCGAAATCACCGATATCGACGGCCAGGTGCTGTCGGAAAAGGATTACGCCAAGAAGCTGGGCGTGCGCGCCACGCCGACCATCTTGTTCTTCGACGAAAGCCCCAAGGGCGGCGGTGCGCAGGCCCTGGCCTGGAAGCAGGTCGGCTATCTCGAGCCCGAACCCTTCGTCAATGCCTTCGCCTTCGTGCGATCCAAGGGCTATGCCGGCCAGAAGGAGCCCGATTTCCTGGCCTGGATGAAAGGCCCTGCGGAAAAGGTCAGGCTGCCATAACCTAACGCGGTCTTTCTTTGTTCCCATAACCCCTCTAAGATCACGCCCCTCTGACGGTGACGAGGGACGTTTGCTCCATGAGCGGTTTCATCCGCGTGCGCGGCGCGCGCGAGCACAATCTGAAGAACATCGACATCGACCTGCCGCGCGACAAGCTGGTGGTGATCACCGGCCTGTCGGGCTCGGGCAAGTCGTCCTTGGCCTTCGACACCATCTATGCCGAGGGCCAGCGCCGTTACGTCGAATCATTGTCGGCCTATGCCCGCCAGTTCCTGGAGCTGATGCAAAAGCCCGACGTCGAGAGCATCGAGGGCCTAAGCCCGGCCATCTCCATCGAGCAGAAGACCACGTCGCGCAATCCGCGCTCGACCGTCGGCACCGTCACCGAGATCTATGATTACATGCGTCTTTTGTGGGCCCGGGTCGGCGTGCCGCACTCGCCGGCCACCGGCCTGCCGATCGAAAGCCAGACCGTCAGCCAGATGGTTGACAAGGTCGCCGACCTGGCCGAGGGCACCAGGCTTTACCTGCTGGCCCCCTTCGTGCGCGGCCGCAAGGGCGAGTATCGCAAGGAATTGCTGGACCTGCAGAAGAAGGGTTTCCAGCGGGTCAAGGTCGACGGCACCCTGTACGAGGTCGATCAAGTCCCGGCACTCGACAAGAAGCGCAAACACGATATCGAGGTGGTGGTCGATCGCCTGGTGATCAAGCCGGGCCTGGGCAACCGCCTGGCCGATTCCATCGAGACGGCGCTGAGCCTGTCCGACGGCCTGGTCATCGCCGAGAATGCCGATACCGGCGAGCGCACCACCTTTTCCGCCAAGTTCGCCTGCCCGGTCTCGGGCTTCACCATCGAGGAGATCGAGCCCCGGCTGTTTTCCTTCAACAACCCGTTCGGCGCCTGCCCGTCCTGCGACGGGCTGGGGGTGAAGCTTTATTTCGACCCCGAACTGGTAGTCCCGGACGAGGATCTGAGCTTGCGGGAGGGCGCCATCGCGCCATGGGCCAATTCGACCTCGCAATATTATCAGCAGACCCTGGAGGGGCTGGGCAAGCATTTCGGCTTCGACATCCACACCGCCTGGCGCCGCCTGCCGCCCAAGGCGCGTGAGGCCATTCTGTACGGCACCGGCAAGGAAGAGATCGCCATCGCCTATGAAGACGGCTTTCGCGGCTACACCACCAACAAGCCGTTCGAGGGCGTCATCAACAACATGGACCGGCGCTGGCGCGAGACCGATTCGTCGTGGGTGCGCGAGGAATTGTCGCGCTATCAGGCGACCCAGCCGTGCGAGACCTGCGGCGGGGCGCGGCTCAAGCCCGAGGCGCTGGCGGTCAAGATCGCCGGCCTGCACATCTCGCAGGTCACCGAATTCTCGATCGCCAAGGCCCATGAATGGTATGGCGGCCTGGATGCCCAATTGAAGCCCAAGGACCGCGAGATCGCCCGGCGAATCCTGCGCGAGATCAACGACCGCCTGGGCTTCTTGATGGATGTCGGGCTGGATTACCTGACGCTGGCGCGCGGCTCGGGCTCGCTGTCGGGCGGCGAATCCCAGCGTATCCGCCTGGCCAGCCAGATCGGCTCGGGCCTGACCGGCGTGCTGTACGTGCTGGATGAACCCTCGATCGGCCTGCACCAGCGCGACAATGACCGCCTGCTGGGCACCTTGAAGCGGCTTCGCGACATCGGCAACACCGTCATCGTCGTCGAACATGACGAAGACGCCATCCGCGCCGCCGATTATCTGGTCGATATGGGACCGGGGGCCGGCATCCATGGCGGCCGGGTGGTGTCGGAAGGCACGCCCGAGCAGGTGATGGCCGATCCGGCCAGCCTGACCGGGCGCTATCTGGTCGGCCACGATCTGATCCCCCTGCCCGCCCACCGGCGCGAGGGCAACGGCCACCACCTGACCGTGGTCGGGGCCAACGGCAACAATCTGAAGAATGTCGAGACCGCCATCCCACTGGGCACCTTCACCTGCGTCACCGGCGTCTCGGGCGGCGGCAAGTCGACCCTGGTGATCGAGACCCTGTACAAGGCGCTGGCCCGCAAGCTGATGGGGGCCAAGGGCCAGGCCGCTTCGTTCGAGCGCATCGACGGCACCGGGCATCTCGACAAGATCATCGACATCGACCAGTCGCCGATCGGCCGCACGCCGCGTTCCAACCCCGCCACCTATACCGGGGCCTTCACCCCCATCCGCGACTGGTTCACCGAACTGCCCGAGGCCAAGGCCCGGGGCTACAAGGCCGGGCGCTTTTCCTTCAACGTCAAGGGCGGCCGCTGCGAGGCCTGCCAGGGCGACGGCGTCATCAAGATCGAGATGCACTTCCTGCCCGACGTCTATGTCCAGTGCGACGTCTGCAAGGGCAAGCGCTATAACCGCGAGACCCTGGAAATCACCTTCAAGGGCAAGTCCATCGCCGACGTGCTGGACATGACCATCGAGGAAGCCGCCGACTTCTTCAAGGCGGTCCCCTCGATCCGCGACAAGATGCTGACCCTGCAGCGGGTCGGGCTGGATTACATCCGCCTGGGCCAACAGGCCACCACGCTTTCGGGCGGCGAGGCCCAGCGGGTCAAGCTGGCCAAGGAATTGTCGCGCCGCGCCACCGGGCGCACCCTTTACATCCTGGACGAACCGACCACCGGACTTCATTTCGATGACGTCAAGAAGCTCCTCGAGGTGCTGCACACCCTGGTCGAGGGCGGCAATACCGTGCTGGTGATCGAACATAACCTGGAGGTCATCAAAACCGCCGACTGGATCATCGACATGGGCCCCGAAGGCGGCGACGGCGGCGGCAGCGTGGTGGTGGCCGGCACCCCGGAACAGGTGGCGGCCTGCGCAGCATCGCATACCGGCGCCTATCTGAAGCCCTATCTGGCCCGCAAATAGAGCAGCGGGCCTTAATCTAAGGCGCGCTGCTTTAGCGAGCATTGAGCGAGCGGCCAAGCGGCCGGATGGCCGCGCCCGGCGAGGGGCAATCATCAAATGAGCCCCCTGCGCCATTTTTGGCACAGGGGGCTCAGGTGGATACCCTAGAAGTTCTCGCAGATGCGAAATTTTTGTTGCGACGCACCCAGAGGGTTGGGTAATATTCTGTCCAACGCCGGGGCTGTTCGCGAACGATTATTGTTACGCGCACAGGGGCCGGCCGAAACCGACAAGCAAGAAGGACCGAGAGATCATGCTGGGACATGCCGAACTGCGTGAAATCGACGAAGCCCTGGCGGAAGAGCGCGCCGAAGGCAGCCGCTCGGACAAGAACGGTCCCTACATCATCCCTCATTTCGCTTTCGGCATGGCCGTGACCCGCGCCGCCGCCGCCGGCATCAAGCCCCACTTCCCGGCTTCGATCCTGAAGCGTTAGACGGCTGCGGAAAAACACCGATCTGGTGTCCGAACGCCCCATTTCGTCATGCCCGGACTTGATCCGGGCATCCACGCGGCGTCGCCTAACCATCTGTTTCCAATGGAATTCTTGCGAAGACACGTGGATGGCCGGGTCAAGCCCC
>NZ_CACVCE010000030.1:0-26602 GCF_902729445.1 Magnetospirillum sp. LM-5 | reverse complement strand
GACGGGGGCTCCGACCCCGACGACGACGGGCGCTCCGACCCCGACGACGACCGGTGCTCCGACTCCGACCACGACCGGTGCTCCGACTCCGACGACGACGGGCGCTCCGACCCCGACCACCACCGAGGCCGTCACCACCACCACCGAGGCTGTTCACACCACCGAGCATGTCCTGACGACCATGCCGGTGACCAGCGCTCCCGTCGTGACCACCGAAGCGGTGCACACCACCGAGACTGTGGTGACCACTCAGATGGTCGTCACCTCGGAAGTGGTCATCACCTCGGACGTCGTGGTCACCTCGACCGAGGCGGTGACTACCACCGAAACCGCCGTCACCACCGATCCGCCCCAGGACGTCACCGACGAGCCGAAGACCGAGGAAATGGCCGACGTGCCGTCCTTCGATCACGATCTGTCCAATGTCGTGCTGTATCTGGATGACGGCGACGACATCATGAAGATCAAGATCGAGGACTTCCCCAGCAATGCGGACGGCATCAAGGACGCCAATACGCTGCCGCTGGAACAGTTCGTCGCCGAGAACTATCCCGACGCCGAACTGGTGGGCATCACCATCAAGGCCGGCACCAATGCCGTCGATGGATATGGTCCGGGCGAGGGCGAGCTGTTCATCCTGAAGGACGGCGTTACCGAGGCCGACCTTCCGATGGCCGACAAAGCTGACGATACCTATTCCTTCAACGATGCCTTCGACGGCATGGAAATGGGTGAATCGGAAGTTGGCGCTACCGTCGAGCAGAATCTGGGCGTGACCATCGGGTCCAGCCAAGGTCTGGATGCCGCCCAGGATTCCTTCACCTTCGGCGACGCCCAGTCCACTGGCGGCGGCGGCGAGACCCAGGACGGTTGGACCCAGCTGGTGCTGGACGGCGATGCCGCACTGTCGGCGGAAGGCGGCTGGAACAAGCCGGTCAAGGAAAACGTCGAGGTCAAGGACAGTGCTTCCGATACCGGCGAGAGCCGCGAGGAAAAGCACGTCGACAACAACCCCGACTCTATCGGCTGGTAACCGAAGTCCGTGGACTAAGGCTGCCGTTCCCAACACAATGGGGACGGCAGCCGTTTCATGTGGGGAGGATGCATGGCCAAGCGCCCGCGGATATTCGTCAGTATCGCGTCTTATCGCGATACCGAATGTCAATGGACGGTCCGCGACCTGTTCCTGAAGGCCCGCCATCCCGAGCGGGTCTTCGTCGGCATCTGCTGGCAGTTCGTCAAGGGCGAGGACGAGGATTGCTTCTTGTTCCAGACCCGGCCCGAGCAGTGTCGGGTGATCGAGGTCAACGCCAACGAAAGCCTGGGGGCGTGCTGGGCGCGCTCGAAGGTGCAATCCTTGTGGGCCGGCGAGGAATATTCGCTGCAGATCGACAGCCACATGCGCTTCATCCAGGATTGGGACGAAGTGCTGCTGGACATGCTGACGCTTTGTCCGTCCGAAAAGCCGATCCTGTCGTCCTATCCGCCGGGCTATGATCCGCCCGACCAACTGGCCGATCCGACGGTGGTCGAGATCATTCCCAACGAATACGACGCCCACGGCGTCTTGAAGCTGCGGTCCAACGCCTGGGCCGAGCCCCAGGACCCGCCGCCGCCCAAGCGCAATCCCTTCATCGCCGGCGGCTTGCTGTTCGGCCCGTCCTCGCTGATCACCGAGGTTCCCTACGATCCCTATCTGTACTTCCACGGCGAGGAGATCACCCTGGCGGTGCGTCTGTTCACCGCCGGCTATGACGTCTATGCCCCCAACCGCACCATCGCCTTCCACGATTACACCAACCGCCGCGGCCGCCATCGCCACTGGGACGATTTCGACTGGAAGCATCTGAACGACCTGTCGTTCAGCCGCATCCGCCACCTGTTGGGGATGGAGGTCAGTTCCGACCCCGAAGTCGTCCGCGAGCTGGATAAATACGGCCTGGGCACGGCGCGCACGCTGGCCGAGTACGAGGCTTTCGCCAACCTGGACTTCAAGAACCGGCTGATCGACGGCAAGACGGCCGAGCAGCGCGAGGCCGGCCTGACCCTGGATCAGCGCCGCGAGAGCGCCCGCAAGGCCTTCGGCGAGATCTATCGCCAGAACGGCTGGGGCGCCAAGGAAACCAAGTGCGGCTGGGGCTCGACCCTGGCCCAGACCGAGACTTTGCGCCGCAAGCTGCCCGACCTGTTGCGCTTCCTGGGCGCCGACATCGTCATCGACGCCGGCTGCGGCGACGCCAACTGGATTTCGCAGATCAGCCAGGATTTCAGGCTGTATCTCGGCTTTGACCTGGTCGACGAGGCGATCAACGACATGCGCAAGCGCCATAACCGGCGCCTGTCCCATTCCTTCGCGGTGGCCGACATCACCCGCGACGTCCTGCCCAAGGGCGATGTCATCGTGTGCCGCGACGTGCTGACCCATTTGCCGGCCGACATGACCCTGGAAGCCCTGGCCCGCTTCAAGCAAAGCGGTTCGGCCTATCTGCTGGCCACCACCTTTACCGACACCGCCAATTCCGACATCCGCATCGGCGGCTGGTATCCGACCAACCTGACCGCCGCGCCCTTCAACCTGCCGCCGCCGCGCATCCTGCTGTCCGAGGACCTGGCCGGCACCACCAAATCCCTGGGCGTGTGGGCGATCGCCGACCTGCCATGAGCGACGCCAGCAATCCTGCCGACACCGCCGGCCTGGCCCAACGCATCGCCTTGGCGATCCAGGCCGGTCGGATGGATCAGGCCGGCGAACTGGCGAAGGCATTGGCGGTTCAGGGGCGTATCCCGGTGCGGGTGGCCCGCGCCCTGCTGGACCAAGGCGAGGTCAGTGCCGCCTGTCTGGTGCTGGACCACTTGATGGACCATGATTCCCACGTCCGCGGCGCGGCGGCCTTGCAGGCCAAGGCCTGCCTGAGCGTCGGCCGCGTCGAGGCCGGGCTGGAGGCGCTGGCCCTGGCGGCGGCCGAAAATCCCGACGACCCGGCTGCCGCCGCCGCCCTGGCCCGGCTGCTGATCGATCTGGGCCGCTGGGCCGAGGCGGTGCCGTGGCTGCGCCGCTGGGCCGCGCTGACACCAGCCGAGCCCGAGCCCGACAGCCTGCTGGGCCAAGCCTTAAGCCTGCGCCGACCGCCGCCGCCGGGCGCCGCCCTGGACGATGTGCGCCTGGCCGACGCCCTGTACCGGGTGCCGGTGCTGGCCGCCCAGCCGTTCGACCGGGTACGCCTGACCCGGCTGACCGGCGGCAATGTCAATGTCGTCTACCGGGTTGACGGCCCGTCGGGCAGTTTCGTCCTGCGTCTGGCCAAGTATCCGCGCCAGCGCTGGGACGCCTATATCGACGAACGGGCCAACCTGCGCCTGGCCCACGCCCGCGGCCTGGCCCCGGAACCGCTGTACATGGATATCGCGGACGGCACCTTGGTCACGCCGTTCGTGGCGGGCAAGGCCGGCGGTCGCATGAATGATCCGGCCTTTCTGGCCCGGGTCGCCGATTTCTTTCGCCGCCTGCATGCCGGCCCGGACTTCAAGGGCCGCTTCGACCCGCTGGTGCCGCTGGATTGGCGAGAGGAACGGGTGGCGGGACTGGTGCCCGACTGGGTTCCCGACCTGGCGGCGTTGCGGGCCGCCATGGCCGAGATTCGCGCCGCCCTGGCCGCCACCGCGCCCGGCTTTGCGCCCTGTCACAACGACCCGATCATCGGCAATTTCATCGATTCCCGTGACGGCCTGGTGATGATCGACTGGCAGACGGCGGCGATGGCCGATCCCGACGGCGAGATCGGTGCCTTCCTGGCCCGCATTTCGCGCGCCGGCACCTTGCGCGACGATTTCCTGGCCGCCGCCTATGGCCATGCCGATCATCCGCGCGCCCACCGCGCCCGTCTGTGGGAATGCATGGCCCGCTATGTCGAGATCGTCGAGGCGGTGCAGATGGGAATCGACGATCCGGCCGATACCGGCTGGATCGATCACGGCAAGCTAGCACTGGACACCGTGCGTCTGCTGCAAGACGATGGAACCTTATCCAGGGGACTGGTTGGCGTGAAGGGGCAGGGATGAGCAGCCCACCGATTATCGCGGTGTTCAATGCAAAGGGGGGCGTGGGCAAGACGACCAGTGTGGTCAACCTGGCGGCGTGCCTGGCCGCCCTGGGGCGCCGGGTGCTGGTCATCGACATGGATGCCCAGGGCAACGCCACCACCAGCTTCGCCACCCCGGAACTGCCGCGCAAAGGCACCTATAATCTGGTCACCGGCTCGGCCGGAATCAGCGACGTGGTCCACCCGACCCTGATCGACGGGGTGTCCCTGGTGGGGGCCACCGACGATCTGGGCATCATCGATGTCGAACTGGCGGTGGGCTCGATGGGCAAGGGCCATGTGCTGCGCGACCATATCAGCGACCTGCCCGACGATAGCTTCGACCTGGTGCTGGTCGATTGCCCGCCGGCCATCGGCGCCATGACGGTCAACGCCCTGGCCTCGGCCCATGCGGTGATCGTTCCGGCCAACCCGACGCCGTTCGCCCATGACGGATTGATGCGCACCTGGCGGATCGTCAAGCGCCTGGCCGCCACCATCAACCCGGCCCTTTACATTCAAGGCGTGCTGCTGACCCTGGCCGAGCAGGACGCCGATTGGGGCGTCGAGGACGTGATGGCGGCGGAATTGGGCAGCCTGGTCTTTCCGTTACGCGTCCCGCACGACCCCAAGGTATTCGTCGAGGCGTCGGGCCATGGCTTGCCGGCGGCGGTGTTCGCCCCCAACAGCCCGGGCGCCCGGGTCTATCTGGATCTGGCCGAACTGGTGCTGGCCGACGAGGACCGCCTGTGGCGGGCAGCAAAGGGTGCCGCCGCCGATCTGCCGGATTTGGCCAGCCCGCGCAGCAGGGCCGAGGCCGAGAACGCCCTGGCCGGCTGGAACGTCAAGGCCCGCGATCTGGGGCTGCTGGACCGGCGGGTCAATATCCCCGAAATGGGCCAGCCCTTGCCGCCGCCGATCTTCACCAAGGAAGACGCGGCCCCGCCCGGCTGTTCGGCCGGCCGTCAGCTGTTGGTGGCCTTGCTGGGGCTGGTGATGGGCGCCATCGGCACCGTCATGGTGCAAGGCTGGCTGCGATGATGATGCCGGCCGCGCTCGGTTCGGGACAGGAAGGGCGCCCGGCTCTGGTCGTCGCCATGGTCCTGACGGTGTTGTTCGCGGCGATGCCGGTGCTGCCGCAGATCACCTTGTTTCGCCAGCTCGACGATTACCTGGCCGCCCATCAGGCGATCGAGACCTTCTCGGCGGTGGTGGCCATGCTGATCTTCGGCATCGGCTGGCACGCCCACCGCTACGACCGCCCCGGCAACTTCACCGTCCTGGCGGTCAGTTTCCTGGGGGTGGCGGCGCTGACCGTCTGCCACAGCATGTCCTATACCGGCATGCCGACTTTCATCACCCCCAGCGGGCCGGAAAAGGGCATCGCCTTCTGGCTGTCGATGCGTTTCCTGGCGGTGGTCGGCCTGATCTCGGCCGCCTTGATGCCGTGGCGGCCGTTTCGCTGGGCGCGCTGGCACCGCTGGCTGCTGGCCTTCGCCCTGGCCTTCGTCGCCCTGGTGATCTGGGGGGTGTTGTGGCATCAGGACAAGCTGCCCCGGACCTTCATCCCCGGTCAGGGCTTGACGCCCTTGAAGGTGGTGGTGGAAATCGGCCTGTCGGTCATGTTCCTGGTCGCCGCCATCTTGTTCTGGCGTCGTCGCACCATCAGCCATCGCCATTGGCTGGCGGGCGGCTCGTGGGTGATGGGGTTGTCGGGCGCCTTTTTCGTGCTCTATACCAACCCTTTCGACATCTACAACCAGATCGGCCACCTTTACGTGGTGGTGGGCTATGGCCTGCTGTATCAGGGCCTGTTCATCGGCACCATCCACGAGCCCTATGAACAGCTGAGCGATTCGCGCAAATTGCTGGAACAAAGCCATGCCCAGCTGGAAGAGCGGGTGTCGCAGCGGACCGCCGAGTTGCGTGACGCGGTGGCGGCGGCCGACCGCGCCAACCAGGCCAAGTCCGATTTCCTGTCGTCGATGAGCCACGAACTGCGCACGCCGCTGAACGCCGTCCTGGGCTTCGCGCAATTGCTGCAGACCGGGCGATCCGGCCCGCTGACCGAAAAGCAAAGCCGCCAACTGGACCACATCGTCAAGGGCGGCCAGCATCTGTTGGATCTGATCAGCGAGGTCCTGGATCTGGCGCGGATCGAGGCCGGCAAGCTGTCTTTGTCGGTCGAGCCGGTGGCTCCGGCGGCCCTGCTCGACGAATGCCTGGCCCTGGCGCGGGCCTCGGCCCAACGATCGGGGGTGACGGTCGGCGACTGGCAGGTCCAGGATCATCGCGCCGTGCTGATCGACTATACCCGCTTCAAGCAGGTGCTGCTGAACCTGATGTCGAACGCGGTGAAGTACAACCGGCCGCAAGGCACGGTCACCTTGTCGGTCGCGCCGGGCGCACCCGGTTATGTGCGCTTCGTCGTCACCGATACCGGCCCCGGCATTCCCGAAAGTCACCGGTCCGAGCTGTTCCAGCCGTTCAGCCGCCTGGGCGCCGAATTGAGCGAGGTCGAGGGAACCGGCATCGGCCTGACCATCACCCGTCGCTTGATCGAGGCGATGGACGGACGGATCGATTTCAGCTCGGTGATGGGCGAGGGGGCATCGTTCTGGGTCGAGGTGCCGGCGGCCGGCGATCTGGCCGCCCCGGCCGACGAGGCCAGCCCGTCATCGCCGGTGTCGGCGGACATCGGCCAGCCCTTCACCTTGCTGTATATCGAGGACAATCCGGCCAACCTGCACCTGATGCAGGAAATCCTGGCCGATGTCGCCCGCGCCCGGCTGGTTTCGGCCCACACCGCCGAATTGGGGCTGGAACTGGCGCTGCGCGACCGGCCCGACATCATCGTCTTGGACCTGAACCTGCCGGGCATGGACGGCTTCGCCGCGCTGGCGGCGCTGAAGGCCGAAGAAGCGGCGCGACCGGTCCCGGTGATCGCGCTGACCGCCAATGCCAGCGTCACCGCGCAAAGGCGGGCCGAACAGGCCGGTTTCGACGCCTATCTCACCAAACCGCTGGATATTCCCCGGTTCTGGGCTACGCTGGCGGAATTGCTGTCCGTGTCGAAGGCCTGATCGCGATGACCGTTCCCGCCGTCCTGATCGTTGACGACAACGCCGTCAACCTCGAGCTTTACGGCGAATTGCTGGATATGGCCGATTATCGCGCCGTGCTGGTGGCCCGGGCCGATCAGGTGGTGCCGACCGCCCTGGCCGAACGGCCCGGTCTGATCTTGCTGGACCTCAACCTGCCCGGCAGCTCGGGCCAGGAGGTGGCCCGGGAATTGAGGTCTCGCCCCGAATTGGCCCGGGTGCCGATCCTGGCCCTGACCGCCATCCGCCGCGAAGGCCTGGCCGGCGCGCTGGAGCAGGCCGGTTTCGCCGGTCTGGTGTCGAAGCCCTGCGGCGTCGAGACCTTTCTGGCCGCAATCCAATGGGGCATGGCCGGCGCGGGCGAATTCCGGGTGTTCGGATAAGCTATTCGACCACATCCCCCCACAGGTCGAAATCTTCCGCATGGTCGATCTCGACGCGGACGATGTCACCGGGTTCCAGGTCGGTCTCGCCGTTCAGGAAGACGTTGCCGTCAACCTCGGGGCTGTCGGCCTTGGATCGCGCGAAGGCGCCTTCGTCGTCGACCTCGTCGACGATCACCTCGATGACCTTGCCGATCTTGGCCTGCGACATTTCGTCGGAAACCTGGCGGGCCACTTCCATCAGGCGGTTGTAGCGCTCTTCCTTGACCTCTTCCTCGACATGGTCGGCAAGCGCGTTCGACGGCGCGCCCTTGACGTTCTCGTACTTGAAGCAGCCGACGCGGTCGATGCGGGCTTCCTCCAGCCAGGCCAGAAGCTGCTCGAAATCCTCGTCGGTCTCGCCGGGGAAGCCGACGATGAAGGTCGAGCGGATGGCCAGATCGGGGCAGACCTGACGCCAGCCGCGAATGCGTTCCAGCAATCTCTCGTGGTCGGCCGGGCGGCGCATGGCGCGCAGCACCTTGGGCGAGGCGTGCTGGAACGGGATGTCGAGATAGGGAAGGATCTTGCCCTCGGCCATCAAGGGGATGACCTCGTCCACATGGGGATAGGGATAGACGTAATGCAGGCGCACCCACATCCCCAATTCGCCCAGCGCGCCGGCCAGCTCGGTCATGCGGGCCTTGACCGGACGGCCGCGCCACAGCGCCTCGGCGTGGCGGATGTCCTGGCCGTAGGCGCCGGTATCCTGGCTGATCACAAAAAGCTCGCGCACGCCGGCCAGGGCCAGACGCTCGGCTTCCTGCAGCACGTCGTCGATCGGGCGGCTGACCAGATCGCCGCGGATGCCGGGAATGATGCAGAAGCTGCAGCGATGGTTGCAGCCCTCGGAAATCTTCAAGTAGGCGTAATGGTGCGGCGTCAGGTGCAGGCCTTCCGGCGGCACCAGGCTCATCAGCGGGTCGGCCACCGGCGGCGCCACCGCATGGACGGCGTTGACCACCTGCTGGTACTGATGCGGGCCGGTCACCGCCAGCACGCTGGGATGGGTGGCGCGAATGGTCGCCTCGTCCACCCCCATGCAGCCGGTGACGATGACCTTGCCGTTCTCGGCCAGGGCCTCGCCGATGGCTTCCAGCGATTCGGCCCTGGCCGAGTCCAGGAAGCCGCAGGTATTGACGATGACCGCGTCGGCGCCGTCATAGGTGCCCGAGATGTCGTAGCCCTCGGCCCGCAGCCGGGTCAGGATGCGTTCCGAATCCACCAACGCCTTGGCGCAGCCCAGGCTGACGATACCGATCTTGGGAATGGCCGTTCTCCTTCGCGAATCGGGCTTCAAGTAGCGCTTCTGGCCGGTCAAAGCAAGGTTTGCGCATGGGGGCATGCGCAATCGAGGCTTGACGATTCGCAATTCTTGGTAAATTAGTATGTTGGAATGTTGCTACGCAAAATCGGGGGTTGCGGTGATTTCGGATTTCAATGCGGTGACGGCGCTGGTGGGCGGATTGCTGATCGGGGCCGGTGCGGTGGTGCTGATGTTGACCAACGGCCGGATTCTGGGGGTTTCCGGGATCGTCGGCGGCGTGGTCGGCGAGCCCGGCTCGGAACAGACCCGTTGGCGGCTGGCCTTCATCGCCGGCATGGTGACGCCCGGTGCGGCGCTGGGCCTGATGGGCAAGCTGTCGCTGGCCGGGGCGGGGGTGGCCTTGCCGGTGCTGCTGGTGGCCGGCTTCCTGGTCGGCTTTGGCAGCCGCATGGGCAATGGCTGCACCTCGGGCCACGGCATCTGCGGGCTGTCGCGCCTGTCGAAGCGCTCGATGGCCGCCGTAATCACCTTCATGGCGGTGTGCGCCATCACCGTCTTCGTCACCCGTCATCTGCTGTCTTTGGGGTTCTGATCATGCGGCAAGGCCTGTCTTCCTATATTGCCGGCCTGTTGTTCGGTGTCGGCCTGATCGTCTCGGGGATGGCCGATCCGGCCAACGTCATCGGCTTCTTCGATGTTTTCGGCACCTGGAACCCGACTTTGGCGCTGGTGATGGCCGGCGGCCTGTCGGTGACCTTCCTGGGCTATCGCTATTGCCTGAAGCGGTCCGGCCCCTTGTGCGCCGCTACCTATCAATTGCCCGGCGGCACCCGGATCGATTCCCGCCTGATCACCGGTTCGGCCATCTTCGGGCTGGGCTGGGGCCTGGCCGGCTATTGCCCGGGGCCGGCCTTCGTGGCGGCGGCCGGCGGCATGGTCGAGGCGGCGGCCTTCGCATCCGCCATGCTGGGCGGCATGCTGGCCTGGCGCATGGTGGAGCTGGCCCGCGACCAGCGGGTCAGGGCGTAAGAATCTTCGTCAGCCGGGCGATGTCGTCGGCGGTGTTGACGTTGAAAAAGGGATCGACCGGCTGATCGGGCCAATCGACCTGAACAGCTCCCCAGGCGGTGGTCAGCCCGTTCAGGCGGCGCTCGCCGTCTTCAGCCACCGCGCGGCGCAACCGGGCCGCCAAGGACACATCCCATCGGCCGCAGGTCGGGTGGCGCCGCCCGCCCGAGGCGGCGACTGCGAGGACCGGGCTGGCCGCCGCCAGCCGTTCCACCAGATCGGCCGGGATCAGCGGATTGTCGCCGGCGACGGTGACCAGATGGGTGAATCCTTTTGCTGCCGCCCAATCCAGCCCGGCCAGGATGCCGGCCAGCGGCCCGGCGAAACCTTCGATGTCGTCGGCGACCACCGGCAAGCCGAATGCGGCGAAGCGGGCCGGGTCGCCGTTGGCGTTGAGGACCAGGCGCTCCACCTGCGGACCCAGGCGGCCGACAACGTGCGCCAGCAGGGTCCGGCCGCCGATGTCGATCAGCGGCTTGTCGGTGCCGCCCAGGCGGCGGCCCAAACCTCCGGCCAGGATCAGTCCGGCGATCATGAAGTCCTTTCAGGCGATGCGGTCCGGACGCTACAGTGCAAGACCCGAGTGTGTCTGTGAAGAGGGCTGTCATGAAGGTCGGCGGGCGGAACGTGTTGCTGTGCTCGTGCGAAGAGACCATGGCGGTGGATGCGACAGCCATCGCCGCCGCCCTGGGGGGCGAGCCCGGCCCGGTCCATCGCCAGCTGTGCCGGTCGGAATTGTCGGTTTTTCGTCAGGCGGTCGCCTGCGGGCCGGTCGTGGTCGCCTGCGGTCAGGAAGCGCCGTTATTTCGGGAACTGGCCCAGGATGTCGAGATGGAGGCGCCGCTGTGCGTCGATATCCGCGACCGCGCCGGCTGGTCGATCCAGGCTGACCAGGCCGCCGCCAAGATGGCCGCCCTGCTGGCCGATTCCATGGGGCCGAAGCCCGGGGGCGACAGCGTGTTGTTGAATTCGGCCGGCCGCATCCTGGTCCTGGGGGCCTGCGACCAGGCGCTTGACGTGGCCCGGCGTTTGGCGGCCGACCGCGCCGTCCAATTGCTGCTGGCGCCGCAGGCGGAGCCGCTGACCCCGCCCGACGAACGGGGCTTCACCCTGTGGCGGGGCAGGGCGGTGGTGGCGGCCGGCGGCCTGGGCAACTGGACCCTGACCGTCGAGGAACTGGCGGCGGCCAAGCCGTCGTCGCGGCGCCATCTGGAATTCGAGCCGGCCCATTCCGGCCGCTCGCTGCTGCAGGCCGACGTGGTGGTGGATCTAAGCGGCGACAATCCGCTGGTCCGCGCCCGCGACGGCTGGATCATCGCCGATCCGCGCTCGGCCCTGGCGGTCGAGCGGGCCGTCCAGGCCGCCCACGATCTGCTGGGCGAGTTCGAGAAGCCGCGTTACGTCACAATCGATGCCGCCCTGTGCGCCCATGCCCGCAATGGCCAGGTCGGCTGCACCCGCTGCCTGGACGTCTGTCCCAGCGGTGCGCTGGTGGCCAAGGGCGATGCGGTCGTTGTCGATGCCCATGCCTGTTCGGGCCATGGCGGCTGCGCCACCGTCTGCCCGACCGGGGCGATCCGGTTCCATCGCGATCCGCTGGAACGGGTACGCACGCTGTTGTCGGTCTTTCAGGCCGGCGGCGGCACCGATCCGGTGCTGCTGATCCATGGGCCGTCCATGGCGCCGCTCTCGGCCCTGGCCCGCCATGGCGACGGCTTGCCGGCCCGGGTGCTGCCGCTGTCGGTGTCGGCCGTCGATTCGGTCGGCCCCGATCTGATGCTGGCCGCCCTGGCCCTGGGTGCGGCCGAGGTGACGGTGCTGGCCGATCCCGGCGACCATGGGGCTTTGGTCGGCGCGGCCGAATTTGTCAACCGTGCATTGACGGGGCTGGGCGGCCCGGCCCGCATCCGCGTCATCCAGGGCGTCGATCCCGATCTGCTGGTCTGGCCCGATCATCTTTCGGCGCCGTGCCCGCCCGCCGATATCCGGCCCGGGGCCAAGCGGTCGGTGATGCGCCAGGCGCTGGATCATCTGCGCGCGGCCTCGTCAACCGCGGTTGACGACGTGGCGTTGGGGGCGGGCGATCCGTTCGGCACCATCGCGGTGGACATTGGGCGCTGCACGCTGTGCATGGCCTGCGCGGTGGTGTGTCCGTCGAAGGCGATCATCGGCAATCTGCGCGATCTGACCTTGCAGGTCCGCGAAAGTGCCTGCACCCAATGCGGCCTGTGCCGCGTCGCCTGTCCGGAAAAGGCGGTCGGCCTGGTGGCGCGGCTGGATTGGAGCGCGCCCGACCTGGCCCTGTTGAAGCAGGACGAGCCGGCCCTTTGCCTGACGTGCGGCCGGCCCTTCGCGCCCAAATTCTCGATCGAGCGGATGGTCGAGCGCCTGACCGGCCATTCGATGTTCGATCAGCCGGGCAAGCTGGACCTGATCCGGACCTGCGAGGATTGTCGCGGGAAGCGGTGATTGCGGCCGGCTACCGGCCGGATTCCTATGAACACTTCCTGTCGCCGTGTTCGGGCTCTTCGACCTCGGGGACCTTGAAGAACTTCTCGACGGCGGCCCAGGCGGTGGTCACCGCCACGGCGTGGACGTCGAAGCGGCCCATGGGCGAATAAAGAGACGAGGCCAGATAGGGGCCGACCTCCTCGACCTCGCCGATATTGAAGGTCACCTCGCCGCACGGCATGTCGATGCGGCGCTTGGTGCCGGTGACGTCGCCCTTCATCTGCGCCTCGTTGGTCGGCAGCAGGATCAGGTTCATGAACCACGGCGTCACCAGGATGCCGGCGACCCAATCCTCCCAGCGGCGAAAGCCCACCGGCTCGACCGACAAAGCGTGATTGTAAAGACCGATCTCCTTCATCCGCTCGTCGCCGATGGTGGTGAAAACCCGCGCCAACTGGCCTACGCGGGCGGCGTCATCGGGGTAAAGCGGCTCGAACATCAAGGTCTCCCTACGCTAACGGGTAACCAGTGTAGCGGGTTGCATCCGACGCGCAAAAGGAATACCAACGTCCAAGAACAGCACCTACATTCAAAAATGCTGATAAATGGAGGAACCATGCCCTACAAGCGGATCACCCTGACGCACTTCCTGCTGCAGGAGCAGCGTCGCCTTGGCCGGTCCGGCGTGTTCACCGCGCTGATGACCGACATTCTGACCGCTTGCAAGATGGTCTCGCACGAGGTCAATCGCGGCGCGCTGGTCGGCAATCACGGCGTCGCCGGCAGCGAGAACGTCCAGGGCGAAGAGCAAAAGAAGCTGGATGTTCTGGCCAACGACATCTTCCTGCACATGAACGCGCTGGGCGGCAACTATGCCGCCATGGCCTCGGAAGAGCTGGAAGACGTCCACGCCGTGCACGGCACCGCCGAGGGCCGCTATCTGCTGCTGTTCGATCCGCTGGACGGCTCGTCCAACATCGACGTCAACATCTCGGTCGGCTCGATCTTCTCGATCCTGCGCCTGCCCGAGGGCGCCGACGCCAGCAAGGCCGACGCCTTCCTGCAGCCCGGCGTGCAGCAGGTCTGCGCCGGCTATGCCCTGTACGGCTCGTCGACCATGCTGGTGCTGACCACCGGCTCGGGCGTGCACGGCTTCACGCTGGACCGCGACGTCGGCATGTTCTTCCTGACCCATCCGAACATGACCATCCCGGCCGACACCAAGGAATTCGCCATCAACGCCTCGCGCGCGCGCTTCTGGGAGCCGCCGGTCAAGCGCTATGTCGATGAATGCCTGGCCGGCAAGGAAGGGCCTCGGGGCAAGGATTTCAACATGCGCTGGGTCGCCTCGATGGTGGCCGAGGTGCACCGCATCCTGGTGCGCGGCGGCGTGTTCATGTACCCCAAGGATGCCGAGAACGCCAAGAAGGGCGGCAAGCTGCGCCTGATGTACGAGGCCAACCCGATGGCCTTCATCATCGAGCAGGCCGGCGGCGCCGCCACTACCGGCACCGAGCGCATCATGGAGGTCCAGCCCACCGACCTGCACCAGCGGATCGCGGTGATCCTGGGCTCGAAGAACGAGGTCGAACTGATCGAGAGCTACCACAAGGGTTAAGCCTCGAGCCTTGCCTTTGGCGCCCCGTCCCGGGGCCGTTCAAACGCCACGCGGGCTTGGCGCGATTCCAACCAAACCGGGATCGCGCTACAGCCAGCGCAGGCGGCGCAGCAGCATCCACAGGGCCGGCAGCATGGTGGCGACCACCAGGCACACTTCCCAGAAGGCCACGGGATTGTCGCTGCCGGGGATGCCGCCGACATTGGCACCCAGCAGGCCGGCCACCAGGCTGGGCGGCAGCAACAGGGCGGCCAGGGCGGTGAAACGGTTGGAACTGACCGCGATCCGTTCGGAAATCTGCGCCGACAGATCCTCGTGCAGGATGGTGGCGCGGTCGCGCAGGGCGTCCAGATCCTCGATATGGCGGATCACCTTGTCGTTGACCTCGCGCAGGCGCAGCTTGGCCTCGTCCGACAGCCAGCTGGCATCGTCGTGCTGGATGCGGTAAAGGGCGTCGCGCTGCGGCCCCAGATAGCGCCTGAGCTTGATGGTCTGGCGCCGCACCGAGGCCAGGCGGGCGCGGGTTTCGGCGCCATCGACGTTTTCCAGCGAATCCTCTTCCAATTCGCCGACCTGATCCTCGAGTCCGTCCAGCAGCAGTTCCAGATGCTCGACGATGCGTTCGGCGATCTGGGCCAACAGGCCGCCGGGGGTCCGTGGCCCCTTGCCGGTCAGCAAAGCCAGGCGGATGTTTCTCAGCGCGTTCAGCTGATGGTCCTTGTCGCGCAGCGAGATCAGGCGGTCGGGCTCGGCCCAGATGTGGATCGGCACCATCTCGGTCTCGCCGGTGCTGTCATCGACGTTGACGCCGCGCAACACCACCAGCAACGAATCATCGACATCCTCGACACGCGGGCGGGATTCCTCGGCCAGCAGGGCCAGCGCCGCCAGCGGATCGACCCGGCTTTCGCCCCGCAGCCAGGCTGCGGCGGTGGGATCGTCGCGTTCCAGATGGATCCACAAGAAGCCGTCGGCCGGGCGCCAGGCGCGCACGCCCTCCCAGTCAAGGTCGCGGCAGCCGCCCTTGCGGTCCAGCAGGGCGGCAAATCTCAGTCCCGGCTGCACTCCGGTCTGGATATCGACGGCGACAGGCATCACCTTCCCCCTTTAGTGTCCTGCCCCCGAAATTCGCATGGCGAATTCCGGGGATAAGCAGGCCACTCATTTGTCGAATCGCGCGTTCCGACCCGATCCTAGCGCTTGACACCCGTCAAGGCCAGTCGGCAAGCCAAATCCGACACTTCGGCCCACGGATCGAACCCAGGAGGAACCGTCATATGGCCACCATTCCGCTGCAGGAACCCCGTCTGCGCCCCACCGGCGGGTCGGTGTTCTTCGCCGCCGGCTTTCGTCCGTTCTTCCTGTCGGCCGGCCTGGTGCCGCTGCTGATGCTGCCTGTGTGGCTGGTGGTCTATGCCGGCGGGCTGGATCTGGGCATCGCCTATGCGCCCTCGCTGTGGCACGGCCATGAAATGCTGTACGGCTTCGCCGGTGCCGCCATCGGCGGCTTTCTGCTGACGGCGGTGCCCAACTGGACCAACAGCCACCATGTCGAGGGTCGGCCGCTGATGGTCCTGTTCGCCTTGTGGCTGGCCGGTCGGGTCGGCTTTGCCCTGGCCGGCCTGCTGCCGTCGGCGCTGGTGGCCGTCATCGATCTTGCCTATCTGCCGCTGCTGGGGCTGCTGGTCGGTCGCCCGCTGGTGGCCGCCGGCAAGTGGCGCAACATCTCGTTCCTGTTCATCCTGGCCGCCCTGTGGCTGTCGGACCTGGCCATCCATGCCGACATCGTCCTTGGCCTGGGCGACGGATTGGCCGCCCTGTGGCTGGGGATCGGCCTGGTGCTGGTGATGATCGTCGTCGTCGGCGGCCGGATCGTGCCGTCCTTCACCATGAATTGGCTGCGCATGAACGGCCAGCCGGTGGAAATCCAGCCGATCGGCTGGATCGAGAAGGGCGGCGCCGCACTCTCGGTGCTGGTGGGCATTGTCCTGGCCGCCCTGGCCCCGACCTCGCCGGCCGCCGGAATGGCCTTGCTGGCGGCGGCTTCCATCAACGGCCTGCGCCTGTCGCGCTGGTACGGCCACAAGACCCTGACCAACCCGATCCTGTGGGTGCTGCATCTGGGCTATTTGTGGCTGGTGATCGGCCTGGCCTTGTTGGGATTGTCGAGCTTCGTGCCGGCCCTGCCGCCCAGTGCCGCCGTGCACGCCCTGACCGCGGGCGCGGTCGGGACCATGGTTCTGGGCGTGATGAGCCGGGCCGCCCTGGGCCATGCCGGCCGCATGCTGGAAGTTTCTCCCTGGACGGTGGCGGCCTATGTGCTCTTGTCGCTCGGGACCTTGGCGCGGGTGGCGGCTCCCTTGGCCGGCGGCGCCCAGATGGGGCTGACCCATGCCGGCGGCACCCTGTGGACCTTGGCCTGGGGATTGTTCGTCGTGGTCTATTTCCCCATCGTCACCCGGCCGCGCGCCGATGGCCGCCCCGGTTGATGCCGCTTGCGCTGGGCGGTCCCCCGATGAAATATTGGGGGAACGCCTGCATCGGGGGGGTCATGATCGGTTTTTGGGTGAAGCGAGGCGCCGTGTTGGCGGCGATCGGACTGCTGGGCGCGTGCGCCTCGGTGGTGGGATCGACCGATTCGACGGTGCAGATCCGCACCAATCCCGACAAGGCCCGCTGCGAACTGAAGGGGATGGGCGGCTTTGAAGCCACCATCGAGACGCCGGCGGCGATCTCCATTCCCAACCGCGCCTCGCCGGTGGCGGTGATGTGCCAGGCTCCGGGGTTTCGCCAGACCGCGCACACCCTGACCGCCTCGGCCGACGGCTGGATCTGGGGCAATTCCGCCTTCATGGTGGCGACCGGCGGCATTGCCGTGCTCGGCGCGCTGGTCGATGAAAGCCGGGGCGCCGGCAAGGCCTATGCCGAAGAGGTGGATTACACCCTGACGCCCGACCGGCCGCGACCGGTCAAGCTTCGGACCCGCGACGCCCCAGGACGCTGATCACCCATCGCATTCGATGAAGGCGGTGACCTTGCGGATCTTGTCGCCGACATCGGCCGCCGACATGGTCGGGGTGGCCGGCGCCGTCGAATAGGGCAGGAAATTGTCGGTCAGGAACTTGCGGGCCAGCTCCGACTTGATGGCGAAATTGACGTTCTGCGGGATGTCGCCGGTGCGCTCGGCCACGCGCGAGGCGTTCAGCTTCGACACCACCACGCCGACCACCGATCCGCTCATATCGACCACCGGGCCGCCGGAATTGCCCGGCTGGATCGGCGCGGTCAGTTGGTAATGGCGCTTGTCGCCCCGGATGCCGGCCAGGGCGCTGATGACGCCGTCGGTGATGTTGGGCTCTCGCGACAGCAGCGCCGATAGCGGGAAGCCCACCACCACCACCTGGTCGCCCGAGCGGATCGGCTTGTCCTCGCGGAAGCGGGCGATGTCGGCGGGGCGCAGCGACGTCTTCAAGGCGGCCAGGTCATTGGCTTCGTCGCGGGCGACCAGGACGGCGGCCTCGGCCCGGCCGGTGTCGCCGATGGTGACGTGGATGTTGCGGCAACTCTTCACCACATGGGAATTGGTCAAGACGATGCCATCGGCATTGACGGCGAAGCCCGAGCCCGACGACACCTTCGGGCGTTCCGGTGCCGCTGGCAGGGCTGTCTGGCCGCCGGCTGTCGCCGATTGCGGGCCTGACACGGCTTCGCCGCCGCCGTCCCGACCGGGCTTCCACTGGGCGGCCCGGGCGTTGGCCCGCTGTTCCTGGTCGGGGTTGGTGCTGGCCTTGGCCTTGTCGCGGGCCTCAGCGAAGCGGGCGATGTCCTGCGGCTTGGCCTGGCGCGCCGCCAGGCTCAGATAGTAATAGCCCTTCTCGATGTCGCGCGGCACGCCGACGCCGTTCAGATAGGCCTGGCCGACATTGAACAGCGACGATCCGTCACCCTGATTGCCGGCGCGTTCGAACCACTTGACCGCCTCGGTCTGGTTCTTGGCGGTGCCGTTGCCGTTCCACAAGGCGGCGCCGTACAGGTTCTGGGCGGTCATCAGGCCCTTTTCCGCGGCTTTCTTCAGCCACGGGACCGCCTCGGCGGGGTTCTGGGGCACGCCGCGCCCGAACCAATAGGCGATGCCGATGGTTTCCCAACTGGCGGGAATGCCCTGGTCGGCGGCGCGGCGCAGATAGGTCAGGCCCTTGGCCTCGTCCTTCGGCACGCCGACGCCTTGAAAGTGGATCTGGCCCAGATTGTTCAGCGCGTTGGGCTGGTTCTGGTCGGCGGCGCGCAGGAACATGATCAGGGCACGGTCACGGTCGGCGGTGACGCCCTTGCCGGCGAAATAGGCGGTGCCCATGGCGAACTGGGCCAGCGGATCGTTCTTGTCGGCGGCGATGCTCAGCAGGCGGACCGCCTCGGCCTCGTTGCGGGCGACGCCGATGCCGTTCAGCAGCATATAGCCCAGCCGGGCCTGGGCCTCGACATGGCCGCTTTGCGCCAGGGGCTGCAATTCGCGCAGCGCCACCGGCCAGTCCTGGCGCGAGAAGGCCGCCTTGGCCTCGTCCCAGCCGGCTTGAGCGGGGCTGGCGGCGACGGCCAGGGCCAGCAGGGCGGGGATCAGCAGGCGTTTCATGGATGGGTCCTTCGAACAGCGCAAGGAATGGTGTCGGGCTTGGAACAACTATAATCACCGAAGGATGAATGCACAAACGGGCCGATGACGGGGCCTAGCGGACCTGGACGGCATGCCAGCTCCGCTCGAGCTGGGTGCGGGCGAAGCCGCGCTTGAACAGGGCGATGCCGGCATGCTTGGTGCCGAAGGCGGGGTCGATCTGCAGGGGCGCCATGTCGAACAGCTTCTGGCCGCGGGCCTTGGCGTCCAGAATGGCGGTCCAGACCAGGGCGTGGCTGAGCGGCCGGCGGTTGCCCGGGGCCGAGACGCTGGAGCTGTAGATGGTGGTGGTGCCGTGGTCGGTGGTCAGCACCGCCGAGATCGGCGTCGCTCCGTCATAGCCGACCCACAGATGGCTCCGCCCGGCGGCCAGGCTGTCGCGGATCGTGTCGACGGTATCGAAGGAAAACCGGCCGATCATCGCCTTGAGGTGCAGGTAATCCTCGATCAACGCCCGGTCGTCGGGCGTCCAGGCGCGAATGTCCATCTGGCGCAGGCCGCGCTTGGTGTCCTGGCGATGGGTCTCGCGGAAATCGGCGAAGATCGCTTCCTCGGGCCGGGCCAGGTCGATCTGGACATAATCCACCCGGCGCGACCAGGTGCGGTGGCTGTCGATCCAGCGCCGCAGCGGCTCGGGCTCCAGGTCCAGGTCGGCCGCGGTCTCGACCATCACCAGATCGGCGCCGGACCAAATGGTCAGATAGCGCAGATGATTGATGGCAAGCGCGGCCAATCGGTCATCGGGGCGCGCGCCCCGGGCCGAAAGGATCACCGGCACGCCGCCGAACTGAACCGAGGCGTTGCCGCGCACCCAGGCATCGACCCGCATCGCCACCTGGCCGCCCTTGAGGACCAGGAAGGACAGGTCCTCGGCGGCGCCGATCGGGGTGTCCACCGCGTCCAGATCGACGGTGCGGGCCTCGTCGATCCATGGCGGAAACTCGTCCGTTGCGCAGGCGTGGCAATATTCGTCGAAGCGGTCGGGGGCGTTGCGGCGGGTCAGCGTGGTCAGGCCGTCGTCGCTGCTTTCCTCGACCGTTTCGGTGGCGTCGGGTTCGGAATAAAGCCGGCGGGCCACCCGGAGCCGGGGGGCGTCGGGCAGCCCCAGCGCCCGCCACCACATGCCTTCCTCGCAATAAAGGTCGCCCAGCACGAAGCGGTCGGTGGTCGCCTGGCGGGCCAGGAACAAGGCCACCAGGGCCGAGCGGGGAAGATTGGCCTGGCCCAGCTGCCCGGCCAGACGCCGCCAGGCCTCGCCATCGGCGGCGGGCACATCCAGAGCGGCGACAAGATGCGGCCACAGGGTCGGGCCCAGCACCCGTTCCCACTTGCGCATGCTTCCCGGCTGGGCCGACGGCAAAACGCGGGCCAGCGCGCGATCGAGCCGTGGCGAGTGGATGGCCGGTGTTGCAGTCACGGACACAGAAATCCTGCCCAGAGAGTCCCGTCGGCACTGTCGGACGGGTTCTTCGAAAAGACAAGGGTGGATGAAAGCGAAAGGGCCGGTCGTCTTGTGGACGACCGGCCCCAATTGGCTCCGGAGGAGGGATTCGAACCCCCGACCAGCCGGTTAACAGCCGGCTGCTCTACCGCTGAGCTACTCCGGATCAGGGGGTCGTCGCGGTAGGGACCCACTGAAAACTGTTCTCACGAGCACTGGAGGCCGGGGCCGGAATTGAACCGACGTACGCGGATTTGCAGTCCGCTGCATCACCACTCTGCCACCCGGCCCTCCGTCAGACCGGGCCAGAGGCTTGAAAGCGACCGGTGCCCGACGTGAGGACCGTGCTTATACGCGGGTTGGTCGGACTGGTCAAGCCGATGTTTATGGGCTTTCGACACTTCTTGGGAAAGGGTTTGAGTCGGCCATTTTCCGGCGGTATAAGGCAGGCAGCGCCCGCTTTCAGGGCGGCGCCCCGTCACCAGACATCACGAGGGACCTCAATGGATTTCGCCGCCGCCCGCTTCAATATGGTCGAAAGCCAGATTCGCACCAACCGGGTAATCGAGCCCAGGATCGTCCGGGCGCTGGGCGCCGTCCCGCGCGAGATGTTCGTTTCGAAGCCGATGCGCGCCTTCGCCTATGTCGACGAGGACCTGGATGTCGGCGCCGGCCGGGTGGTGATGAAGCCCCTGATCCTGGCCAAATTGCTGGAAGCCGCCGGCATCAAGGACAGCGACGTGGTCTTGAATATCGGTGATTGCACCGGCTACGTCACCGCCGTCCTGGCCCGGCTGGCCCAGACCGTGGTCTCGATCGAGGCCGATCCCGAAATGGTCGCCCGTTCGGGCCAGACCTTGACCTCGTTGGGGGTCGATAACGCTGCGGTGGTCCAGGGTCCCTATGTCGGCGGCTATCCCGCCCAGGCGCCGTTCGACGTGATCTTCCTGTCCGGTGCCCTGTCCGAAATTCCGGTCGAACTGCGTCGCCAGCTGGCCGACGGCGGCCGCCTGGTCGGCGTGGTCGATGACGGCAAGGGAATCGGGCGCGGCACCGTGCTGGTGCGGGTGGGGGACAGTTGGGGCAGCCGCGTGGTGTTCGACGGCACCACCGCCCGCCTGCCGATGCCGGCCGCCAGGCCCGCCTTTCGGTTCTAGGTGAAGGAACTTCCGAAACCGAAACTATCCAGGAAAATGGCGCTTCGGCATCGTGCGTTTAAGACTTCGTAAATAACCTTGGTGATTAATTGGCCTAGTCGGCCCAGCCCGGTTTCTGCCGAGGCTCCAGCGCACGCGGTCGATTGCGGCGATGTTTCTGATCCGCAACAATTGCTGCGCTGAAGCGTGGATATGGGTGGATCGTTATCGATGTGCGGGCGGTGGGGGAGAAGGTCCCGTTGTCTCTTTCGTCTGGACGAATTAGGACGGTCTCGAGCCTTGCAGGAAGGTGCGGTATGAAAAAAAGCTTTTGGATGGCGGGTGTCGCGATGGCTGGATTGGTGGCGCTGGGCGCCCAGCCGGCCGCTGCCGAGACCTTGGAAGAGGTCCTTGCGATCGCCTATGCCACCAACCCGACCTTGCTGGCCCGGCGCGCCCAGTTGCGCGCCACCGACGAAGAAGTGCCGCAGGCGCTGTCCAAGTGGCGGCCGACCGTGACCTTCACCGACGAATACGGGCGCGGCAAGTATGAATCCAATTCCTACACCGGCTCGTCGGCCCAGGGCCGCGAGCAGGGCCGGACCTCGGACGACAAGACGCTGACCGTCACCCAGTACCTGTATCGCGGCGGCAAGACCGTCGCCGGCACCCGCCAGGCCGAGGCCAACGTGCTGGCCGGCCGTGCCGACCTGCAGTCCAAGGAACAGACCATCTTGCTGAACGCGGCCACCGCGTTCCTGGATGTGGTGCGTGACGAATCGGTCCTGAAGCTCAACATCAACAACGAGCAGGTGCTGCGCCGTCAGCTGGAAGCGGCGCAGGAACGCTTCCGCGTCGGCGAGATCACCCGGACCGACGTCAGTCAGGCCGAGGCCCGCCTGTCGGGCGCCGTCGCCGAGCGCGCCGCCGCCGAGGGTGCGGTGCAGAATTCCCGCGCCAAGTTCATCACCCTGATCGGCCGTTCGCCGGAATCGCCGCAGGCCCCGAAGGCCCCGGCCGCGGTTCCCGCCAGCTTCGACGAGATCAAGGCGACGGCTTTGGCCAAGAACCCGCTGGTGATCTATTCGGACTGGACGGCCCAGTCGGCCAAGGAAGGAATCGACCTGGCGCGCGGCGACCTGCTGCCGTCGGTGACCTTGAACGGCGAACTGAGCCGCAAGCTGTCGACCTCCAGCCAGGGCAGCGAGTTGGAAACCGCCGAAGCGACCGTCAAGCTGTCGGTGCCGCTCTACGAGGGTGGTCAGTATTATTCGGCGCTGCGCGAAAGCAAGCACACCTATGGCCGGCGCAAGATCGAGGCCGACCAGGCCCGTCGCGACGCCCTGGAATCCGCCACCAAGGGCTGGGAAGACCTGCAATCGACCCGGGCCCGCATCTCGTCGATCGAGGCGCAGATCCGCGCCTCCGAGCTGGCCCTGGCTGGCGTCGAGGAAGAAGCCAAGGTCGGTTCGCGCACCGTGCTGGACGTGTTGGACGCCGAACAGGAATTGTTCCTGGCCCGTGTCAACCTGGTCAAGGCGCAGCGCGACCAGATGGTGTCGGCCTTCACCTTGAAGTCGGCGCTGGGCGAAATGACTGCCACAGGTTTGGCGTTGAATGTCGAAACATATGATCCGCGCAAGAACTTCGACGACGTTCGTTATCAGTGGATCGGTTCGGGAATCAACGAGAAGTACGAGGATTGACGGCGGGGGCCGCAATCTTCTTAATGATTTGTTCTAGGTCGTGCGGCATGATGTCCTACATAGGACGCCGGGGGAGCATCGGATAGTCGAGCTATGAGTGACGACAAGGCACAACAGGAACCTTCAATGGAGGATATCCTTGCCTCGATCCGACGCATCCTGTCGGAAGACGAGGCCGAGGATAAAAGCGCCACTCCGGTCGCGGAGCCGCCGCCCGAGCCCGAGCCCGAGCCGGAACCCGCTCCGCTGCCGCAGGACGACATCGACGCCCTGTTCGCCCAGGCGGCGCCGGCGCCCGCGCCAGAACCCGAGCCCGAGCCCGAGCCCGAGCCGGAACCCGTCTTCGAGCCGGAGCCGGTGTTCGAACCCGAGCCCGAGGAAGAGGAAGATGTCCTCGAGCTGACCGACGACATGGTGCTCGACGACGGTGGGCCGGCTTTCGACATCAACGAATTCAAGCCCGACGTCGGCGAGTTCGATTTCGAGCCCGAGCCCGAACCCGAGCCGATGCCGATCCGGCGCATGCCGCCGATCGAATCGCCGGCCGAGCCGCTGATCTCGGAACCGGTGGCCCGTCATTCCACCTCGCTGCTGTCGGACCTGGCCCGCGAAATCGTCCGCCATCGCGGCATCGGGCTGGGCAATGGCGGCATCACCCTGGAAGACATGGTGCGCGAATTGCTGAAGCCGATCCTCAAGGAATGGCTCGACGACAACCTGCCCTACATGATCGAGCGGATCGTGAAGCAGGAAATCGAGAAGATGGTAAACCGCGCCGAGAATCTATAATCTCCGCCGGCCCGAGATTTCAAACAGGCGGCTCGGGGCTCTCCGGGCCGCCTTTCCTTTCCCGCCCTTCGTTCATCGATCAAGCAACAGGAACAGCCCTGGTCATGCTGGACAAGACCTATCGCCCCGGGGACGTCGAATCCCACCATTACGGCCGCTGGGAACAGTCGGGCGCCTTCGCCGCCCGGCCGGATTCCAACAAGGTCCCCTATACCATCATGATGCCGCCGCCGAACGTTACCGGCAGCCTGCACATGGGCCACGCGCTGACCTTCACGCTGCAAGACGTGTTGATCCGCTACAACCGCATGGCCGGGCGCGACGCGCTGTGGCAGCCGGGCACCGACCATGCCGGCATCGCCACCCAGATGGTGGTCGAACGCCAGTTGGAAGCGCAAAAGATCACCCGCCACGATCTGGGCCGCGACAAGTTCATCGAGCGGGTGTGGGAATGGAAGGCCGAATCGGGCGGCACCATCACCCGCCAGCTGCGCCGCCTGGGCGCCTCGCCCGATTGGGCGCGCGAACGCTTCACCATGGACGAGGGTCTGTCGGAAGCGGTGCGCAAGGTCTTCGTCACCCTTTACAAGCAGGGCCTGATCTACCGCGACAAGCGCCTGGTCAATTGGGACCCCAAGCTGCACACCGCCATTTCCGACCTGGAAGTCGAGCAGCGGGAAGTGAAGGGCCATATGTGGCACTTCCGCTATCCGGTCGAGGGGATGGAAGACACCTTCATCACCGTGGCGACCACCCGGCCCGAGACCATGCTGGGCGACACCGCCGTCGCGGTGCATCCCGAGGACGAGCGTTACACCCATCTGGTCGGCAAGCTGGTGCGCCTGCCCATCGTCGGCCGCCTGATTCCCATCGTCGCCGACGAATATTCCGACCCGACCAAGGGCACCGGTGCGGTCAAGATCACGCCCGCCCACGATTTCAACGATTTCGAGGTCGGCAAGCGCCACGACCTGCCGATGATCAACATCCTGGATCGCGACGCCAAACTGACCGGCGAGGTGCCCGAGCGCTTCCAGGGTCTGGACCGCTATGACGCCCGCAAGCTGGTGGTGGCCGAGATCGAGGAACTGGGCCTGCTGGACAAGATCGACAACCACGTCCACATGGTCCCCTATGGCGACCGCTCCGGCGTGGTGATCGAGCCGTGGCTGACCGATCAATGGTTCGTCGATGCCGCCACCCTGGCCAAGCCGGCGCTGGAAGCGGTCGAGACCGGCAAGACCCGGTTCGTGCCCAAGCATTGGGAAAACACCTATTACGAATGGATGCGCAACATCCAGCCGTGGTGCATCTCGCGCCAGATCTGGTGGGGCCATCAGGTTCCGGCCTGGTACGGGCCGAACGGCGAGATCTTTGTCGAGGAGACCGAGGAGGCGGCGCAGGCTGCGGCCGGTCCTGGCGTGCCGCTGACCCGCGACACCGACGTTCTGGATACCTGGTTCAGTTCGGCGCTGTGGCCGTTCTCGACGCTGGGCTGGCCGGAACAGACGCCGGAACTGGCGCGCTATTACACCACCGACGTCCTGGTCACCGGCTTCGACATCATCTTCTTCTGGGTCGCCCGCATGATGATGATGGGCATCCATTTCATGGGTGAGGTGCCGTTCAAGGAAATCTACATCCACGCCCTGGTCCGCGACGAGAAGGGCCAGAAGATGTCGAAGTCCAAGGGCAACATCATCGACCCCCTGGACCTGATCGACAAATATGGCTGCGACGCGCTACGCTTCACCCTGACCGCCCTGGCGGCGCAGGGGCGCGACATCAAGCTGGCGGAAAGCCGGGTCGAGGGCTATCGCAACTTCGCCACCAAGCTGTGGAACGCCGCGCGCTTCTGCCAGATGAACGAATGCGCGCCCGTCGATGGCTTCGATCCGACCAAGGTGACCGGCACGGTCAGCCGGTGGATCGTCGGCAAGGCGGCCGAGACCGCCGACAAGGTGGCCGTGGCCCTGGCCGGCTATCGTTTCGACGCCGCCGCCAACGCGGCTTATCAATTCGTCTGGGGCACCTTCTGCGACTGGCATCTGGAATTCGCCAAGCCGATCTTCAGCGGCACCGACGAAGCCGCCAAGGCCGAGACCCGCGCCGCCACCGCCTGGGTGCTGGACGTGATCTTGCACATCTTGCATCCCTTCATGCCCTTCATCACCGAAGAGCTGTGGGGCAAGCTGGGCGGGCGCACCGATCAGCTGATGCTGCGCGACTGGCCCCGCCTTGACGGCGTCGCCAACCCGGCGGCCGAGCAGGAGATGGATTGGGTGGTCCGGGTCATCTCGACCATCCGCGGCGTGCGGTCGGAAATGAACGTGCCGGCCTCGGCCAAGATGGAGCTTTTGACCAGCGGCCTGGACGCGCGGACCCTGGAATGGGGTCGCACCCACCAGGATCTGATCCTGCGCATGGCCCGCCTGGACGTGGTCGAGTGGGAGGCCGCGGCCGCCCGCTCGGTGGCGGTTCTGGCCGACGGCGCGGTACAGATGGTGGTCGATGGCGCCACCTTGATCATGCCGCTGGCCGGTATCATCGACATCGACAAGGAACGGGCCCGCCTGGAAAAGGAACTGGTCCGCGTCGAGGCGGAAGTGGTCAAGGTCGATCGCAAGCTGGGCAATCCCGACTTCGTCGCCAAGGCCGCCCCCGAGGTGGTCGAGGAAAACCGCGAGCGCCGCGAGGAATGGCTGGCCGCCAAGGCCAAGCTGCAAGAAGCGATCGCCTGCCTGAGCGGGGCTTAGGCCTGACTTGTTTTCGTCATGCCCGGACTTGATCCGGGCATCCATGGTTCCGTCGGCATAGTTCCAAACGGCAACGCGTGGATGGCCGGGTCAAGCCCC